>NZ_JBEXGX010000036.1:0-77849 GCF_040607495.1 Streptomyces sp. NPDC005281 | reverse complement strand
TACAGGCCCGTGCCCACAGCTGAGGTCAAAGCAGTCCAAGATGCGATTCACCCCCGGCCTGAAGGCCGGGGCACTCTCGCAAAATCAGAGGTAGGCGGGCCGGTCCGCGGCGCGGCGCCCCCGGTGCCCGAGGCCGGCCCAGCCGCCGGACGCGCCGGAGCCGTCCGGGTCAGGACAGCTTGCCGTCGTAGTCCGGCAGCTTGAACGTGCGCTCCGCGTGACCGCCGACCAGGTCGGTGGTGTTGTTGCCGACGTTGGCGACGATCGTGTAGCCGAGGGACTCGATCTCCGCGCGCTTGCCGGTCTTGTAGGCGCCGACCTCGCTGAAGAGGTCCGGCAGGTCACGCACGTACAGCCCGTCGACCGGGTAGCCGACGCTCTTCAGGTTCCACTTCGTCTCACTGGCGATGATGCCCGGCCGGGCGGTCACGAAGAAGACGGCGACGCCTCGCGAGTGCGCGTAGCGGGCGAGCGCCAGCGAGGCCTTGACCGCCGGGGTGGGCAGCTCGTACCAGGGATGGAAGTCGGTCTCCAGGGTGGTGTTGTCGATGTCGAAGACCATCGCGAGCTTCTGGCCGCCGGCGTTCGCGGTGCGCTGTTCCACGTACGGCACCGCCTGGTCGATGACGGCCTGGACGTCACTCTGCCAGGTGGCGTAGTCGACTCCGGCCGTCACCGAGGCGCTCGCGACCACCTGGGCCGGCGCCGCGGCGGCGGACCCGGCCGCACCGACCGTCCCCCCGATCCCGAGTGCCACGACCGCCGACACCACGCCCATCCGGCGCACCACACCGCGTCCCGTCATGCCTGTCCCCTTTTCACAGCTGATTGGTCGAATCGCATGAGTTGGTCGAGCCCACACATCGCGAAGGCGACGGTGTCTGGGACCGTCGCCGCGGCAGACATGATCCTGGCAGCGCGTGTACGGATGGGGAAGAGGCAGTTACTGATCGGTAGAGATCGTGCTTCACCAACTTCGGGGTACGCGCGGTGCAGTGGCACGTGTCCGCGACCCGTGTGAGCCTGGGCTCGCGGCTGGCACCAGTGAAGAGAGGCTGCTCTCATGCAAGGACCGAACATCGTCATCGTCGGCGCGGGTTTCGCCGGAGTCGAGGCCGCCAGAAGCCTCGAACGGTCGCTCACCCCCGGCGAGGCCCGGGTCACCCTGATCAGCCCCACCGACTATCAGCTCTATCTGCCGTTGCTGCCCCATGTCGCCGCCGGTGTCGTCACACCCCAGTCCGTGGCGCCCTCGCTGCGCCGGATCCTGCACCGCACCGCGCTGGTGCCGGGCGGGGTGATCGGTGTCGATCCGCAGGCCAAGGTGTGCGTCGTCCGGAAGATCACCGGAGACCTCGTCGACCTGCGCTACGACTACCTGGTGCTCACTCCGGGAAGCGTGACCCGCACCTTCGACATCCCCGGTCTGGCGGAGGAGGCGCGCGGTATGAAGACGCTCGCCCAGGCCGCGTACCTCCGTGACCATGTGATCGCCCAACTCGCCCTGGCGGCGGCCACGTCCGACTACGACGAGCAGGCCGCGCGGCTCCAGTTCGTGGTGGTCGGCGGCGGATACGCGGGCACCGAGACGGCGGCCTGTCTTCAGCGCCTGACCACCGCGGCGGCACAGCGTTACCACCCCCGGATCGACCCCGGTCTCATCAAGTGGCATCTGATCGACGTCGCCCCGAAGCTGCTGCCCGAGCTGGGCGACAAACTCGGAGCGAGCGCGATGGAGATGCTCGGCAAGCGCGGCGTACGGATCTCGCTGGGCACCTCCGTCGCCTCCGTCACCAAGGACGAGATCACCCTCACCGACGGGCGGGTGCTGCCTTCGCGGACGCTGGTGTGGACCGCGGGCGTCGCGGCGAGCCCGCTGGTCGACTCGCTGGGCGCGGAGACCGTGCGCGGACGGCTCGTCACCGAGCCCGACTTCAGGGTGCCGGGACTCGACGGGGTGTTCGCGCTGGGCGACGCGGCGGCGGTGCCCGACCTGGCCAAGGGCGACGGTTCGGCCTGCCCGCCGACCGCCCAGCACGCGGCCCGGCAGGGCCGGCACGCGGCCAAGGTCCTGACCGCGAAGCTGCGCGGAGAGCCCACTCTGCCCTACCGGCACAGGGATCTCGGTCTGGTCGTCGACCTCGGCGGTCACGACGCGGTGTCCAAGCCGCTCGGCATCGGCCTCAAGGGCGCACCCGCGCAGCTCGTGGCCCGCGGATACCACCTGTACGCCCTGCGCACGGGCTCCGCCAGGTTCCGTACGAGCGCCAACTGGCTTCTCAACGCCGTCGCGGGCGACGACTTCGTCCGTACCGGCTTCCTCGCCGACCGCAAGGGAACCCTGCGGGACTTCGAGCGCACGGACGCGTATCTGACGCGGGACGAGGTGACCGCCAGGACCCGATCCATCGCGTAGGGCCTGCGGCCGGCGCTCCCGACGCGAACCGGCCACCTCCGCGAGAGCCGCGGAGGACGGTGAACGCGCGGGCCGGAGCACACGTATGAGGGAAGGGCCCTCGACCGGGGCCCTCGGCGGCGCTGACGCCGCCCCATACGGCTTCGGGAGCCCACGCATGAGGCACGCACGACGACGGATCGTCCGACGGGGGGCGCGCCTCGCGGCCGTCGGCGGGCTGCTCTGCGGAGGGTTCATGGTGACCCGCGCCATGGCGAGCGAACCGTCCGACGCGTCGCGTACCACGGCGAGTTCGGCGCGGACCGCGGCGGACACGGGTGCCGGGCTGGTGTCCCGGCTGGGTACCGCGCGGACGGCGGGCAACTGGATAGCCGCCGACGGACGGCCCGTCGTCGCGGTCACCGACGCGGACGCCGCGGACGCGGTGAAGCGGGCGGGTGCCCGCCCGAAGGTCGTGACGCACAGCATGCAGGACCTCAAGTCCGCCGCGCGGACGCTCAGTTCGGCACCCCGGGTGCCGGGCACGGCGTGGGCCGTGGACTACAAGAAGAACGAGGTGGTGGTGGAGGCCGACAGCACGGTGTCCGCCACCGACTGGTCCCGTATGACGAAACTGGCCCACGGCATCGGCGACTCGGTGAAGATGCAGCGGACCCAGGGCACCTTCACCACGCGGGTGAACGGCGCACAGGCGATCTTCTCGACCGGCGGGCGCTGCTCGGCCGGGTTCAACGTGAGCAACGCGCAGGGCGAGTTCATCCTCACGGCCGGGCACTGCGGCCCCGCAGGATCGGTCTGGTTCTCCGACAACACGGGCCGGCAGCAGGTGGGCCGGACGATCACCACGGCGTTCCCCGGCAATGACTTCTCGCTGATCCAGTACGACAGTGCGCAGCAGACCGGGGCCGGGACCAATGTCGTCGCCATCGGCGGCGGCAACGGCGTACGGATCACGGGTGCCGCCGATCCGACCGTGGGCCAGCGGGTCTTCCGCAGCGGCAGCACGAGCGGTCTGCACGACGGCCAGGTGACCGCCCTCAATGCGACGGTCAACTACCCGGAGGGAACGGTCACCGGGCTGGTGCAGACCACGGTGTGCGCCGAACCGGGCGACAGCGGCGGCCCGTTGTTCTCCGAGGGCATCGCGCTGGGGGTGACCTCTGGCGGCAACGGGGACTGCAAGAGCGGTGGTACGACGTTCTTCCAGCCTGTCACCAAGGCGCTGACGGCTCTGGGGGTGACGCTCGCGGGCCAGCCGGCACAGGGCTCGGCCGGTGGTGCGGCCCAGCCTTCCCTCGCCCCCTCGACGTCGGCTTCGGCGATGGCCTCGCAGGGGGGAGCACCGGGTTCGGCGGCTCCGGGCGCGGTGGAGGCGGTGGGTGAGTCGGGGGCGGCCCAGACGTTCGTCTCCGAGCTCACCGACCCGCAGAACATCGGCCCCGGCCTGCTGGTCATCGGGGGAAGCGTCATCGCGCTGGTGGCGACCCGGTTCATCAGGACCGAGCAGGACCGCAAGGCCTACCAGCGGCAGTATTCACAGAGCTGGGGCTGAGCGGGCCGCGAGGCGGCCGGTGCCGAAGTCCGAGGCGGGGCTCCCCTGGACCGGGGAGCCCTGCCGGACGCGGAGGGTCAGGCGGCCCGGGTCGCCGAGGACGACGGGGTGGCCTTCGCCCACTCGAGGACGAGACGCTGGTACTCGCGCCGCTCGTCCATGTTCAGCGACCCACCTGCCCGGAACCAGAGAGCCCGGATCTCCTCGTTGACTTCGGCAGCGGACCGCTGAGTGTCGTTGTCAAGAGTGGTGCACATGCCGTGAAGCATACGGCCCTTGACGTGAAGATGATGTGAGTAAAGGCCCACGGGGCGACAAAACGGATGGTGAAGCTCGTCACTCGCTCAGGTACCGGGCTTGCGTCCGTAGACGTAGACGTCGTCACCGTTCTTGAGCAGCGACCAGTATTTCTTGGCCGTGGTCGGGGTCATGTTGACGCAGCCGTGCGAGCCGGGCGGGTTCCACATGCTGAGGCCCACCGAGTGGAAGGCCTGACCGCCGTCGAAGAACTGGCTGTACGGCATGGACACGTTGTAGATGGTCGAGACGTGGTCGATGTCACGCCAGTAGACCTTCTTCAGGCCGGTACGGGTCTCGTAGCCGTCCCTGCCCGTGCGGACCGGGACCGGTCCGTAGACCAGGCGGCTGCCGTCCTGGATCCAGCTGAGCTGGAGCGTGAGGTTGACGCAGGCGATACGGCCCTTGTTCACCGGGCACTTGCCGTCCCGGTTGGGGTTGCTCCCCACGGCCTTCTGCTTGTTCATGAGGTCCATCACGCCCCAGGTGACCGGGCCCGCGTAGCCGATGTTCGGGGTGATGCCGTGCTTGTTCTGGAAGGCCCGGATCGCCGTGCAGTCGGCGGCGGACTGCCGGCCGTCGACGGGCCGCCCGAGGAACTTCTCCACCTGCTTCTGGTACGGGCCCGCGGCCGTCGTGCAGCCGGCGGCCTGCGCGGGCGTCGCGCCCAGTGCGAGGGTGAGCGGTGCGACCAGTCCGGTGAGTCCGAGCGCGACAACTCCTCGCCTGCGTATGTCCCCCATGGCGGGCCTTCCTGTTGTGTTCTTCTCTTGTCTGTCTACTAGACGGCCCTTGAGGGTATTGCGTTGTACGGCTTGGCGGACAGGGACGAAACAGTGACATTCCTCGCCGCCGCGGCCGGCTCCGGTCCCCGGCGGGAAGCCCTCTCCCCCGGCCCACCGGACACGGCGCCGCGTCCGTTCCGCGGCAGTCCGGTTTCCCCGAAGTGGACCGCTCGTCCGGCCTGCGTTCCTTCTAGGCTGCCGTCATGCACCCTGCGCTCTCCGACGACCTCGACCGCCTCCCCGAACTCCTCCAGGCCGCCCGGGACTTCGCCGTCCAGGAGGTGAGCGGCCTCGGCAGCCGTCCGGTCGCCCGGCTCGGCAAGGCGCCCGCCCCCGATCCGCTTCCGGCCCAGGGTGCCGGTGCCGAGGGCGCACTGGCCCGGTTCGCCGGGCGCTGGGCACCCGGGTTCTCCGGCTCCGCGGGTCCGCGCTACCTAGGGTTCGTCACCGGCGGCGCGACGCCCGCCTCGCTCACCGGGGACTGGCTGACCGGTGCCTACGACCAGAACGTCTCGGGCGCCGCCGGATCCTTCGCGAGCGCGCTGGAGCACGAGACGCTGGGCTGGCTGCGTGAGATGTTCGGGCTCGGCGAGGAGCATCACGGGGCGTTCGTGAGCGGCGCGACGGTCTCGAACACGGTCGGGCTAGCCATCGCGCGGGAGTGGCTCGGTGAGCGCCGGGGTGTATCGGTCGCGCAGGAGGGGGCCGGCGCGCTCGGGCCGGTCGACGTGCTCTCCGGCAGCCCTCATTCGAGCGTCGCCAAGGCCCTGTCCGTACTCGGCCTCGGGCGCGGCAGCCTGCGTCCGGTGCCCGTGCTGCCCGGCAACCGCGAGGCCGTGGACGTCGAGCGCCTCGATGCCGCGCTCACCGCGCTCGACGGGCGTCCTGCCGTCGTCGTCGCGAACGCCGGGACCGTCAACACCGTCGACTTCGACGATCTGCGGGCGGTCGCCGCGCTCAGGGAGCGCCATGACTTCTGGCTGCACGTCGACGCGGCGTTCGGCGGGTTCGCCGCGCTGTCGCCCGAGTTCTCCTCTCTGGTGGACGGCCTGGACGAGGCCGACTCCGTCTGTGTCGACCTGCACAAGTGGCTCAACGTCCCCTACGACGCGGCCGTCCAGTTCACCCGTCGCCAGGACCTCCAGGTCCGGGTCTTCCACAACGCCTCGCCCTATCTCGGACTCCCGGGCGGAGACCCCGACTTCCTGCACCTGACGCCGGAGAACTCGCGCCGGCTGCGCGCGCTCCCGGCCTGGTTCTCGCTCGCGGCCTACGGGCGCGAGGGGCATCGCGAGATCGTCGAACGGAACGTCGCGCTGGCCCGGCGGCTGGGCGAGCGGGTCGCCCGTGCTCCCGCGCTGCGGCTGCTCGCGCCGGTGCGGCTGAACGTCGTGTGCTTCACCCTCGCCGACGACCCGACGGAGCGGCGTGTCCACGCGCTGGCCGACGCCGTCGCCGCCTCGGGCGAGGCCTTCGTGACACCGACCTGCTACGACGGCACGCACGGGCTGCGTGCCGCGTTCAGCAACTGGCGTACGTCCGAGGCGGACACGGACCGGGTGTTCGCGGCCGTCGAACGTCACTGCGCCCAGCCACGTCTGTGAAGGCCCGCGCGGGCGCGGGCCGAGACCCCGGACGGCACGGGGCACGGTCGCTTCCCGGCCCTCACCTCAGACGGGCTGCCACAGTTCGACCCGGTTGCCCTCCGGGTCGGTGACCCAGCCGAACCGGCCTACGCCGTCCATGTCCTGGGTGTCCTCCGCCACGTCCGCTCCCCGGGCGCGCAGTTGCGCGAGCATCGCGTCCAGGTCGCGGACCCGGAAGTTGAGCATGGTCCGCTGCGCGGGGGACCCGAAGTAGCCGGTCCCGGACTCGAAGGCGGCGAACACCGTCGGTCCGGCCTGCGGGCGCCACAGGTCGTTCTCGTCGGCGTCCAGGCCCAGGCAGTCGCGGTACCAGGCGCCGAGGGCCGCAGGGTCGTCGGCCTTGATGAAGTATCCGCCGATTCCAAGCACACGTTCCATGCGCCCATCCTGTCAGGAAGGACGCCGGACGGACCGGCACCACACCTGTGGCCCGTTTTCCCGTCCGCGTCCTCGCCGCCGCTCTCGGTCGCGTCCTCGCCCCCGCCCTCAGTCCGCGTTCTCGCCGCCTCCGATCGCCTGCCGGAAGCCGTTGTTGACGGCAAGCAGGCCGCCGTCGACGCACAGGGTCGTACCCGTGATCCAGGACGCGTCGCGTGAGGCGAGGAAGGCGACGGCGGCCGCGATGTCCTCCGGTTCGCCGACCCGGCCGAGCGGATAGAGCCGGGCGGCGGAGGCGAGATCGGCGTCGCGGCCCTCCCAGGCCGTGGTGCGGACCGTTCCCGGCGCCACCAGGTTGACGCGGACACCCCGGCCGGCGGCATGCCCGGCGAGGGTGCGGGTGAGCGACATCAGCCCCGCCTTGGCCGCGCTGTAGGCGTGGTTGCCGAAGTCCTGGATGCCGTTGACGGAACCGATGGTGACGACGGCCCCGCGACCGGAGGCGACCAGGTGCGGGAGTGCCGCGCGGGCGCAGCGGTAGGCGCCGGTCAGGGTGATGTCGAGGTCGGCGGCCCACTCCTCGTCGCTCTCGTCCTCGAAGAACGGGGCGTCGTGGCTGCACCGGTAGGCGTTGTTGACCAGGACGTCGAGCGAGCCGAACGTGTCCACGGCGTACGCCACGGCGGCCTCGACCTGGGCCCGGTCCCCCACGTCGCAGCCGAACGCCTCGGCCCGCGAGCCGAGTTCGCGCAGCGCGGCGGCGGTCTTCTCGGCCTCGACCGGGTCCACGTCGGTTACGAGGACCTGAGCGCCTTCCGCGGCCAGACGGCGGGCGGTCGCGGCGCCGATGCCGCGGGCCGCGCCCGTGATCAGAACCCCGTATCCCTCGAAGCGTCTCATCTCAGTCATGGCAGGGAAGTTACCTCCAAGATCGTGACCGCGACAGACGCCGGTGCCCGTATGTGGCCTGCCCGGAGGAGGACTTGGTCAGCGGTACCCGGTCACGTCCGCCGGCTTCCTCTTGTCCTGCACCTCGACCATGTATCGCCAGGCGTCAGGACGGCTGCCGTCCCGGTCGGTGAAGCCGTACACCTGGGCGAGTTGCCCGCTGGAGAGGGACTGCCCGTTCCAGCGGGCCCGTTCGGGATCGGCGGCCAGCGCGGCGACCGCGCGTCCCACGTAGTGGGGCGTCTCGGAGATGGCGAAGTGCGGCTGGCCGGCCTCGGCGTCGTGCCAGTTCTCCTCGGTCACGCCGAAGGCTTCGAGCATGATCTCCGAGCGCATCCAGCCGGGGGTGAGCGCCACGGCGGTGGCGCCGCGCGGGCCCAGTTCGTGTCCCAGGGCGAACGCCATGCGCAGTACGGACGACTTGGCGATGTCGTAGAAGAAGGAGACCCGGTAGGTGTCGCGGTTGTACTCGGCGGTGCCGTCGGTCATCTCGACGACCAGGCCGCCCGGACGGCGCAGCAGCAGGGGCAGCGCGTGGTGGCTGGTGATCGCGTGGGTCTCGACGGCGAGCCGCAGCATCCTGCGTCCGTTGTCGAGGTCGTGCTCCCAGAGGGGGGTGTCCCACTCGAAGAGCTTCTCGGCGCCCCAGATGTCGTTGACCAGGATGTCGAGCCGGCCCTGTTCGTCGGCGATCCGGGCGACGAGCGTGGCCACCTGCGCCGGGACGAGGTGGTCGGTGGGGACCGCGATGCCCCGCCCGCCCGCCGCGGTGACCAGGTCCGCGGTGTCCTCGATGGTCTCGGGGCGGTCGTACTCCGAGCGCTGTTCGCGTGTGCTGCGGCCGGTCACGTAGACGGTGGCGCCGGCCGCGCCGAGTTCCACCGCGATCCCGCGGCCCGCACCCCGGGTCGCGCCCGCGACCAGCGCGACCTTGTCCCGAAGCGTGCCTTCCGACGGCCCTGACATGTCCGACCTCCGTGCGCGTGGCGTCCACGGGCGCTCACCCGTGTGTCGCTACGAGCGTCTCCCGGAAGCCGGACATCTTGTGTCAGGTATCCGTACGGCTTTGTCGCCGTGTCGCCGTGTCCTCGCGGAGCGGCGAGGCCGCGGGGCGGCAGCTGGGCGTCAATGGCCGCGTGCGATCCACGCCTCCACGTGCGGTGCCTCGGCCCCGATCGTGGTCGTCCCGCCGTGTCCGGTACGCACGACCGTGTCGGCCGGCAGCGTGAGCAGCCGGTCGCGGATGGACTCGATGATCGTCGGGAAGTGCGAGTAGGAGCGGCCGGTCGCCCCCGGGCCGCCCTGGAAGAGGGTGTCGCCGGAGAAGAGCGTGCCGAGTCCCGGGGCGTAGAGGCAGACCGCGCCGGGGGCGTGGCCCGGTGTGTGCAGCACGGTCAGATCGGTGCCGGCGGCCTCGATCACCTGGCCGTCCTGGAGCCAGGCGTCCGGCATGCGGTCCGGGTGGGTGAGCTTCCACAGCGGCAGGTCGTCGGGGTGGAGCCAGATGGTGGCTCCGGTGCGCTCCGCCAGGGCGGGAGCGGCGTCGATGTGGTCGTTGTGGGCGTGGGTGCACACGATCCCGCGCAGGCGGCGGTCGCCCACCGCTTCGGCGATGGCGTCGGCGTCGTGCGCGGCGTCGATCACGACGGCCTCGTGGTCGTCGCCCACGATCCATACGTTGTTGTCGACCTCCCAGGTGCCGCCGTCGAGCTCGAACGTGCCCGAGGTGACGAGGTGTTCGATGCGGGCGGTCATCAGAACACCACCACCGAACGCAGTACGTCGCCGTGGTGCATCCGATCGAAGGCCGCCTCGATGCCGTCCAGGGCGATGGTCTCGCTCACGAACGCGTCCAGGTCGAGGCGTCCTTGGAGGTGCAGGTCGATCAGCATCGGGAAGTCGCGGGAGGGCAGACAGTCGCCGTACCAGGACGACTTGAGCGCGCCACCGCGGCCGAAGACGTCGATCAGCGGGAGTTCGAGTTTCATGTCGGGGGTGGGCACGCCGACGAGGACGACCGTGCCGGCGAGGTCGCGGGCGTAGAAGGCCTGCTGGTACGTCTCGGGGCGGCCGACCGCCTCGATGACGACGTCGGCGCCGAAGCCGCCGGTGAGTTCGCGGATCGCCTCGACGGGGTCGGTCGTCCGGGAGTTGACGGTGTGCGTCGCGCCGAGCTTCTCGGCGGTCGTGAGCTTGCGGTCGTCGATGTCCACGGCGATGATCTTCGCCGCGCCCGCCAGCCTGGAGCCCGCGATCGCCGCGTCGCCGACGCCGCCGCAGCCGATCACCGCGACGGTGTCGCCGCGCCCGACATTGCCCGTGTTGATGGCGGCGCCGATGCCGGCCATGACTCCGCAGCCGAGCAGTCCGGCGACCGCCGGGGAGACCGACGGGTCGACCTTGGTGCACTGTCCGGCCGCGACGAGCGTCTTCTCGGCGAAGGCGCCGATGCCGAGGGCCGGGGACAGCTCCGTACCGTCCTTCAGCGTCATCTTCTGCTTGGCGTTGTGGGTGTTGAAGCAGTACCAGGGGCGCCCGCGCCGACACGCACGGCATTGTCCGCACACCGCGCGCCAGTTGAGGATCACGAAGTCGCCGGGCGCCACGTCGGTGACGCCGTCGCCGACCGACTCCACGATTCCGGCCGCCTCGTGGCCGAGCAGGAACGGGAAGTCGTCGTTGATGCCGCCCTGCTTGTAGTGCAGGTCCGTGTGGCAGACCCCGCAGGCCTGGATCTTCACCACGGCCTCGCCCGGCCCCGGATCGGGCACGACGATGGTCTCGACGCGCACCGGCTCGTTCTTGCCCGGTGCGATCACGCCCCGTACTTCCTGCGCCATGTGAGTAAGCCCTTCCCTAGGTGGACCTTCCGTCGACCGACCCTACGGTGTGACCCGCCGGTAGAAGGCCAGGTGGCCCGCGGCGGCTCCGGTCCCGGTACGACGGCCGGCCGCCCGCATCCGGTCCCGGTACGGCGGGCGGCCGCCCGCACCCGGACGCGGGGCCCGGCGGTCCGCGCCGCATGCCCACGGGTAGCACCGCCTGGCATCCCGTGCGGCCGCACGGACAGCACCCCCGGCTCCCGTGCGGCCGCACGGACAGCACCTCTCGGGCACCCGCCTCCGCCGCACGGAGAGCACTTCTCGGGCACCCGCCTCCCCCGCACGGAGAGCACTTCCGGATACCCCCCGGGGTACCTCTGCTACGGTGGATATACCCCCGGGGGTAATTTTGACCGAGCCGGGAAGCCGTGCGGCTTCCCGCGGGAGAGGAGTGCAGCCGTGTTCTTCGTCGACACCATCGAGGTGGCGGGACTGGGCAACCGGAGCTATCTGGCCGGCGGCCCGCGTACCGCCGTCGCCGTCGACCCGCCAAGGGACGCCGGGCGGGTGATCGCCGCCGCGGCCCGGCGGGGCGTGCGGATCGCGTACGTCGTCGAGACGCACCTGCACAACGACTATGTGAGCGGCGGCCTGGAGCTGGCCCGGCTCACCGGCGCCGCCTATCTGGTCCCGGCCGGCGCCCGGGTCGCGTTCGAGCGGGTGCCCGTGGCCGACGGGGACACGGTGGAGGTGGACGCGGGGCTGACGCTGCGGGCACTGGCCACGCCCGGACACACCCCGCACCACACCTCGTACGCCCTCCAGGAGAACGGACGGGCCGTCACGGCCTTCACCGGCGGCTCCCTGCTCATCGGCACCGTCGGCAGGCCCGATCTGGTGGAGCCGCGGCTGACCGGGGAACTGGCCAGGGCGCAGCACGCCTCGGCGCACCGGCTCGCCGCGGAGCTGCCCGACGACACCGCGGTCCTGCCCACCCACGGCTTCGGCAGCTTCTGCTCGGCCGGAACCGCCGAGGGCGACACGAGCACGATCGGGCGCGAGCGCGTCGGCAACGAAGCCCTGGTCAAGGACGTCGACGCGTTCGTCGCTGACCTCCTCGCCGGGCTCGACGACGTGCCCGCCTACTACGCCCACATGGGCCCCGCCAACGCCGGCGGCCCGGCCTCCGTCGATCTGACCCCGCCCGCGCTCGCGGACGCCACGGAGATCGCCGCGCGGCTCGCGGCCGGCGAATGGATCGTGGATCTGCGCAGCCGGCTCGCCTTCGCCGCGGGGCATGTCGCCGGCGCGGTCAACTTCGAGGCGGACGGACAGCTCGCCGTGTATCTGGCCTGGCTGCTGCCCTGGGGCAAGCCGGTCACGCTGCTCGCCGAATCTCCTGAGCAACTCGCTCAGGCACAGCGCGAGTTGACGCAGGTCGGCATCGACCGGCCGGCCGCCGCCGCGATCGGCTCGCCGGCCGACTGGGTCCCCGAGGCGGAACGGCCGCGCGCCTTCCGCCGTGCCTCCTTCGCCGAACTGGCCGAGGCGTACGACTCCCCCGGCCGGCCCGTGGTCCTGGACGTCCGGCGCGACTCCGAGCGCGCCGGGGGTCATGTCGCGGGGTCGGTGCACATACCTGTGCACCAGGTGCGTGACCGGCTCGGGGAGATACCCGCCGGGACCGTCTGGGTGCACTGCGCCGGAGGCATGCGGGCCGCGATCGCCGCCTCGCTGCTCGACGCGGCGGGCCGGGACGTGGTGGCCGTCGACGACTCCTTCGCCTCCGCGGCCGCCTCCGGCCTGCGCATGACACGGATCGACGCCGGCTCCCCCGGCACGGCCTGCCGCGCGTCCGAGGACTCCGCGGCGTGAGCGTCCTGATCCTCGCCCTGGCCGCCGGTGCCGTGACCGGGCTCGCGCTCGGGGCGCTGGGAGGCGGCGGCAGCGTGCTGACCGTGCCCGCCCTGATCTACCTGCTCGGATTCACTCCGGCCGCGGCCACCACCGCGAGTCTGGTCATCGTCACCCTCACCTCGGCGACCGCGCTGTCCGCGCACGCCCGCCAGGGCGGCGTCCGCTGGCGGGCCGGAGCGCTGTTCGCGGCGGCCGGGCTCGTCCCGGCCGCACTGGGCGGAGCCCTGTCGGGACAGCTGCCTGCCGCCGCGCTGACCGGCGCGTTCTCGCTGATCGCGGGGCTCGCGGCGTTCCGGATGCTGCGGCAGGTGGCCGAAGAGCCGGGGGCCGGGAAGCCGGAGGCCGAGGAGTCTGGGGCCGCTCCCGCCGGGACCCGGCGGATCGCCGGAACGGGCGCCGGTCTCGGCGCGGTGACCGGGCTGCTGGGCGTGGGCGGCGGCTTTCTCGCCGTACCGGCCCTGGTGAACGTCGTGGGACTGCGGATGCGGGCCGCCGTCGGCACCAGCCTGCTGGTGATCACGGCGAACTCGCTCGCCGCGCTGCTCGCCCGCGCGGGAACGGCACAGAGCCTCGACTGGGCGGTCGTCGCGCCGTTCGCCGGCGCGGCCGTCCTCGGCGCGTGGGACGGGAAGCGGCTGGCGGCCCGGGTGTCGGGCGGCACGCTTCAGCGGATCTTCGCCTGGGCCCTGCTGGCCGTGGCCGCGCTGATGCTGCTGGACGTGGTGCTGTGAGGCTGACGCCGGGCTCCGCGGCCGGGGTCCTGCCCTGAGGCTCAGGCCAGCGACAGGAAGAGTTTCTCCAGCCGCGCCCGCATCTGCTCAGTGCTCTCACCGTTCTTCGCGCCGTTCTCGACGCCGGTCAGACACTGCTGGAGCCCGGTGGCGATGATCGCGAAGCCGGCCCGGTCCAGGGCGCGAGAAGCGGCGGCGAGCTGGGTGACCACCTCCTCGCAGTCCCGTCCCTCCTCGATCATCCGGATCACTCCGGAGATCTGTCCCTGCGCCCGGCGCAGCCGGTTGAGCACCGACTTCAGCTCGTCACCCGCGAGTTCCAATTCCACGAACACTCCTCAATCCATACCCCTAGGGGTATCTTACTCCGCCCTGCGGGGCACCCCCGAAGAGCAAGGATGACACTCCCCATGAACACCCCCGTCTCCCTCGACGTCGACCAGGCCCACGGCAGGATCGGCGAGCTGACCGTCATCGACGTCCGCACCCCCGGCGAGTACGCCTCCGGCCATCTGCCGGGCGCCCTGAACGTGCCGCTGGACCGGCTGCACCGTGCGCTGCCCGTGCTCGGGAACGCCCGTACCGAACTGCTGGTGGTGTGCGCCTCCGGCGCCCGCTCCGCGAACGCCTGCGCCCTGCTGGCCGAACACGGTGTACCGGCGGCCACACTCACCGGCGGCACCGGCGCCTGGGCGCGGCGCGGACACGAACTGCACCGCCCGGCCGGCCGCACCCGGGCCGGCTGGTCCATGGAGCGGCAGGTCCGCTTCGCCGCCGGCACCGTCGTCCTCACCGGCCTCGGCCTCGGACTCCTGCACCCCGCCTGGCAGTTGCTCTCCGCCGGGGTCGCGGGCGGCCTGGTCTTCTCCGCGCTCACCGACACCTGCGGCATGGGCGCGCTGCTCGCCAGGCTGCCGCACAACCGGCCCCGCCCGGCGGATCTCGACGCCACCCTGGCGGCACTTGAGGCGCGTGTTTCCTGAGTCCGCGCCCCGGCAGGCCGGTTGCGACCGGTCCGGGCGGGTCGCCGACGTAGCCTGAACGCTTCGTCGCAACTCCCGCAAGGAGCACCGTGAGCCTGACCGAGACCGTGCCCGAGGTGCCCGCGTGGCGCCTGTTGCTCGGGTA
Organism: Streptomyces sp. NPDC005281; assembly: GCF_040607495.1. Classification (NCBI taxonomy): domain Bacteria; kingdom Bacillati; phylum Actinomycetota; class Actinomycetes; order Kitasatosporales; family Streptomycetaceae; genus Streptomyces; species Streptomyces sp. NPDC005281. Next base: position 63,229 of record NZ_JBEXGX010000036.1, on the reverse strand, counting down.
CGTACGACCGCACCGCTGGGCGCTGTTCGGTGGCGCGCTGCTGGCGCTCACGACCGGGGCCACCGGTCTGCTGCTGCCGCTGGTGGCGCGCGGGCTCATCGACGACCTGTCGCACGACCGGCCGATCGGACAGGCGCTGCTCGGCATGGCGGCCCTCGTCGTCACCAACGCGGCCGTGGGAGCGATGGGTTCGTACGTACTGCGGCGCACCGCGGAGTCGGTGGTGCTGGGCGCGCGCCGCACTCTCTCGTCGTATCTGCTGCGGCTGCGCATACCCGCCGTGGACCGCAGCGAGCCCGGCGACCTGATGGCGCGCATCACCTCCGACACGACCCTGCTGCGCGAGGTCACGACCGATTCCCTGGTCGGTCTCGGCACCGGCGGTCTCACCCTCGTCGCGACAGTGGTGATGATGGGCCTGGTCGACGTGGTCCTGCTCGGTGTCACGCTGGGCGTGGTGCTGTGCGCGGGCACGGTGCTCGGCCTGATCCTGCCGCGCATCAACCGGGCGAGCAGGCGGGCCCAGGACGCCGTCGGGGTGATGGGGGCCTCGCTGGAGCGGACCCTCGGCGCGCTGCGGACGATCAAGGCGTCGGGCGCCGAGCACCGTGAGGAGCGAAGCGTCCACGCGGCCGCCGAGGAGTCCTGGCGGCAGAGCGTGCGGGCGGCCAAGTGGTCGGCGGCGGCCGGCAACACGGCCGGTCTGGCGATGCAGATCGCCTTCATCACCGTCCTCGCGGTGGGCGGCGCCCGGGTCGCGACCGGCGCCATCCACGTCGGCACCCTGGTCGCCTTCCTCCTGTACGTGTTCTACCTGATGTCACCGATCCAGCAGGTGGTCGGCGCGATCACGCAGTACCAGACCGGTTCCGCCGCCCTCGCCCGTATCCAGGAGGCGCTGCGGCTGCCCGCCGAACCCGCCGCCCTGCCCGCTCCGCTGCCGGCGCCGGACGCGGAGCCCGCTTCGCTGGCCTTCGAGGACGTCCGCTTCCGGTACGCCGACGATCTGCCGTACGTCCACCACGGTGTGACCTTCACCGTCCCCGCCCGGGGGATGACCGCGTTCGTCGGCCCCTCCGGAGCGGGCAAGACCACCGTGTTCTCGCTCATCGAGCGGTTCTACGAGCCCGAGGCCGGCCTCGTCAGCGTGGACGGTCGGGCGCTCGACGACTGGGAGCTGCCCCGGCTCCGGGCCGCCATCGGCTACGTGGAGCAGGACGCGCCGGTGCTGTCGGGCTCCCTGCGCGACAACCTCCTGCTCGGCAATCCCGAGGCCGGGGAGGGCGAGCTGACGCGGGTGCTGAAGACGACCCGCCTCGACGGCCTCGTGTCCCGGCTGCCGGGCGGCCTGGACACACTCGTCGGCCATCGCGGCACGAAGCTGTCCGGCGGGGAGCGTCAGCGCGTCGCCATCGCACGGGCCCTGCTGCGCCGTCCCCGGCTGCTGCTCCTCGACGAGGCCACCTCGCAGCTCGACGCCGTCAACGAGGCCGCGCTGCGCGACACGGTCGCCGACGTGGCCCGTACGACCACCGTTCTGGTGGTCGCGCACCGGCTGTCCACCGTCACGTCGGCCGACCGTATCGTCGTGATGGACGCGGGCCGGGTCCGCGCGGTCGGCACCCACCGCGAACTCGTCGCCGCGGATCCGCTCTACGCCGAACTGGCCGCCACCCAGTTCCTCGCGACCGCGGGATGACCGCGGCACCATGAGCCGGGGGGACACCGCGCTCCGGCGAAGTGGCACGCGACGATTCCTTGGCGCCGGCCCGGCTCTCCTCTAAGGTGATGCCCTCTTTCCGCCACGGGGGCGGCCGCCCGCGCGCGGCGGCCCCCGGCCCGGCGGCGAGGCACGTCCCACCCGGATACACAGGCGACTGATCATGGTCAACAACCGACACTCGGCCGGACAGGCCGTCCCCGGGATCATCTTCGCGGCCCCCGTCGGCATCCCCGCCGCCGGTCTGGAAGTGATCTCGCTGGCCGGGCTGCGCGCCCGGTCCCGCGCCCACGGCACCGAGCTGGGCGCGCCGCTGCGTCCCGCCTGCCACCAGGTGCTCACGCTCGCCTCCGGCACACTGCGCACGGCCGTGGACTTCACGGACCATGACGTCGGGCGGGACTCCTGGCTGTGGACGCGTCCGGGGCAGGTCCTCCAGTGGGGAGACCTCACCCGGGCCGAGGGAACTCTGATCGTCTTCGAGCGGGACTTCCCGGGCGCCGCCGCCGTCCGTGCGGCCCGGCTCGACGATCCGCACGGACGGGTGCTGCACACCCCGACTGGCGAGGCCGCCACCTCGCTGCGGGTGGCTGCCGCGCACCTGGAGCACGAGTTCCGGTCGCCGGGACGGCTGCCGCGCGACACGCACCACGCCGTACTACGTCATCTGCTGGACGTACTGGTCCTGCGCCTGGCCCATCCGGACGGGTCCGACACCTCCGCCGGCGCACCCAGTGAAACCTTTCTGCGCTTCCGTGCGACCGTCGAGCGGGACTTCGCGCACACCCGCCGGGTGGACGACTACGCCCTGACCCTCGGCTACTCGGCCCGCACCCTCTCCCGGGCCGCCCTCGAATCGGCGGGCATCGGCGCCAAGGAGTTCATCGACCGCAGGGTGATCCTGGAGGCCAAGCGGCTGCTCGCCCACAGCGATCTGGCCGCCGCCCGCATCGCCGACCGGCTGGGCTTCTCCAGCGCCACGAACTTCGCCAAGTACTTCCACCAGCGCGCCGGACAGGCACCCATCGCCTTCCGCACGGCGGTACGGGGGCGGGTGGAGTGATCCGCGAGAGCGCCCGCTCCGCGCACCACGCAGGGCGGGCCGCGGCGGAACGTCGCCGTCCCACCGCGGCCCGGCGCGGCTGCCGGTCAGCTACCACCGGCTGCCGGATGCCGGCTGCCGATTCCTGCTAGGCCTGGATGCCCGGGAGCAGCCCGGTGACGGGTGCGGCGAGGTCGGTCACCTGGTGCAGCTGGTTCAGGTCGCTCAGCCGGTTCAGGCCGGCGAGCTGGGTGGAGGGCCGCGGGAGCTCGGCCTGCGCCGCGGCGGGGATGTCGCTCATGGCGAGCGAGTCGAGCGTGGTGACGGGGTTCAGCTTCCCGGCGTCGTGGGCCTCGGAGCCCGCGGCGCTCGCCATCGGCGCGGCGAGCCCTGTGACGCCGACGGCGAGACCAACGGCGGCGACGATACGTCGTGTTGAGATCATGCAATCAGCAACGGCGACGGCCCCGGGGCGGACACGGCCCGGCACGCGCGCTCACCCGAGAGGCGCATCGGGCGTCTGCGTTTGCCGTGGGCCGTGAGGCGGAGGACGCTCGGTAATGAGGCGCTTCGCGGTCGGCTCGGCGTCGGCCCGCGCCTTCCTGAGGAGGTCACCCATGGGCACAGCGGCAGCCCCCGCCTTCGACACCGAGGTGCTGCGCCGGGGCATTGAAGGACACAGTGCGGCAGATCTGCTGTCGCTCTACGCGGACGACGCGGAACTGCGCATCGTGGACCGCAACACACAGCCCAGTCACCCGATGCTCAAACATGGTCGTGCCGAGATCGCCGAGATGCTCAACGACGTCTACAGCCGGGACATGACGCACAAGATGGACCAGTGCGTCGTCCAGGGCGACCACGTCGCCTACACCGAGACCTGCGTGTACGCGGACGGGGTGCGGGTGATGAGCACGTCGATGATGTCGCTGCGCGACGGCAAGATCGTCGAGCAGACGCTGGTACAGGCATGGGACGAGTAGGGAGGAACTGGCCGAAGGTCCAGGTCACGTCTCGTCTGACCTGGACCTTCTCGGCGGGCGCGGCGATGGGGAGATCCCGTCCGAACCGGTCTCGGCGGCGTACGGCCTCCGCGTCGGGCCTGCGGGTGTCCGCCTCCCTGCTGGACTCGATCCTGCGGACCGCGCGTTCGCGTCCGCGCCCCCTGCCACCCCGTACACCCCGAAGGCCGCGGATCCGGCCCCGGTGAGGCGCCGATCCTGAGCACGGCGGCTTCGAGGACGGCCGAGTCGCCCTCAGAGCTGGGTCGAAACCGCTCGGGCGACGGATTCCACCGCAGGAAGGAGCATCGGCGAGGCCCGGTCCACGAGGTCGTGCAGCAGCGTCGAATAGGCCGCGTCGCCCCCGAGTTCGCGCAGCAGGCGGTGAGCCCTGTCGCGGAAGGCGCCGATGCCCTGCTCGAACCGGCGCAGCACGTCCGGCGCGAGGAGGATGCCGGTGAGTGCCGCCGCGGCGTCGGGCGAACGGCGTGCGGCGGTGTGCAGTTCCAGAACGTGATCCGCGGCATCGCCGTCGGCGCTCTCCAACGCGCACGCCAGCAGATACGTCACCGTGCCGTTCGCGAGGTCCTCGTTGCGGCCGGTCAGGATGTCCTGCTGATCGTTGAACAGCTGCCACAGGACGCCGAAGACATTGCCGAACTCCCGCCAGAGTTCGACTCTTTCGTCCGAGCGGCCGGCCAGTCGTGCGGCCATGGCGGTGACCATGCTGTACGGCGAGCCGGACTTTCCGCGGTACGCCGCGACCACGGTGTCGCGTGTGATGCCGTCCACGTCCGCGCGAAGGTCCCTCAACTGCCCCTCGGTCGCGTCGATCCAGCACCTCACGATCTCGGCCGACAGGGGGCCGCGCGCCTGCTCGGGGATACGCGGCGACTGAACGACGAGCAGGGGAAGGGGAATTCCGCTGATCAGCGTGGCGAGGAGCGCCTCGCTCTCGCGAAGACCGACGGCGGCCAGGACGCCCTGGCCGTCGGCGAGGTCGTCCAGGTAGCACGCGGAGGTCCACCACAGTTCATGGACGACGGCCAGGGGAACGGCCGGTCCTGGCGCCCCCGTCTCCACCGCGTGGACGATCATCGGCAGCACGGAATGGGGGTAGGTGAAGGTCCGGTGTTCCATGAGGTCGGCGACCGCGGCCCGGACGGACGCGGCCGAAGGACCCAGCATGGCGAGAGCGCTTTTCCGCTCCTCCTCGATGTCCGCGGACATCTCCCGATGCAGATCCATGTACGACTTCGCTCGCACGCAGTCCACCCCCACCACTGAATTGTTCGAGCACCGATTCGATCATTCGCCATGATGACGAGCCAGAGCAACTTCGCGCCATGGCCGGTTTTTTGAGGAATGCGTTCCCGCCGGTGAAGCGCGGGGCCGCCGGCCGCGCGGCCCCGCCATACTGGCCCTCGTGCGAGTAGCGATCATGACCGCGGGTTCGCGGGGCGACGTGGCGCCGTTCACCGGCCTCGGCCACGGCCTGGCGCGGGCCGGGCACGAGGTCACCCTGGTGACGCACGGGTGCTACGCGGATCTGGTGTCGGGCTCGGGGGTGGGGTTCCACGCGCTGCCCGTCGATCCGCGGGCCGAACTGGAGTCCGAGCGCGGGCGGCGGCTCCGCCGGAGCGCCACGGGCGCCGGAAAGGTCTTCCTGCTCGCGGAACTCGCCCGGTCGCTCGCCGGACGGCTGACCGACGGCCTGCTCACGGCTGCCCGCTCCAGCGACGTCCTCCTGCTGTCCGGTTCGCTGGGACCGCTCGGGTACTGCGTCGCGGAGGGCCTGGGCCTGCCCAGCCTGGGAGTCAATCTCCAGCCACTGGCACCGACGCGGGAGTTCACGCCTCCCGTGGCCGGCGTCCGCTCCTGGGGCCCCACCGTCAACCGGGCCGCCGGGTACGGGGTGAACCTGGCCGTCGAGCGGGTCTTCGCCCGGACGGTGCGGGACCTGCGCGGGCAACTCGGCCTGCCGCCCGCCGGTCCCCTCGCGGTCCGTCGCGCCCGCGAGCGGCGCGCCTGGCCGGTGCACCACGGGTTCAGCCCCCTGGTGGTGCGCCGGCCGCGGGACTGGCGGCGCGGGCTCGACGTGTCCGGTTACTGGTGGCCCTACGACGGTGAGAACGCCCGGCTCCCCGACGCGCTGGCGGACTTCCTGGACGCGGGCCCCGCTCCGGTCTTCGTGGGCCTGGGCAGCGCGACCGTTCCCGATCCGGGGCGGCTGAGCGGCGAGATCGTGCGCGCCCTGCGGTCCGCCGGGCTGCGGGGGGTGATCCAGCGGGGATGGGGTGAGCTGCACGCGACCGGCGACGACATGTTCACGGTCGGCGAGGTGCCGCACTCCCTGCTGTTCCCCCGCGTGGCGGCCGTGGTGCATCACGCCGGGGCCGGTACGACGGCGGCGGGCCTGCGGGCCGGGGTTCCCGCGGTGCCCGTACCGGTCCAGTTCGACGAGGGCTTCTGGGCAGCGCGGCTCGTCGCGCTCGGGGTCGCGCCGGGCACCCTGTCACCACGAGGTCTGCGCGCCGAACGGCTGGCAGCGGCCCTGGTCCGGGCGACCACGGATCCCGCGTACCGGCGCAACGCGCGGAATCTGGCGGAACGCCTTCGCGCGGAGGACGGCGTGACCCCGGTCGCGGAGACACTGGCCGGGATCGAACACCTCGGGCCGCCCTGAGCCCCGCGGCCCCGGCAGGACCGGCTCCTCCGACGGGACCGACAGCTCCGGCGGCTCCGGGGCCCGGCGAGGACGAGCCCCGCACGGCCCTTGGTCGCGTTCGCCTACGGGCCCACGGTCCCGTCCGCGACCCAGTCGGCGGGGCGCAGGATCGCGAGCAGTTGGCGGACCAGTTCCTCCACCACCTCGTCGAGGGTCGCGTCCACCCAGCCGGCGTTCCAGTCGTGCAGCAGGCCGTTCACGCTGCCGATGAAGGCGGTGGCGGCCAGCCGGTAGTCGCGCGGCACCGCCTCCCCGCGGGCGACGGCGGCCGCCGCCTCTCCGCAGATGAACTCCACCCAGCGGGACCGGCGGGCGAGCCGCTGCTCCTCCAGCCGCGCGCTCACGCCGATGATCTCCACGAAGGTGATGCGGATGCGGCGCGGATCACTCGTCACGTTCGCGGCGTAGGCCCGGAAGAGGGCGGTGGCGCGCTCGGCGAGCGGCAGGTCACGGGCCTCCGCGAGAGCGGCGAGAGCGGCTTGCTCGGCCCAGTCGTTCACCTGGAGGTGGAGGGCCGCCAGTACGTCTTCGAGGCTGTGGAAAGCCTCGTAGAACTGGCGCGTGGAGAGTCCCGCCGCCTCGCTGAGGGCCGCCACGGTCGTGGACCGGTACCCGGGTCCGGCGCCGAACAGCCGGAGCCCGGCGTCGAGAAAGCGACGGCGGCGCTCCGCCTGCCGCTCCTCTGCCGTCCTGCCGCCGTATCGGCCGGTGGGCTGTCTGAGCCTGCCCGCCACGCGTTCCTCCCTCGGCGCCGGTACGAACCGTCGTTCGCCCCTTCGGTGATTTTCTCGCCTACCGCCCCTTGTGAAGAGGCTCCTTCAGTCCTTACTTTCCAGTAAGCACACTTTGAAAGCGGGCGTGTTCAGATTCCCGCTTGGCATGCTCTCGTCATTCATGGCATCGCGCACACAGCACGCTCCTGGTCCACCGTGCCGTCACCGCACTCCCCCACTACGACAGGGACCCTCCATGTCCGTCCTCAGAGCCAGACACCTCTGCACGCTCGCCGCCGCCCTCACCCTCACCCTCGGCGGGACGGCGACCGCCGCCTCCGCGGTCGGCGCGCGGGACTCGGCCACCGGTCTACGGGAGGTGATGTTCGTCGGCAACAACTGGGAAGGCACCGCGGACGTCATCAAGTCCTCCGGCGACTTCGCGAAGGTCGGCCGGATCGACGTCATCCCGGACAAGGCCGCGCGGCTCGCCGCGATCAACGCCGATCCCATCAAATGGGCCTACTTCATGGGCATTCGCAACGGCGTGGGCGAGGGACACGACCAGTTCGTCGACGACATGTACTCCACGCCGGACGGCAGGTCGGTGGTGGTCTCGCGCCCGAGTTTCGCCGATGTCGTCTCGATCGACCTCGCCACCGACCGGATCAACTGGCGCTTCCCCGTGTCGGGTTACCGCTCGGACCACATGGCCGTGTCGCCCGACGGCACCCGGGTCGCGGTCTCCGCCTCCACCGCGAACACCGTGCACGTGCTCGACATCACGACCGGCACACAGCTCGGTTCGTTCGCCACCGGCGACAAACCGCACGAGAACATCTTCACCCACGACGGCAAGTACATCTGGAACATGGCCATCGGTGACGTCACCACCGCGCTGGACGACCCCTGGCTGGACTGGACGAAGGGCGACCGGAAGATCACGGTCGTCGACGCGGCCACCTTCAAGCAGGTCAAGGTGATCGACATGCGCCAGCGCCTCGACGCCATCGGCCTCAGGGACTTCTCCGACGCCGTCCGCCCGGCCGTCTTCTCGCCAGACGAGTCCAAGCTGTACTTCCAGGTGTCGTTCTTCAACGGCTTCCTGGAGTACGACGTGGCCACCGACAGGATCACCCGGGTGAAGACCCTTCCGAAGAACCCCGCCACCAGCAGCGACCGCACGACGTGGGTCAACGACTCGCGCCACCACGGCATTTCGATGAACCCGTCGGGCACCAAGCTGTGCGTCGCGGGGACGATGGACGACTACGCGACGGTCGTCGACCGCACGACCCTCCAGGAGGGTCCTCTGGTCCCCGCCTCCAAGCCGTACTGGGCGACCGTGAGCGGCGACGGAAAGGACTGTGTCGTCTCCGAGAGCGGCGCCGACCAGGTCACCGCCATCGACTTCGAAACCGGGCTGAAGACGGTGTCGGTGCCGGTCGGCGACCACCCCCAGCGGGTCCGGCTCGGCCATGTGGAGGCGAACTGGACCGGCCCGGCGGGTAGTTGACGGATGCTCAGCCGAAGCGCGCGGCGGCCCAGGCGGCGAGTTCGGTCCGGGCCCCGTTCAGCAGGGCGGAGGACGGGGCGCTCGCCCCGTTCGTGACCAGCGCGTAGTGCACGGTTCCCGAGCCGGACGCGGTGAGCAGGAGGCGACGGCTTCCGGTGCCGCCCGGCTCGGGAGCCACGGCGACGGGCGTGGCCGGAGTGTAGGCGGGCGGGGAGGCGGTCGCCCCGAGGTCGGACACGACCGTCGTGGCCGAGGCGGGGAAGGACGCCGGCAGATGGAGTTCCGTCGGCGCGGTACCGCCGTCGGAGCGCCAGACGAGCAGGCCGTACTGCCCCGTTCCCACCAGCTGGGAGACCTGCGGCAGGGTCGAGGGCACCGGGTTCCAGGTCAGTGTGGTGGAGCCGTCGCGGGAGCGGTCCTCGTAGGTGAAGGCGAGGGTGGAGCCCGCGGTGGCGCCGGGGTAGAGACGGTCGAGGAGCCGGGCGTCCTGACGGAGCACGGCCGTGCCCGAGTCGTCGAGGCGCACGGCGGACATGTCCTCGTCGTTCCAGGCGTCACCCGAGGTCAGAACCTTGCCGGGGTTGCCGTTCATCAGCTCGTGGTGACGGCCGCTGTAGATGTCCCACTGCCACTGGGTACCCGAAAGGACCGGTCCGGACGAGGCCGCCCCTGACCACCAACCGGAGCCGGAGAGACGGGAGTCGAGGGCCTGGTACATGGCCTTGTCGACGGTCGGGGCCTTGTCCGAGACCGTGCCGGAGAGCGGGTGGCCGAACTCGGAGACGACAGCCGCGGTCCCGGCCGCCGCGGCCCTGTCCCGTACCGTGCCGAAGTCGCCGGTGTACTGGCCGTCTCCGGCCTTGCCCCACATGAGAATGCCCGAGATGGCCTTCTGGTCGTAGAAGTGGGTGTTGAACACATAGCGGGGACCGAGGGTGCCCGCGTCGAGCAGCCCGCCCTCCTGTTTCTGGGAGCTTATGTTGGAGTTCCAGAAGAGGTTCGGTTCCACGAATGCGGGCTTGTCCTGCCAGCCGGCCGCGTCCATGCGGGCCCGGAACTTCCCGTAGAACGGCCAGAGCAGGTCGCGTTCCCAGGTGCGGCTGGTCTGGCCCGAGTCGTAACTGCCCGCGTAGGGCTCGTTGTACGGGTCGAAGCCGGCGACGCCCGCGAACTCGGCGGTGGTGAGGTGCAGGCGGACGTACGTCATGGCGGCCTGGGCCGTGGTGAGGAAGGCGTCCTGGAGCCCGTAGGAGTTGTGCCAGAAGTCGTACTGCGCCGCCTTGACGGCGTTGTTCTGGGTGATGTTCTGGCCCCAGAAGAGGCAGATGCCGCAGGACTCCTGAGGGTAACCACCGGCGGTCACCGCCCACTTGGGGGCTCCGTCGCCCGAGTACCAGCTGCCCGTGTTGAACAGGTGGCGGGAGTAGAGGTCCTGGTGGAAGTCGGGGAAGACACGGATTCCCGCGTCGAGGAAGGCCCGCATCTGGTCGGTGGCCGCGCCGAGATAGGTGCTGTCGACCTGACCGCGGACCGGTTCGGCGTGCGCCCAGGAGAGCAGGAAGCGCACGGAGTTGCCGCCGCCCAGGGCGCGCAACGCCTGCGCCGACTTCGCCGCGTCGGCGACCGAGGCGAACGGGAGTCCGCTGTTCTCCTCCAGTTTGGTCTCGCCGGAGACGTTGTAGCCGCGCAGGACGACCTCGCGGCCGAGGCCGTCGGTGAAGCGGCCGTTCACGACCGTGAGAGCGGCGGCGGCCGGCTGGTCGAACCAGAGGGAGTCGGGGAGTCCGTCCGCGGCGGCGGGCCGGGTGCCCGCCGCCGTGAGGAGACCGGTGAGGAGTACGAGGACGCCGAGCAGACGCGCACGCAACTTCGACATGTACACAACAGTCCTGCCGGTGCCGGAAGGCGTCAACACCTCTGACTCATGAGTAAGTTTCTCGTTTCACCGCTTCCGCACAACGGACGCACAGGACGGCCTGCCGGTGAACCGGCCGGCCGTCCTGTGCGTCCGGCCGGTTCACCGACCGCCGCCGTGGCCCGGGTTCACCCGCCACCCCGCGGGTCGTTCACCCCCCGATCCTGCGGGTCAGGTTCAGCAGATACTCCTTGCGGTCGAGCGGGTTCAGATCGGTCCGGGGGCGGTCCGGGATCGCGCCGTTCGCCACCGGCGCGTAGTGGTCGAAGGAGCACTCCAGCTCGCCCTCTCCTCGTGTCAGCCCCGGCAGCCGCTGCTCCAGTTCATGGGCCCGCACCACCGGGAGGACGCCCTCCAGCACGCACGAGGACCCCTGGATCCGGGTGGTCTGCGGCACGGCTCGCTGCCGGGCCAGTACCGGGAGCACGGCGCCGAGCGTGTCCGCGGGCGCCTCCAGCCGGAAGCGGTGCACCGGCTCGTACACCTGGCAGTCGGCCGCCCGCAGCGCGGCGGTCAGCACCAGCGGGGTCAGCCCCCTGAAGTCGGCACCCGTGCTGGACATGCTCTTGTCGAATCCCTGGTGGGCGTGGCTCTGGCGGGGCGAGTAGCCCGAGTGCGTCATCGTCACCGTGCAGTCGGTGACCCGCCAGCCGTGCAGTCCCTGTCCCAGCGTCTCCTCGACGGTGTCCTCGACCGCTTTGAAGAACGCGTACGGCATCGATCCGAGCTCGACCTCCAGCCGGAACTCCACTCCGGAGCCGGTCGGCGCCGGGTCCACGCGCAGGCCGACGGTCGCGAGAAAGGGATTCGGGTCCTTCTTGTTGAACTCGACCGACGCGCCGGTGCCCAGGGGCCGTTCGACGCAGAGCGGGGTCGTCTCACGGAAGTGGACGTCGATGCCGTACTCGTCGGCCAGGGTCGCTTGGAGGACCTCCTTCTGCACCTCGCCGTAGAGCGATACGGAGATCTCGCCGCGCAGTTCGTCGTGCCTCAGGCCGATCAGCGGGTCCTGCTCGGCGAGTTGGGTGAGCGCCGTGTGCAACGCGCCCTTGTCCGCCGGACGGCCGGGAGAGACGACGGTCTCCAGGGTCGGCGGGGCGAAGTGGTGCTCCCCCGCCGCCGAGGGCCGCGGTTCACCGATGGTGTCGCCGATCCGGACCGCGCCGAGCCCCCACAGCCTGCCGATGCGCCCAGCGGTCACGGACGCCTCACCGACCGTCGAGCCCTGGTCGAAGACGCTGATCGCGGTGACCTTCCCCTCCTCCCCGTCGTGCAGGGTGAGCCGGTCACGGATCCTCAGGGTTCCCGAGAACATCCGCGCGTACGCGATCTTCTCCCCGGCCGCTCCCCGTTCGACCTTGAAGACGGTGCCCGACAGCGGCCCCTCGGCGTCCGCCCGCGCCGGGGGCAGCAACTCCCTGATCCCGGCGATCAGTTCGGTGACACCCGCACCGGTCATGGCCGATCCGAAGAACACGGGGTGCACCAGGGCCCGCCCGGTCTGCTCGACGAGCGCGGCGCGCAGACGCTCGTACGGCACGCCGTCCTCGACGTACGCGGCCAGCAGTTCCTCGTCGTGCCCGGCGAGCGGGTCGAGGAGGTGCGGCCGCAGCCGGGCGGCGGAGTAGGGGGCGAAGTACGCGGCACGCGTGCCCGGTTCGACGGGCTCGCCCATCGGGACGATCGCCGGGGTGAGGCGCTCGGAGATCTTCTCCAGGACCTCCTCGTGCCGGGCACCGCGGCGGTCGATCTTGTTCACGAAGATCAGCGTGGGGATGCGCAGCCGCTGGAGGGTCCGCATCAGCACGCGTGTCTGCGCCTGGACGCCCTCCACGGCCGAGACGACGAGGACGACGCCGTCGAGCACGCCGAGCACCCGTTCCACCTCGGCGATGAAGTCCGGGTGACCGGGGGTGTCGATGAGATTGACGGTGAGGTCGCCGACCGCGAAGGAGACGACGGCGGACTTGATCGTGATACCGCGCTGCCGCTCCAGCGCGAGGGAGTCGGTCCGGGTGTTCCCGTCGTCGACGCTGCCGATCTCGTCGATGACCCCGACCGTGTGCAGCAGCCACTCGGTCAGGCTTGTCTTACCGGCGTCTACGTGCGCCAGGATTCCCAGGTTGAGCATATGCACCGGGTGTCATGTCCTTTGAGATGAGAGAGATTCCTTCCTTGGCGGACATGAACGGTGTGCGCATCGCTGCTCCTCGGTCCCGGTGAACGCTTCCCCGTCAGTGCAGCAGGCGGCCGCCCGGGACGGCAAAGCATTAACGCTCAACAAAACCTCGTCACGGGGCGGATCCTTGGAGATGACCGGATCCTGGTCCTTGAGAGCGACCGGATCTCCGGGAGGACCCGGCCTGCGGCGAGAGGAGCGGACGATGCGCGACATCCTCCCCGCGCTGAACGAGTGGTACGCGGCCGGAGCGCCCTTCGGACTGGCCACGGTGGTGGCGGTCGTCGGCAGCGCGCCCCGTGACCCGGGCGCCGCCATGGCGGTCGGCCCCGGCGACGAGGTCGTGGGCAGTGTGTCCGGCGGCTGTGTCGAGGGCGCCGTCCTCGAACTGGCCCGGGAGGTGATCGCCTCGGGCGATGCCCGTCTCGAGACGTTCGGGTACAGCGACGACGACGCGTTCGCCGTGGGACTGACCTGCGGCGGAGAAATCACCCTGCTGGTCCGCCGGGTGTCGGCCGCCGACGACCCGGCCTTCCCGGCGCTGGCCGAGTCGGTGGCGGCGGGCCGCCCGGTCACACTCGCGACGGTACTCGCCGGCCCCGCCCCACGCGGAGCGACGCTGGCCGTGCGGCTTTACGAGGACCCGGGCGGGGACGACGGGGGCTCCCCTTCGCCCGGCTCGCCCGGATCGGCCGGATCGGCCGGATCGGCCGGATCGGCGGGACCGGCGGGACCGGCGGGACCGGTCGGCGCGCTGCTCGACTCCCCCGACTCGACGGGACCGGACGGTGCGAGGCCTGCTTCGTCCGGCTCCGCGGGCCCGGACTGCGCGGTCCCCGGTTCGGCTGGGCCGGACCGGGGCGTGTCCGGGTCGGTCGAGGCGGTCGGGCCGGACCAGGGCGTGTCCGGGTCGCTCGGAGCCGTCGGGCCGGACCGGGGCGTGTTCGGGTCGCTCGGGGCCGGTGGGCTGGACCGGGCCGTCGCGGCCGATGCGCGTGACGGGGCGGCGCGGGGCGTCACCGGGGTGCGTCACTACGGGCCGCACGGTGAGCGGTGCGGCGACGACGTCACCGTCTTCCTGCACTCCTTCGCGCCGGCGCCGCGCCTGCTCGTCTTCGGCGCGGCCGACCACGCGTCCGCCGTGGCCCGCGTCGGCGTCTTCCTCGGCTACCGGGTCACGGTGTGCGACGCCCGTCCGCCCTTCGCCACGCCGAGGCGGTTCCCGGCGGACGTGGAGGTCGTGGTGGACTGGCCGCACCGCTATCTGAGCGGCACGACGACCGACGAGCGCACGGTGATCTGCGTCCTCACCCACGACCCCAAGTTCGACGTCCCCCTGCTGGAGGAGGCGCTGCGCCGCCCGGCCGCGTACATCGGGGCGATGGGCAGCCGCCGTAGCCACGACGACCGCCTGGAACGGCTGCGCGCGGCCGGCGTGCCGGAGCGCGAGCTGTCCCGGCTGCGCTCCCCCGTCGGCCTCGACCTCGGAGCGCGTACGCCGGAGGAGGTGGCCGTGTCCGTGGCCGCCGAGATCGTCGCCCTGCGCCGGGGCGGCAGCGGAGTGCCCCTGTCCGCGAGGAGCGGGGCGATCCATCACCGCTGACCGTCCGCACTGACCGGCCCGGCTGCCCGGTCCCGCTGCCCGATCCCGCCGTTCCGTGCCTCGTGTGCCGTCTCTCCTGTGTCCCGGTGGCCGCGGGATCAACCCGTGCGCGGAGGCAGCCGGTGCAGGGTCACCTCGGTGAGCCGCCCGTCGTGGGTCACCGTCGCGGTCATGTACGTGCAGTACGGCTCGCGGCGGCGGTCGGTCGGCGAGCCGGGGTTGAGCAGTCGCAGCCCGGTGGGCGCGGTGCTGTCCCAGGGGATGTGGCTGTGGCCGAAGACCAGGACGTCGAGGTCGGGGAAGCGCCGCGCGCAGCGCTGTTCACGGCCCTGCGTCGCGCCGGTCTCGTGGATCACGCCGAAGCGCAGTCCGCCCAGTTCGGCGCGGGCGATCTCGGGGAGGCGGGCCCGCAGGCCGGGGCCGTCGTTGTTGCCGTACACCCCGATGAGCCGTCGGGAGCGGGCCTCCAGGAGGTCGAGGGTGGCGGTGTCCACCCAGTCCCCGGCGTGGACGACGACGTCGGCCGAGGGGAGTTCGGCGAGCAGCGCGGCGGGGAGTTCGCGGGCCCGCTTCGGAAGGTGGGTGTCGGACATGATCAGCAGACGCACGGCTTCACCTCGTCAGTCGAGCGCGATCTCGCTCCAGACCTGCTTCCCGCCGCTCACCGGCACCGTGCCCCAGGTCGCCGACATCGCCTCGACGAGCAGGATGCCGCGGCCGCCGGTGGCCTCCCAGCCGATGTTGGTGGGCTTGATCGGTGTACGCGGCGAATTGTCGGCGACCGCGATGCGCAGACGGTGGTTGATCAGGGTGAGGTCGAGCCTGACCTGGCCGTCGGTGTGTACCAGGGCGTTGGTGACGAGTTCCGAGACGATCAGCAGGGCGGCGTCCGTGTACTCGCCGACGCCCCAGCTGCGCAGGGCCCGCCTGGTGTAGCGGCGGGCGTGCCGTACCGCCTCGGGGACCCGCCACACGGTCCAGCTCTCGCGGAGCGGCAGCACCTCCATGCCGTCGTACCGCATCAGCAGGAGGGCGACGTCGTCGCTGCGGTTGGCGCTGGTGAGCAGTTCGTCGGCGACGAGTCCGAGGTGGGCGGGGTCGGAGCCGGCCAGGCCCTCGGCGAGCCGTTTCAGGCCGTCCTCGATGTCGAGCTCGACGGACTCGACCAGACCGTCGGTGGTCAGCGCGACGATGGTGCCGGGCTGTAGCCGCAGCGGGCTCATGGGGTAGTCGGCCTGCCGGATGACGCCGAGAGGCGGCCCGGTGTCCGACTCGGGGACCTCGGTACGACCGTTCGGGTGACGCAGCACGGGCGGGATGTGTCCGGCGCGCACATACCAGGCGGACCCCTCCTCCATGTCGATGTCGACATAGCAGCAGGTGGCGAAGAGGTCGGTCTCCAGATCGAGCAGAAGCCGGTTGGCGTGCGAGACCACCACGTCCGGCGGGTGGCCCTCGACGGCGTAGGCGCGCAGGGCCGTACGCATCTGACCCATGACGGTCGCGGCCGAGGCGTTGTGCCCCTGGACGTCGCCGATGACGAGGGCGACGTGGTTGTCGGGCAGCGGGATGACGTCGTACCAGTCGCCGCCGACGTCCAGGCCCGACGTGGTGGGCAGGTAGCGGGCGACGGCGACCGCTCCGGGCAGCCGGGGCAGCCGGCGCGGGAGCAGCGTCCGCTGGAGCATGCTGATCAGTTCGTGCTCGGCGTCGAAGGCGTGGGCGCGCACCAGGGCCTGCCCGGCCAGGCCCGCGGAGGCGGTGAGCAGCGCCCGCTCCTCGGGGCCGAACTCGTGCGGGGTGTCCCAGCCGATCAGGCAGGCGCCCGCCATGCGTCCGCCCGCGGGCAGCGGCAGGACGGCGAGGCCGCCGGGGCCGACCTCGGAGAGCGCGGTCTCCAGGTCCGCGCCCGCGGGCCAGATGGCCGGCCGGCCCTCGTTCAGGGCCGCCGCGAGCGTGGGCATGGCCCGGACGGGGGCGTCGGGCCACTCCGAGCGCCATTCGCTGCGCCACAGCTCCGGCCAGAACTCCGGCTGAGGCGGGTCCAGGAGTGTGACGACGAGACGGTCGCCCTCCAGCTCGGCGACGGCGATCCGGTCGGCCTGGAGGGGTTTGCGCAGGGCGGCGACGACGGCCTGGCCGACATCGCGGACGGTGCCGGCGGTGGCGAGGGCGGCGGCGAGGCGCTGGACGCGGCCCACGTCGTTCAGGCCGGAACGCAGCTTGGAGGCGTCGGAGACGGTGCCCACGAGCCGTGCGGGACGGCCCTCGGCGGAGGGCACCAGGCGGGCGCGCAGCCGGAGCCACTTGTGTCCGCCGGACGGCTGGAGGATGCGGAACTCCAGCTCGCGGTCGCCGACGGACATGTGGTCCGGTTCCACCGCGGACATCAGGGCCGGGAGGTCCTCCGGAACGGCCATGGACAGCAGCGTCTCGACCTTGCCGTCGAAGGCGGTGGGAGACAGCCCGAACAGGTCGAGCACCTCGTGGTCGACCTCGACGTGTCCGGTGTCCATGGCGAGGCTGAACGAGCTGGCGGGCAGTTCCGCGGCGTCGTCGGGCGGCGGTGCCGGCGGGCAGACGACGGCTTCGGCGAGCAGCCCGAGGCAGGCGCGGTCCTCGGCGCCGAATCCGTCGGGGCCCTCGCTGACGGCGACCAGGCAGCCGTTCTGGTCCCGCAGGGGCAGCACGGCAAGCGAGAAGTCCGCGGAGGACAGGCGCCGGGCGTCGGCGCAGCGGGCGAGTTCCTCCGGTCCGAGCCAGCACGGCTGTCCCGTGCGCAGGACCTCGGCGGCCGGGGAGCCGCCGGACAGGGGGTAGCTGTCGCGGAGCCCGTACAGCGTCCTGGGCACCCCCGCGGACTCGGCCAGATGCAGTTCACCGCCGCTCACACTCGGTGAGTAGACGGCGGCCACGGTCGCACCGGTGAAGACGAGTGCCTGCTCGAGCAGGCGGTGCAGCCGTTCGCGCGGGTCGAGATCCGCGGTGAGCGTCTTCAGGGCAAGTTCGGCACGCGACGTTCTCGTTCCGCGTTCCGCGGCACCCTCACTGACCACGCCGTCATTACAGCGCTTCCCGGGCTCGGGCGCAGCCCCTGTGACCGTTCCGAACGCGTCGGGCCTGCGGTGCAGCCCGTGCGGGACGGCCGATCGAACGAAATCGAATCCGTGGTGATTCATGCGTTCCACTCAGCGCTCTCATGGCGAGGGTGACCGTTCGTGTCCCGGCCGGCCGGGACAGACGCCGACAGGCCGGGGGTGTGGCCGGCTCGCCGTGCGCGATCGGCTTCCAGGGAGGAGCCTTGTCCCCTGGAGGGTGCGGAGGTCGTGGACGGCCCCGCGAGGAGGTGGTCGCCGTGTCCGAGGGGCAGGAGACCGCGCAGGCGCCGGCGGGCCGGCCGGCCCCCGTTGGACGTTCGCTGCTCTCATTGTCGCTGGCCGCGCTGCTGGACGACGTGCACGCGCACTCGGGAGCCGTCTATCTGCTGGCCGCCCGTGAGCCCGTCCTGGAGATGGCGGTCTCCGCGGGACTGCCACGGGCCTTCGCCGCCCCCTGGGAACGCGTGGGGCTCAACGCCCCGATCCCGGTGGCCGAGGCGGTACGGGAGCGGCGGCTGATCTGGGTGGGGGGCGAGCAGGAGATGGCCCGCAGGTATCCCCGGATCGCGGTCGTGCTCCCGTATCCCTTCGCCCTCGCCGCGCTTCCGGTGGCGACGGCGGCCACCGTGTACGGCGCCGTCTACGTCACCTGGCCCGGCTCGCATCCGCCGGACCTCTCCGACCGGGAGCGCGAACGCCTCACCGCGGCCTGCGACCGGCTCGCGCTGCGTCTGGAGCGGGCCGCCAAGGAGAACCGGACGCTCCAGTCCGAGCCCGACCTGCTCACGCCGTCCGCGACGGAGCCCGGTGGCACGCTGGGCACGGTGGAGGCCACGCGCATGGTGGGGCGGCTGCCGTACGGGCTGTGCTCGCTGGATCTGCACGGGCGCGTCGGTTTCGCCAACGCGGCGACGGCCGAGCTGCTCGGCGTGCCGGTCAGCCGTCTCCTGGGCACGCAGCTGTGGGCGGCCGTGCCCTGGCTGAACGACCCGGTCTACGAGGACCGCTACCGGGCGGCGCTGATCAGCCAGCACGTGACCTCCTTCGTCGCGCTGCGCCCGCCGGGCGACTGGCTGTCGTTCCGGCTGTATCCGAGTACGAACGGGCTGAGCGTGCGGATCTCGCGGGCCAGGCCGGTGTCCGAGATGACCCGGGCGGGACCCCAGCGGCGCGACGGCAGCCCGCGCCTGGTGACGATCTCCCACGTACTGAGCCTGGCGAGCGCGCTGACGGAGGCCGTGGGCGTGCAGGACGTCGTGCAACTGGTGGCGGACGAGCTTTCGCCCGCCGTCGGCAGTCAGTCGCTGGTCGTCCTCGCCAGCCGGGCCGGACGCCTGCACGTGCTCGGGCACCGCGGCTATCCCGACGCGCACACCGTGGAGCGCTTCAACGGGCTGCCGCTGAGCGAGCCGACCCCTGGCACCCAGGCCCTCAACACGGGTGTGCCCGCGTTCTTCGACTCGCGCGAGCAGCTGGAGCGGCTGTATCCGTCGCGCAACGCCACGCCGGACGGCATGGGCGCGTGGGCGTATCTGCCCCTGGTCGCCTCCGGACGGCCGGTGGGCACCTGCGTCCTCGGGTACGCGCAGTCCCACCACTTCGCGGCCGACGAGCGGGCGGTGCTGACCAGTCTGAGCGGGCTGATCGCCCAGGCGCTGGAGCGTGCCCTGCTCTACGACGCCAAGCTCCAGCTGGCTCAGGGTCTCCAGGCGGCACTGCTGCCGGCCTCCCTGCCGCCGCTGGCCTCGATCGAGGCGGCTGCGCGCTATCTGCCGGCGACCCAGGGCATGGAGATCGGCGGGGACTTCTACGACCTGGTGCCCTCCAACGGCCGGGCCGCGGCGGTGATCGGGGACGTGCAGGGGCACAACGTGACGGCGGCGGGGCTGATGGGGCAGATCCGTACCGCGGTCCGCGCCTACACGGCGGTCGGCCAGGCGCCGGAGGAGGTGATGGGGAGCACCAACCGGCTGCTCATCGACCTGGGCGCCGAACTCTTCGCCAGTTGTCTGTATCTGCGCCTGGACCCGGCGCGCCATGTCGCCGTGATGGCCCGGGCGGGGCATCCGCCGCCGCTGCTGCTCAGGCCGGACGGCAAGGTGAAGGCGCTCGACCTGGCCGGCGGGCCGCTGCTGGGGATCGACCCCGACGCCGTCTATCCGACGACCGAGGTTCCGCTCGTCCCCGGGTCCGTACTCGCCCTCTACACCGACGGTCTGATCGAATCCCCGGGCGTGGACATCGAGGACGCGCTCGCCGACCTCGCGCGACGGCTGGCCGCGAACGGGCACCAGCCGCTGGACGAGCTGGCCGACACTCTGCTCCAGCGGGGTGAGGACGCCGGGCAGGAGCGGCCCGACGATGTCGCGCTGCTCCTGCTGCGGGTACGGCCGCCCGACGGGACCGGCGCCGTATGAGGAGCGGTCCGACCCTCCCGCCGGAGGGCCGGACCTGTCCACTGTCGACCGGAATTCCCTGTTCCGTTGGCCGTTCAGTGGTTCTTGATCGCCGGAGTCACCGGCCTCACGGCGTGGACACGAGGCCCGAGCCGTCACCCGACGCCGCGGCCGACTGCTGGGCCGCCGCGCCGGACTGGTGGTGCTTCTTGTGCCGGTTGCCGGTCCCGCTCTGGCCGGCGGCGGCACCCGCCTGGTCGCCGGCGCCCGCCGCGTCAGTGGCGCCCGCGCTCGGGTCCGCCGCGCCGGCGGCGCCCGGGTCCGCGGTGCCCGGGTCCACAGCGCCCGGGTCCGCCGCGCTCGCGCTCGGGTCCACAGCGCCCGGGTCCACAGCGCCCGGATCGGCCGCGCTCGCGCTCGGGTCCGCCGCGCCGCCGGCACCCGCGCCCGCACCCGCGTCTCCGGCGCCCAGCGTCGCGCCGACCGCGGCCAGCGCGGTGGTGACGGGCTGGAAGAAGGTCTCGCCGCCCGCCGTGCAGTCACCGCTGCCGCCGGAGGTCAGGCCGACCGCGCCGCCGTCCTGGGTGAACAGGGAGCCGCCGCTGTCGCCCGCCTCGGCGCACACATCGGTCTGGATGAGGCCCGTGACGGTGCCCTCCGGGTAGTTCACGGTGGCGTTGAGACCGGTCACGTTGCCGTTGTGCAGACCCGTGGTGCTGCCCATCCGGAAGACCTGCTGGCCCACGGCGGCTTCCACGGCCTGGTTGATCTGCACGCTCTGCCCGTTGCCGACGTTGACCGCGCTGTTGGTCTGCGTGGCCGGGTCGTCGTACTTGACGAGGGAGAAGTCACCGGCACCGGGGAAGGTGGCCTGGTCGACGGTGGCGATGGACGCACCGGTCTGGGAGTCCGACCACTTGGCGGCGGCGACACCGCAGTGGCCCGCGGTGAGGAAGGCCGGGGTTCCGTCGCCCGCGGTGACGTTGAAGCCGAGCGAACAGCGCACGTTGCCGCCGAAGATGGCGTCGCCGCCGTCGACGAAGGTCTTGAGGGTTCCCGCGGACTTCGAGAGGGTCGCCACGCCCGAACCGAGGTTCTTGACGGTCGACTGCACCGTGTTCCACTTGCCGCCCGTGACCGTGGAGTCCGCGGTCACGCGGATCTCGTTGGTCTTCGGGTCGACGGACCACGCCGTGCCCGGGATCGACGCGTCGGCCTTGAGTGTCTTGGCGGCGGTCTGGAGCGCGGCGGTGCTGTTCTGCACCTGGTGGGCCACCGCACCGGCCTTCTCGATCTGGTTGACGACGTTGCTGTTGTTACCGACGACATTGATGACGAGCTGCTTCTGCTGCGCGTCGTAGTACGAGCCGGCGAAAGCGTCGCCCAGTTGGGTGGCCAGCATGGAGGCGACGTCCGAGACGTCGTTCGCCTTGAAGGTTCTGGGAGTGGCGGCGTCCCCGTTCGACTGCGACGCGTTGGCGTTGGGCAGCAGCAGAGCCGCCGCTCCGAGCGCCGCGACGCCGCCCACCGCGATAGCGGCCTTGCGCTTGGGTATCCGTTTGTGACTCAACTCTTGACCTCCTGGGGACGGGGTCGATGCCGCGTCCGGCAGCTGACTTGGGGGCGCCTGGTTGCCCGTTGATACGCGGGTGCCACCCGGGGTGTTCAACTGCCATTGCAAATTGCGGAAGTTGGTCTCGCCAAAGACACCGATTGCGGAGACAACCGGCTCATTTCCTCCGCGGGGGGATCGCCGGAGCGCGGGCGGGACCCCGGACCGGGCCGGACACGGGACCCGGGAGAGACCGACGGTTCCGCGAAGGGAGCCGGCGGCCCGGAGGGGAACAATGCCCCGTATGACACTGACCCTCGTCGAAGCCGACAAGATCCTCGCCGACAACTTCGCCCCCTGGGTGCTCGACCTCGGCCTGTCCGTGGCGGAACTGGACGACCGTCGCGCGGTCCTGCGGCTGCCGTGGTCCGCGCGGCTGGCCCGGGAGGGCGGCTCCCTGTCGGGCCAGGCCCTGATGGCCGCGGCGGACACGGCGACAGTGATCGCGGTCTCCGCGGCCCGCGGCGCCTTCGTCCCCATGACGACGGTTCAGCAGTCCACGAGTTTCCAGCGGGCGGTGACGGACACGGACGTGCTGATCGAGGCGGTCCTCACGAAGCTGGGCCGCCGCATGGCCTTCGCGGACATCACGATGACCGCCGAGGGTTCGGCGGAGATCGCCGCGCGAGCGAGCACGGTGTACGCGATCCTCGCGTGAATCACGAAGGCCCTCCCGACCCCCTCACGACGCCGTACCCGCCCCGCACGGCGGCCGTACCCGGCGAACAGCCCCCGGCGGGTACGGAAAGCGACCGACCGGCGACACTCCGTCGATGATCCGCGGCGGAATCCCGGGTTCAGGGAATCTGCACAGCCCGTGCCCAACGAGGTCACCCCGGACCGGGGATCTGCACACTCGCGCGCCCCCCGCGCGCCGATGGGCCGGGACTGTCCCATTCGGTGCGGAAGTGGCAAGGGTTCGGGTGGGCCGATGCCGCGCAGCTTGTGAAGAAGTGGCCGCAGAGGCGTGTGCGCCCCTGCACGGTTCACCGCTCTTGGAGCACAAGTTCCCAGGTGAGAGCCCTGGTTGAGTGGAAGCGCGCCCCACGGCCGTGCTTTGATCCGTGGCACCGCACAGGTCGCGGCACCGCTCCCGGGAACGGGAGCCGCACCGCTGCGGTGGCGGCCGTCATCTGTCCCCCAGAGGGGGCCGCTCTCCCCCCTTGTGAATACCCATATGAAGGGAAGTTCCATCATGAACTCCACCCCCCGTGTCGAGACCGCCGAGATCTCCGACGCCGACCTCGACAACGTCTCCGGTGGCCTCGCGCTGAACGCCGTCGGCACCGTCACCGGCCTGGTGGACGGCGTTGCCCCGGTTTCCGGCATCCTGGGCACGGCCATCGGCACCGTCGAGGGTGTGACCGGCCTGAACACCGCCCCGGTCACCGGCCTGGTCGCCGGTCTCTGATCGCGTTTCACGCCGCCGAGTCCCGGAACCGCCCCACCGGTTCCGGGACTCTCGGGTGCCGTCAGCCTCTCGAACAGGTGAGAAGTAACCCGTGCAGTTCCGCCACCAGGCCCTCGCCAAGCTGCGGTCGCCCGAAGAGCTCGACCTTCCGGTGCGCTTCGCCCGCCCGCAGGGCCGGCTCACTCTGGCCGTGACGGTCCTCGCCATGGCCGCCGCCGGCGTCTGGGCCGTGACCTCCACCGTCACCTCCACCGTGGGAGCGCCCGCCGTTCTCACCCACGCGGAGGGCAGTTACATCCTCCAGAGCCCTGTCGCCGGGCAGGTCACCGCGGTCCTCGCGAAGGAGGGCGAACGGCTCCCCGGGAACGCGCCCGTACTGAAGGTGCGTACGGCGCGAGGGGAGACGGCCGTCGTCCGCACGGTCGCCGCGGGCCGGGTCACCGCCCTGGCCGCCACCATCGGCGCGATCATCTCGACCGGCACGGACGTGGCCGCCGTGGAGAAGGTCGCCCACGCCGACGACCCCCTGTACGCGACGGTGTACGTCTCCGCCGCCGGCGCCGCCGCCATTCCCGCCGGCGCCGCCGTCGACCTCACCGTCCAGTCCGTGCCCGCCCAGCGGTACGGAGTGCTGCGCGGCCATGTGAAGACGGTGGGCCGCAGCGTGCAGACTCGGCAGCAGATAGCCGCCTTTCTCGGCGACGCCCAACTGGGCGAGCAGTTCAGCCAGAAGGGCAGGCCGGTCGCCGTCCTGGTCGGGCTCGACCGGTCCTCCGCCACCCATAGCGGACTGAAGTGGTCGTCCGCTGACGGCCCACCCTTCGCCCTCACCTCCATGACCCTGGCCTCGGCCTCGGTCCGGCTGGCAGGTCAGCGCCCCGTCGACTGGCTCCTGCCATGAGCGGCGCACAGGACACCCGCGGCAGACGGCGCGCCGCCGCCCCGCCCCGGCGCAGTGTGCCCAGGACCCGGATCAAGAGCGTCCGCACGCCCACCGTCCTCCAGATGGAGGCCGTGGAGTGCGGTGCCGCATCGCTCGCCATGGTGCTCGGCCACCACGGCCGGCACATCCCGCTCGAAGAGCTGCGCATCGCGTGCGGTGTCTCGCGGGACGGCTCGCGGGCGAGCAACCTCCTGAAAGCGGCTCGCGGTTACGGCCTGACGGCCAAGGGCATGCAGATGGACACCGCCGCGCTCGCCGAGGTGCGGGGGCCCGCGATCCTGTTCTGGGAATTCAACCACTATGTCGTGTACGACGGCATGGGACGACGCTTCGGACGCCGGGGCGTGCACATCAACGACCCGGGCAAGGGCCGTCGTTTCGTTCCGATGGAGGACTTCGACACCAGCTTCACCGGGGTCGTCCTGGTCCTGGAGCCCGGCCCCGGGTTCCGCAAGGGAGGCCGCAGGCCGGGGGTGCTCGGCGCCATGCCGGCCCGGCTGCGCGGCACTTCGGGCACGATGCCCGCCGCCGTGCTGGCGAGCCTGCTGCTGGTGGCGGTCGGCGCCGCTGTGCCCGCACTGAGCCGTGCGTTCATCGACCAGTATCTGATCGGCGGTCAGAGTTCGCTGCTCGGGGTGCTGTTCGCCTCGATGGGCGCCTCCGTGCTGCTGACGGTGGTGCTGACCTGGCTCCAGCAGTCGAATCTGCTGCGCGGCCGCATCATCTCCTCGACGCTCTCCAGCGCCCGGTTCCTGCGCCATCTGCTGCGGCTGCCGGTCACCTTCTTCTCCCAGCGCAGCCCGGCCGACCTGGTGCAGCGGCTCCAGTCGAACGACGCGGTGGCCGAGACCCTGGCTCGCGATCTCGCCGCCGCCGGCGTGGACGCGGTCGTCGTCGTCCTGTACGCCGTGCTGCTCTACACGTACGACCCTCAGCTGACGGCCGTCGGCATCGGTGTCGCGCTGCTCAACGTGGTGGCGATGCGCGTGGTGATCCGGCTGCGTGCCACCCGCACCGCCAAGCTGCGCGCCGACAGCGCCCGGCTGACCAACACCGCTTACACCGGGCTCCAGTTGATCGAGACGATGAAGGCCACCGGCGGCGAGGACGGCTACTTCCGCAAGTGGGCCGGACAGCACGCCACCACGCTGGAGGAACAGCAGCGCCTCGGTGTGCCGAGCGCATGGCTGGGTGTGGTCGCCCCGACACTGGCGATGCTCAACAGCGCGCTGATCCTGTGGATCGGGGGCCTGCGCGCGGTCGAGGGGCATGTCTCCGTGGGGCTGCTGGTCGCCTTCCAGGCGCTGGTCACCCGTTTCACCGCGCCGATCACCCGGCTCAACGGGGTCGCCGGCCGCATCCAGGACTTCGCGGCCGACGTGGCGCGGCTCAAGGACGTGGAGAACTTCCGTGCCGACCCGCTCTACGCCCGCCCCGGCACCGGCGAGTCCACCCGTCGGCTGCGGGGTCATGTCGAGCTGGAGAACGTCACGTTCGGCTACAGCCCGCTCGACGAGCCCCTGCTCACCGGGTTCTCGCTGACGGTCGGCCCGGGTGAGCAGGTGGCCCTGGTCGGCGGTTCGGGCAGCGGCAAGTCGACGGTGTCCAGGCTGATCTCGGGCCTGTACACGCCGTGGGAGGGCACGATCCGCATCGACGGCCGGCGGCTCGAGGACATCCCGCGCGGGGCGCTCGCGTCGTCCGTGTCGTTCGTGGACCAGGACGTGTTCCTCTTCGAGGGGACGGTCCGCGACAACGTGGCGCTGTGGGACCCGTCGATCCCCGACGACGCGGTGGCCGCCGCCCTCCAGGACGCGGCGCTGTACGACGTCGTCACGCGCCGTCCCGGCGGGATCCACAGCCGCGTCGAGCAGGACGGGCGGAACTTCTCCGGCGGTCAGCGGCAACGCCTGGAGATCGCGAGGGCGTTGGTGCGCAGGCCCAGCATCCTGGTGCTCGACGAGGTCACCAGTGCCCTCGACGCGGAGACGGAACAGACCGTCATGGACAACCTGCGCCGGCGCGGCTGCGCCTGTGTGGTGATCGCCCACCGGCTCAGCACCGTGCGGGACAGCGACGAGATCGTCGTACTCGACCACGGCTCGATCGTGGAACGCGGGCGGCACGAAGCACTGTTGACGGCCGGCGGCCCCTACGCCGCTCTGGTCAGGGAGCGTTGAGATGACCACGGTTCACGAAGGTGTCCACGAGCAGGACGTGGTGCTCGGTGCGCTCGGCGGCATGGGTGTCCCGGTCGGCTGCGCGGGGCTGAGCCGCCTCGACCTGGAGGGCCCGCAGGTCCTGTGGCTGGTGGTCGCGGGGGCCATGGACCTGTTCGCGGTCGACGCGGCGCGGCAGGGGCACTGGCATCACCTGGGTCGGCTCGAAGCGGGTTCCCTGCTGCTCGGCCCGGTGACGGGTCCTCAGCACACTTTGGTGGGACGGCCGTTGCGCGGCTGCGAGCTGCGCCGGATCGGGTTGCGCGAGCTGCACCAGGCGGCCGACGCGGCCACCTGGTCGTACGACGCCTACGGCAACCCGCAGCTCGCGCCGCCGGTGTCGAGCCCGCTGGAGCACGCCCTCGCGCTCGGTGTCGGACGCAGTCTCTCCATCCTCGTCCAGGCGCCGACGGCCGCGGAGGGCACCGCCGCGCCCACCGACGACGACGTGTTCTGGATGCAGGTCCCGCCGGGAAGCGTGCAGTACGGCTCGCTGTACGGGGCCGAGGCGGCGGCCGATCTGCTGATGGACTCCGGCGTCTGGCAGGGCATGGTCGACCAGCAGTACCGGCTGCTGTCCATGCTCGACCGCTGGATCGAGGAGCTGGAGGCCGGTCACGAGGACCGGGCGGCGGCGGGCATCAAGGCCGGTGAGGCCGTCCGCGCCCAGGCCGACCGCACCCTGCTCGCCTCCATCGGCAGAACGTCGGCGAAGCGCCCGACGACGGCCGACACGGACGCCACGTACGCGGCCTGCGAACTGGTCGCCCGCGCGGCCGGGATCACCCTCGCGGAGCGGGCGGGCGGCGGCACGGAGAGCGAGCGGCTCGACCCGGTCGAACGGATCGCGCTCGCCTCGCGCCTGCGCACCCGTGCCGTGCGTCTGGACGGGCGCTGGTGGCGTGACGACATCGGACCGCTGGTCGGCGGCCGGGCGGTGTCCGGAGCGCCGGTCGCGCTGCTGTGGCGGCGCGGTGGCTACGTCGCCGTACAGCCGTCGTCCGGGCGGGAGACACCGGTCGAGAAGGCCAACGCCGCGGAGTTCGAGCAGCGGGCCGTGATGTTCTACCGCCCGCTGCCCGAGCGCAGGATGGGCCCGCTGCGGCTGCTGCGGTTCTGTCTCACGGGCACGGGCGGGGATCTGCGCAACCTCGCGATCAGCTCTCTGGTGACCGTGGCGATCGGCGCGCTGGTGCCGATCGCGACCGGACGGGTGCTCGGCAGTTACGTCCCGAAGGCCGAGCACGGGCTGATCGTGCAGGTCTGTCTCGCGCTCATGGTCACCAGTGTCGTCTCGGCGGCGTTCATGCTGCTCCAGAACCTCACCCTGCTGCGGATGGAGGGCCGGATCGAGGCGAGTCTCCAACCGGCCGTGTGGGACCGGTTGTTGAGGCTGCCCACCTCGTTCTTCGCCGCCCGTTCGACCGGGGAGCTCGCGAGCGCGGCGATGGGCGTGAGCGCGATCCGCCGGCTGCTCGCGGGTGTCGGCCCCACGCTCGCGCAGGCGGGCACGGTCGGCGCGATGAACCTGGGCCTGCTGCTCTGGTACAGCGTGCCCATGGCGCTGGCCGCGATCGGCATGCTCGTCGTCGTCGGGGCCGTGTTCCTGGGGCTCGGTCTGTGGCAGGTGCGCGGCCAGCGCCGTCTGGTGGTGCTGGGCAACAAGCTGAACAACCAGGCCTTCCAGACGCTGCGCGGGCTGCCCAAGCTGCGGGTGGCGGCGGCCGAGAACTACGCGTACGCGGCCTGGGCGAGCGGGTTCGCCCGCAGCCGTGAGCTCCAGCAGGGCGTGGGCCGCGTCAAGAACCTGACGACGGTGATGGGGTCGGTGTATCTGCCGCTGTGCTCCCTGCTGATGTTCATGCTCCTGGCGGGTCCGGCAAGAGGTTCGCTGTCGGCGGCGGACTTCCTCACCTTCAACACGTCGGTGACGATGCTGCTGACGTCGGTCACCCAGATCACCGGCGCGCTCGTGTCCGCGGCGGCCGCGCTGCCGATGTTCGAGGAGATCAGGCCGGTGCTCGACGCGACACCCGAGGTGCGCGGGGCGAGTACGCGTCCCGGTGTCCTGTCGGGCGGGATCGAGGCCCGGCGGCTGTCGTTCCGGTACGCCGACGACGGTCCGCTCGTCCTCGACGACGTGTCGTTCGCGGTCCGGCCGGGCGAGTTCGTGGCGATCGTCGGCCCGAGCGGCTGCGGCAAGTCCACCCTGCTGCGGCTGCTGATCGGCTTCGACAGGCCGGTGTCGGGCAGTGTGCTGTACGACGGCCAGGACCTGGCGGCCCTCGACCAGTCCGCCGTACGACGTCAGTGCGGTGTGGTGCTCCAGCACGCGCAGCCCTTCACGGGGTCGGTCCTCGACTGCATCTGCGGCACCGAGCCGTACACGCCGGAGGAGGCGATGGAGGCGGCCGAGATGGCGGGCCTCGCCGAGGACATCAGGCGCATGCCGATGGGGCTGCACACCCTCGTCTCGGGCAGCGGCGCGATCTCGGGCGGCCAGCGCCAACGCCTCATGATCGCGCAGGCGTTGATACGACGGCCCCGCATCCTCTACTTCGACGAGGCGACCAGCGCCCTGGACAACGCGACGCAGCGCACGGTGATCGAGAGCACCAAGGCGCTCAACGCCACCCGGGTGGTGATCGCGCACCGGCTGTCGACGGTGCTGGACGCGGACCGTGTCATCGTGATGGAGAACGGCCGGGTCGCTCAGCAGGGCCCGCCCGAGCAGCTGTTGGCGGACACGGGCGGGCGGCTGCACGAACTGGTGCGGCGGCAGCTGGCATGAGCGGTCAGTCCGCCCCCGGGACCGGGGCGCCGGAGGGGACGCCCGCCTCGACATAGGCGTCGTAGATCTCCCTCCAGGCCGCGATCCCTCCGGCGTGCGGGCCGTCGGAGTGTTCACCGCGGACCGTCGCGCCGAGGGCGGCCAGACACACCTCCCAGCCGGCGCCGTTGCGGGCGGCGGTGTCCGGTCCGGCGAGCACGTCGGTGAGCGTGAAGCGGGTGCGTCCGCCGTCGAGGGCTTCGAGGTCGAAGCGCAGTTCGTCGCCGCCCCACTCGAAGGAGAGATGGCGGGGCGGGTCGACGGCGAGGACCCGGCCCGTCGACTCGGGCATGTTCGGATCGCCGCTGAACGTGATCGTGCCGCCGGGGCGCAGCTGGATCTCGGCGCGGGAGGGGAACCACGCGGCGAGTTCGCCGGGGTCGGTCACGAATCGCCAGACGCGGTCGACGGGGTGACCGTAGACACGGCTGAAGCGGACGGCGGGGCGCCCGTCGTCCAGGGTGAGGTACGTTCCGGTGCCTGCGGAGACTTCGGCGGACATGTCGGCTCAGTCCTTCGGTGAGGGTGCCTTCGGCCGGCGATTCTCGGGGGTGGATGCGTTCGGCCGGGGTTTATCGGGGGTGGACGCGTTCGGCCGGGGTTTCCCGGGGGTGGACGCGTTCGGCCCGGACTTCTCCGGCGTGGACGCGTTCGGCCGGGGTGCTTCGCCGTCCGGCCGCTCCCCTTCGTAAGGGAAGGGCCCTTCGGGGTGGTCCGGGGGTCCTCCCGCCGCGTCGGCCGCGCTCTCGTCCAAGCGGCGGCCGAGGGCGTCCAGGCTCTCGTTCCACAGCCGGCGGTACGGGGCGAGCCAGGCGTCCAGCGCGGCGATCGGGGCGGGATCGAGGGCGTAGACGCGGCGCTGGGCGTCCTGCCGTACCCGGACGAGCCCGGCGTCGCGCAGCACCCGCAGATGCTTCGAGGTGCCCGGCTGGCTGAGCCCGCACGCCTCGACGATCTCGCCGGCGGCCCGGGGGCGCTCCAGGAGGAGCGCGACGATGGCCCGCCGCCGGGGGTCGGCGAGGGCGGCCCAGAGCAGGGCGTTGTCGGACACGTCCCCAATATGCCTCGGCGGTTATATAGCCGTCAAGGAATGCCTGGGACGGACGTCACACCCGGACACTTAACGAAACGTTGCCGTTTCGCTCGATGGGGTCTAGGGTCGGAACGTCGATGTGTACGAAACCGTTTCGTTTACGTGCACGTAATGAGCGACTTCCCTGGAGTGCTTCTCCCATGTCCCAGACCCTCACAAAAGGCACCGGCGCGGGTGCCGCGGACACGACGTCCGCCACCGCGTCGAAGCGCCGCTGGTGGATCCTCTCCATCATCGGCATCGCCCAGCTCATGGTGGTCCTCGACGCCACCATCGTGAACATCGCCCTGCCCTCCGCCCAGGCCGACCTCGGCTTCTCCGACGGCAACCGGCAGTGGATCGTCACCGCGTACTCCCTCGCCTTCGCCTCCCTGCTGCTTCTGGGCGGGCGCATCGCCGACCTCTTCGGGCGCAAGCCCGCCTTCCTGGTCGGCGTCGCCGGATTCGCCGGCGCCTCCGTCCTCGGCGGTGTCTCGACCAGCTTCGGGATGCTGGTCACCGCGCGCGCCCTGCAAGGTGTGTTCGGCGCCCTGCTCGCGCCGGCCGCCCTGTCCCTGCTGAACACGACGTTCACCGACGCCAAGGAGCGCGCCAAGGCGTTCAGCGTGTACGGCGCCATCGCCGGCGCCGGCGGCGCGGTGGGCCTGCTGCTCGGCGGCCTCCTGACCGACGCGCTCGACTGGCGCTGGACACTGTTCGTCAACCTCGTCTTCGCGGTCGTCGCCTTCGCCGGCGGCTGGGTCCTGCTGAGCGGTCACCGGGACGCGGCGAACTCCAAGCTGGACCTGCCGGGCACCCTGCTGGTCTCCACCGGTCTCTTCTCCGTCGTCTACGGCTTCTCCAACGCCGAGACGCACCACTGGAGTTCACCGGCCACCTGGGGCTTCCTCGCCGCGGGCGGCATCCTGCTGGCCGCGTTCGGCTGGTGGCAGACACGGGCCGCGCACCCGCTGCTGCCGATGCGTGTCCTGCTCGACCGCAACCGGGCCGCCTCGTTCCTCGCGGTGCTCATCACCGGCGCGGGCATGTTCGGCGTCTTCCTCTTCCTCACCTACTACCTTCAGCTCAACCTCGGCTTCAGCCCCACCAAGACCGGTGTGGCCTTCCTGCCGATGATGGCGACCCTGATGGTCATGGCTCAGGTCTCCACCACGATCCTGGTGCCCCGGATCGGCCCGAAGGCGGTCATCCCCGCGGGCTTCGGTGTCGCCGCGCTCGGCATGGCCTGGCTGACCGGCATCGGCGTCGGCTCGTCCTTCTCGACCGACGTCCTGCCGCAGCTGCTGCTGATCGGCGCCGGACTCGGCATGGTGATGCCGCCCGCCATGTCGCTCGCCACCAGCGGTATCGCCCCCGAGGACGCGGGCGTGGCCTCCGCGACCGTCAACACCATGCAGCAGGTGGGCGGTTCGATCGGCACCGCGCTGCTGAACACGCTCGCCGCGAGCGCGGCCACCAGCTACCTGGCCGGCAAGGACCCGACGGACAAGCTGGTCCGGGCGCAGTCGACGATCGAGAGCTACACCACCGCCTTCTGGTGGTCGGCCGGCTTCTTCGCCGCGGGCGCGCTCATCGCCCTCGTGCTCTACCGCCGCGGCCGGCCGGCCCAGGACCCGGACGCCGCACCCGTCGTCCACATGTGACCGGGTCCGTCGTCCACAGGTGACCGGGTCCCGACCCGGTCGCCCGTCGGGCCGAGGGGCCGCCGTCCGCAGGGAGACGGCGGCCCCTCACCCTTCTCGGGTGACGGGTCGTACAAAGGCCCTGCTCGCCTCCTGGACCGTCTCGTCCCGCGCCCGTGCGGGCCGGTACACGACCAGGGCCCGGTACTCCTTCTCCAGCCTCAACCCGGCGGCGCCGGGACGCGGTTCACCGTCGAACGCGGGGGCGTCCGCGCCGAGGATCCCGTCCAGTTCCACCCAGGGGACACGCTCGGCTTCGTATACCCGTGAGTGCTCCAGCGTCCCGAGGACCGCGGCGGCGACGACACGGGTGCGAGCGAGACGGTGGCCGGCGTCGACCAGACGCACATCGAGCAGATCGTCGTCCAGACGCGGCCGGAAGGCGGGCGCGAACCCCTCCGGCACGTAGTGGCCGTTGCCCGCGAGGAGCAGCCACAGGCTGCGGGGCCGGCCGTTGACGTTCAGCTCGACCGGACGGGCGGCACCGAGCACCCGGACCAGGGCGGCGGCCGCCGCCGGGACGCCGGACCAGCGCCGCTCCAGCCGCTCCAGCCGCTCCCGCAGCCGCGCGAGCTCCGGGTACGGGCCGATGCTGAACTCGTTGAGGAACCAGGTGTCCTCGGTGTCCTCCCCCGTACCCGAACGGGCGACGCCGATGTCCACCGACACCGCCTCGCCCCGGGCGACCGCGACGGAGGTGTCCTCGAAGTCCGCCACGCCCACGTCCCGCGCGAAGCGGTCGGCGGTGCCACCGGGGAACACGGCCAGCGCCAGCCCCCGTCCGGCCGCCGCGCGGGCGACGGCGCCGAGACCCGCGTCGCTCCCGCAGACACCGAGCGCGCCGCCCGTCTCGACGGCCCGGTCGGCCGCCGCGCCGAGCAGCTCCGCGAAGTCGTCGTCGGGGCCCCGCTCGATCACCTCGGCCTCGGGCAGCAGGGCGCGCAGCCGCCGGGCGTGCGCCGGCGCCCCGGGCACCCCGGCAGCGGCCGGGCCGTCGACGATGACGACCAGCCCCTTGCCGAGCGGCAGCGCGGGCGCCCCCGCGGCGGGGCGCTCCCGCTCCGGTACGACGCGGCGCGGCGGCCACCAACGGCAGGTGAGGGCGGCGGCGCCCGCGCCGATGGCCACTCCGGCGAGGACGTCTCCCGGGTAGTGGACGCCGACGTATACACGCGAGAAGGCGACGGCGGCGGCCATGGGCACGACCAGGATGCCGTAGCGCGTGGACTCCAGGGCGACGGCGGTGGCGAAGGCCGCGGCGGAGGCGGAGTGCCCCGACGGGAAGGACGTGGTGTGCGGCTGACGGGCCAGCTGTCGGATCGCGGGGACGCCCTCCAGCAGCGGACGGGGACGTCGGGCGCTCCACTTCACCAGCGTGTTGACGGTGAACGAGGCCAGTGCCAGCGAGCCGAGGCCGCGCAGTGCCGCCCGGCGCCCGGCCGGTCCGCCGGCCAGCCCGATCCCGGCGGCCGTGCCGAGCCACAGACGGCCGTGGTTGGCTACGTGGCTGAGCCGCCGCAGGGCCGGATCGGCTCCGGGTACGTGTGCGGAGGCCACCCGTGTGAACAGCCGCTGGTCCCAGTCGAGGAGTGCACCCATGCTCCACCGCTACTCCGCCTCGGCCGCGCCGGCATCCCGGGTGACTCGGAACGGTGAAGGGCGTGGGCCGTGCGGCGCACGGAACCCTCCGGCGTGGTACGGCAGGAGCGCGGACCCGGGAAGGTCCGGCCGCCCGCCACGGCACTCCCAGGGGTGACGCCCGTGGCGCCGCCGCGGCAGTGCGGCGGCGCTCACGCGGACATGCCGAGGGCCGGTCGACGGCCCCACTCCGTCTGACCGGCCCTCGGTGCGAAATCACATGGCGCTTCGTGACGGAGCCCGCACTCCCCAGCTACGGATTCCGGTCCATGTCCACGACGCCCACGCGATCCCGGTCTCTCAGAACGCGAAGACCGTCATCCCGTAGGAGTTCTTCACGCACTCGTTTGCGAAGGTGTGCTCGTACGAGACACGCTTGCCCTGCCAGACGCCTGCCACCGTGACGACCACGGGGTCGTACTGCCTGGTACAGAAGACATCGCTTCTCAGGGTCAGCGCGTCGAAGTCACCCTTGACCGCGCGGAGTTCGGCGCAGGCGTCGGGCGCGGCGGGATGGGTGCCGGAAGCCGTCGGGGCGCAGTTGAGGGTGACCGCCCGTTCCGGAGTCGCGGCGGCGGCGGTCTGGCCGTGGCCCGTGGTGAGCACCAGGGCGGAGGGGGCGTAGAGCCCGGACGGGGCTGCGTGGGCGGACCCGACAAGGGGGCCGCAGACAGCGGTGGCCGTCAGGGTGAGAGTCGCTGCCCAACGCGCGGTGTTCGGCATTGTGTGCATCCTTCCGCTCGATCGAAATGCGATACCGGCTCGGTCGGTGCCGGTTCGGCGAGCGCGAGTCTGCCGAGTCCGCACAGGAAACACACATCGACCCCGCACGTTTCGGTAACTTTGAGTATTGAATCAGTGGCGTGAAGTCACAGAATTCGAACGCCTGAGGCCAGTAACAGAGCGCCCGGCACCGACCACAGGCAGCCACATGGCCGGAAAGACACGGCTCAGCAATAGGCCTGAAACATTCCGCTTGAACCGGCATGCCGCCTCGACTTCCGCTGTCGGCGGACTTCTCCGGGATCCCTTGCGCATCGAAGGCGGGAGAGTAATGGTGATTACATGATTACATCGGAGCAACGTGAGAAGCTGCGCGGCTGGTTCGCCGGCCGCCTGCCCGACGATCTCTTCGAGAGCCTTACGGAGGTGACGGCCGACCGTGAGGAGATCACCGTCGTCGGTCGCATCCCCGAGCCGAGGCTCGCCGAGGGCGCCTCGGACGCCGAGAAGGAGGCGGCGCTCCAGGCCCGTATCCAGGAGTTCCGCGAGCGCACCCGCGAGGACCGTATGGAGGTGGCCCGCGAGGCGGAGCACCGCTTCCGCAAGAAGGTCTCCTGGGGCGTGGAGTGCGGCACCGAGCGTGCGCTGTTCACCCATGTCGCCGCGCCCGTCATGACCCGGCTGCGCCAGCCGGAGCGCGAGGTCCTCGACACGCTCGTCGCGGCCGGGGTCGCCCGCAGCCGCAGTGACGCCCTGGCCTGGTGCGTCCGTCTCGTGCAGCGGCACACCGACGACTGGCTGAGCGAGCTGCGCGAGTCGCTGCAGCACGTGCAGCGGGTCCGCTCCCAGGGCCCGGACACGGAGGATCGGGAGGCTTCCGGCGACGAGGAGTGACCCGGCGCGCGACGCCCCGGCCACGCCGTTCCCGGCCTCCGTCCCGCCGCGGTGGCGGCGGGTTCCGTCCGCGCCCTGCCCGGAACGTCAGTCCCGGACGGTCCGGGCGATGTCCAGGGTGAGCCGGTGCCACGGGTCGCGCGGGTCCCGGCCGGTCAGCTCCAGGACGCGGCGCAGCCGGTAGCGCAGGGACTGCGGATGAAGGTGCAGGGCCCGCGCGGCGGCGTTCGCCGAGCCCGAGTCGATGTACGCCGTGAGGGCGTCCAGAAGATGCCCCTGCGCGGCTTCGGTGAGCGGCCCGAGCACCAGCCGCGCGACATGGCCCGGCGTGGCGGCCGGACGCCCGGCGAGCAGGGCGAGGATCTGCGCGTCGGCGTCGGTGAGCACGCTCCCCGACCGATGGGCGTGGGCCGGGGCGGTGTCGAGCGCGTCGGCCGCGAGCCGGTGCGCGAGAGCGATGCGGTCCAGGCCCTCGCCGGTGATGACGCAACCGCGCCAGGACCGTCGGCCCAGGACCGCCGCCACACGCGCCGACGCCGCGAGCGGCAGCAGCAGGACGGCTCGGGAGCCCCGTACCGTCGCCAGGGACGTCACCTCGTCCCCGGGGCCGGCCAGCGCGTCGAGCAGGCCCGCCGCCGTCTCGGGGGCGGGATCCGGCCGGTCGGCGGCGGCCTGTTCCGCCACCAGCAGGCAGCAGGGGTCCGGCAGCTGGATGCCCAGCCGGGCGGAGCGGTCGGTCAGCGCGCCCACGGAGGCGTGCCGCCCGGCGATCAGGTCGTCGAGCAGCAGCCGCTGGGCCCGGTTGCGGTCACCGGCCAGGTCCTCGCTGGTGGCCGCGTACGCGGTGGCCATCTCCTCCGAGAGCGTGTCGAGGCTGACGAGGAGCATGCGGGCCAGCGCGAAGGCGTCGGCCGCGCCGAGGCGGGGCGCGCGGGCGGCGACCTCGTCCGTGAGCACGGTGCCCGCGACCCGGTAGGCGCGCAGCACCGCCTGCACCGGGCGCCCGTCCGCCGCGCGGGCCGCCGCGATGCCCCGGAAGCGCCGCAGATCCGCCGGCCCCAGTGTGCCGTCGGTGGCCCACAGACCGAGCAGCCGCTCGAGGCCCCAGGCCGCGATGGCCCGCACCTCGGGCAGCCTGCTGTCGTCGAGCGCCGCGTACACCGGGACCTGCTCGTGGACCGCCGTGACGATCGCCTCGACCACACGCGGGTCGGCGACCATCTCCTGCCGGACACGTTCCCGGACCTCGGACGACTTGTTTGTCACAGGGTGATGATCTCAGCCGCACGTTGTGCGCACCACGGTGGACGGGACTTGTCACAGTCGCCAGGATCGACCTCGTACAGCGCGGTCTTGGGGACGAGAGGCGGGACGTACGGATGGCGAAGCACTGGGCCGATTTCCAGTACGAGATCTATCTGAACGGAATGACGGGCGCCGTACCGCGGCTGCCCACCGATCTGACACGGCTGGAGGAACTCACCGAACAGCGGCTCGGCCCCGGTCCGGTCGGCTACGTGGCGGGAAGCGCGGGCGACGGCAGCACGGCGCGCGCCAACCGCGAGGCACTCGGCCGGCGCCGGATCGTGCCACGCATGCTGCGGGACGTCCATGAACGCGACCTGTCCGTCGAGGTGTTGGGGCGCCCGCTGCCGGCGCCGCTCGCGCTCGCACCGATCGGCGTGCTGTCGATCATGCATCCGGACGCGGAGTGCGCCGCGGCACGGGCCGCCGCCGCGCAGGGTGTCCCGTACATCCTGTCCTCCGCCTCCAGCACCCCCATGGAGCAGGTCGCCGACGCCATGGGCGACGGCGAGCGCTGGTTCCAGCTGTACTGGGCGAAGGACCGCGAGGTCACCCGCAGCTTCCTGGACCGGGCGAAGGCGGCCGGGTTCACCGCGCTGTTCGTCACGCTCGACACACCGCTGCTGGCCTGGCGTCCACGCGACCTCGACCAGGCGTACCTGCCTTTCCTGCACGGCGTGGGCACCGCCAACTACTTCTCGGATCCGGCGTTCCAGGCGGGTCTGGCCAAGCCGGTGCACGAGGACCCGAACGCGGCCGTGATGCATTTCGTGAACATGTTCGCGGACCCCGGCAAGACCTGGCCCGATCTGGCCTTCCTGCGCGAGAACTGGGACGGGCCGATCGTCCTCAAGGGCATCCTGCACCCGGACGACGCCCGCCACGCGGCCGAGGCCGGCATGGACGGTGTGGTGGTCTCCAACCACGGCGGCCGGCAGGTGGCCGGGTCCGTCGCGGCCGCCGACGCGCTGCCCCGGGTGGCGGCCGCGGTGGGCGAGAGGCTCACCGTGCTCTTCGACAGCGGCATCCGCACCGGCGACGACGTCTTCAAGGCGCTCGCCCTCGGCGCGCGGGCGGTGCTCGTCGGACGTCCGTACGCCTATGGTCTCGGCCTCGACGGCCAGGCGGGCGTCGAACACGTCGTCCGCTGTCTGCTCGCCGAGTTCGATCTCACCCTCGCTCTGTCCGGGCACGCCCGCCCGGCCTCCATCGGCCCCCACGACCTCATCGAGGAAACCGCATGACCGTCACCAAGAACGTACTCGCCGTCGTCTCCCCGCATGTGGGCGGCCGTACGGCGGGAGCGGCGCTCGCCACGCTCTTTCCGGGTGAGGCCCGCGTCACCGTCGTGGAGGCCACCGACGAGGACCCCGTCGCGCTGCGCGAGGCCCATGTCGTGGTCACCGGCCTCGGCCCGGTGACGGCCGAACACATCGCCGCCGCACCGGACCTGGAACTGATCCAGTGCGCCAGTCACGGCTTCGACTACGTCGATCTGGACGCGGCTCGCGGGCGGGGCGTGCCCGTGTGCAACATCGGTTCCAGCGGCGCCGAGAAGCAGAACGTGGCCGAGCAGACCTTCGCCCTCATGCTCGCCCTGGCCAAGCAACTGGTGCCCGCCCACACCGCGTTGACCGAGGCGGACTGGGCTCTGCCGCGGCTCCAGCAGTCGATCACCGAACTGTCCGGCAAGACGCTCGGCATCGTGGGACTCGGCCACATCGGCGAGGAGGTCGCCCGGCGCGCGGTCGCCTTCGACATGAGTGTCGTGTACGCCGGGCCGACACGCGCGTCCGCCGCGACCGAGGAACGGCTCGGCGCCCGCCATGTCGAACTGGAGGAACTGCTGCGCGTATCGGACTACGTCACGCTGCACGCGCCGCTCACCGGGGCGACCCGGCATCTGCTGAACGCCGAGCGGCTCGCGCTGCTCAAGCCGACCGCGTTCGTCGTCAACACCTCGCGGGGCGCCCTGATCGACCAGGACGCCCTCGCGGACGCGCTGCACGCGGGCACCCTCGCCGGAGCGGGCCTCGACGTCTTCGACCCCGAACCG
Source organism: Streptomyces sp. NPDC005281 (assembly GCF_040607495.1). Taxonomy (NCBI): domain Bacteria; kingdom Bacillati; phylum Actinomycetota; class Actinomycetes; order Kitasatosporales; family Streptomycetaceae; genus Streptomyces; species Streptomyces sp. NPDC005281. The sequence continues at coordinate 24,912 of NZ_JBEXGX010000036.1, read as the reverse complement.
CCCACCCCGGCCCTGAGGTTGCTCAAGGCGCCGAACGTCGTGCTCTCCCCGCACGTCGCCGGTGTCACCCGCGAGACGCTCGTACGGATCGCGCTGGCCGCGGTCCAGAACGCAGCGGAGTTCGTCGCGGGCAAGCCGCCCCGGGACGTCGTGTCATAGCCGTCGTGTCATGGCCGCACACTCGTCGGCGACCCGCCCGGAGAGGCGGGTGGATGGTCGCGGAGCGGGTGGGTGGTGGCGGGGCCGCCTGGGTATTGAGGGAAGCCCCGCCTAGCGGCCCTCGGCCCGCCAGCGCTGTATGTCGGAGTAGTCGCGGACCTTGACCACGATGTCCGCACCGGCGTCCGTGGACGCGGGTGCGACGGCCAGTCCGTCACGTCCCCGGGACAGCACTTCGCCCTCCGCGGTGAAGTCGTAGCGCATGTTGTCCCGCTGCTTCGCGTCCTCGCCGGCGCAGCGGCCGAGGAGGAGGACACCGTCGTCGGCTCGCGCGTCGAGGCAGAGCGCGGGAGCGGCGGCGCTGCGCAGCAGTCCGTCACGCTCGTACGTCCATTGCTGTGTCCCGGCGGACGAGCACACGTCCAGCGTGGCCTCGGCTCCCTCCACGGCCCTGGAGTCCCGGACGTCGAGGCACAGGTCGGCGTCCACGTTGCGCAGCCGGGTCGGCTCCCCCTTGGCAGGGGCTCCGATCGCGGCGGACGGCGTCGACGTCACCGGCGGGACCTGTGAGCCCTGGGTGGGTGACAGTGTCCGGCTGCTGCTCGCGCCGATGGCGGCGGCGGGGTCGGTGCCGCCCTCCTCGTTCGGCCACAGGCTGACCGCGAGGACGGTCGCCAGCAGGGCTGCCGAGAGACCGGCCCCGGTGACGAGCGCCTGCTGGGATCCCTCCGCCGGCTTGCCGGACCGGCGTCCCGTCGACGAGAACAAGGGCTGCGGACGGCGGCGTCGGCCCGCCTCGGCGCGTCCGCGGTCCGCGCGGCTCGTACCGCTTTCGGAGGGACCGCCCGTGCCGGTCCGCGCACGGCCGGTGGAGTCCTCGGCGTCGTCCGAGCGCACATCGCCCCCAGAGCCTCCGCCCGTACCGGGCCACGCACTGCCCGCCGGACTCGCACCGCCCTCGAAGTCTCCCTCGTCCCCGAAGCGTTCACCCCCGACGGGCCTCATGCTGCCCGCCGGACTCGCACCACCCTCGAAGTCCTGCTCACCTCCGAAGCGTTCACTCGCGACGGGCCTCGCACTGCCCATCGGGCTGGCACCGCCCTCGAAGTTCTCCTCACCTCCGAAGCGTTCGCCCGCGACGGGCTTCACACTGCCCACCGGGCTCGCACCACCTTCGAAGTCCTGCTCACCCCCGAAGCGTTCGCCCGCGTCAGGCCCACTGCCTGCCAGGCCCGCACCGCCCTCGAAGTTCTCCTCGGCCCCGAAGCGTTCGCCCGCGACCGGCCGCGTGAGGCCGGTGGGGGTCTCGGCGTCGTCCGGGCGTGTCTCGTCCGCGGAGGGACCATCCTTCGCGGCCTGCTCGCGGCTCGTCCGTCGTCCGTCGCCCAGGAGACGCGCGACCTTTCCGGGGCGCTCACCGCCTCGCTGCCGCCTGCCGCCGAACGGGGAGACGCTCAGGGACCGCAGCGCCTGCCGCCCGCGGGCCCGGCGGGAGTCGAAATAGCGGCGGGCTCCCCAGCCGAGCACGGACTCGGCGATCAGGACCCCCAGCCCGCCCTCGAAGTGGCCGAGTTGTGCCGCCGCGTGCCGGCAGTAGGAGCACTCCGACAGATGCTGCTGGACATCCGGCAGCAAGGCTCCGCCGCGCCGGATCGGCACGTCGAGGAGCCGGTTGTGGAAACCGCATTCCCTGGTCGGGGCGAATTCCAGATGGGCCCGCAGGCAGGCCTGGCGGAATTGCTCGCGGGCCTGTTCCCAGGCCGCGGCCGCGCTCTCGGCGTCCAGGCCCAAAAGCCCGGCCGGCACGGACAGCGACTCGGCCTCGACCTCGGTGTGCCACAACAGGCATCGGGCGGCGCCCGGAAGACCGAGGAAAGCGTACTCCGCGAGCTTGCGGTTTTCGGCCGTCATGGACGTCGCCGCGCGCATACCGCGGCCCCCCGCGGGTTTGCGCAGGGCAGGCAGGGCCTCGCATATCCGGTCGTCCGCCGCCCAGTTCCGGACCGTGTCCCGAACGGTCACGAGAAGCCGGAGCCGCAGCGCGAAAGCCTGCTCGCCCTCGCCGAGGCCGTCGAGGACATGGTGGAAGGAAGCCTCGGTGACCATGGAGGCGACCTGCGAGGAGGTGGCGAGGCAGATCACCGCGTAGTCGTACGCCGGCCGCCAGTGCCGGGCTGTCAGCAGGGCGACGGAACGGGTGATGTCGGCCTCCGCCCCGCCTCTCAGCAGAGCGGCGAGCTGCTCATCGGGTTCGCCGAAATATCCGCCGGGCGGACGGGCGGGCGGCGGCGGGTGGGGGGTGCGCACGGGAGCGGGTTCCTTCCGAGGTGCAAGGTGGCACAAAGGACGTGCTTGCCCGTCGAAAAGGAGTCCCGATTGGTGTGGACCTTTTGACGGAGCGCCGGAAAACGGCCGGGGGACGAAGGCCGTGCGGCGACCGTCGTTCAGGGAGCCTCTTGAGCTCGTCGACAGCCGGGAATGGCGAACAGCGATTCAGACCCGGCCCTTGACCAAGCGCGGGAGGCTCACCCTCGCACAACTCACTCGTCACCAACAAGGCGGACGGGTGAGATCAGGCTTATTGAAAGAATGTCAAAAAGCGATCGGCGACTCGGCGGGTCCGTACCGGCTTTCGGTATTCCACACGCCCCGTGTGAACCGCGCGCACACTCCGGGTTCCCTCGCACGCTCCCGGCGCACCGGACTCCGTAGTCCACTGGGACCGGCCCTTCTCGAAGGCCCCGCGCGGGACGGCGGCTCTCCCACGCGAAACCGGCCGCCGACCCCGTTCCTCCCGCCCTCGGTCGGCGGCCCCGGGAAGGCACACTGCCGAGCCCTTGGATCACGGCCGCCGCGGGTCCGGCCGGCACGGTCCGTGCGAATGGCTGTCCGGGCCCTGCCCGTTCGACGGTGCGCGAGACGCCCAGCCACTAGTCTGGAACCCGGACGACGCGCTTGATCACCGCGAGTGTGCGTACAAGGGAAAGTGGCGACGATGAGCCCGGTCCACCCTCTCGACGAGGCCACCACCGCACGGGCGGTCATCGACGGGAACGGCACCCTGATCCACTGGAACGAGGGCGCCCGCCGGCTCCTTGGCCACACACCCGAGGAGGTCGAGGGCCGCCCGGCGGCGGACCTCCTGGCCTCCGGGAGCACGGTTCCCCTGCCGGGCACCGGCCGCGACCGCCGCGAGGGCGTGCTCTTCCTGCGCCACCGCGACGGCCGGATCCTGCCCGTGTGGCTGCTCGCCCACCCCCAGGAGCGGAGCGGCGAGTGGCTCGTGCTCACCCCGCTGGAGGGGCGGGAGCCCCGCACCCCGGACGACCCGCTGTCCCGCGCCGTCCTGGCCCAGGCGCCGTGCCCCCTGGCCGTCTACGACGAGCGGCTGCGGCTGTACGGCCTCAACGACGCGATGTCCGAGGTGGTCGGCCTGCCCGAGGAGCGCATCCGGGGCCTGCGGGCCTCCGAGATCGGCTCCCGGGGAACCGGTGACCAACTGGAGCGGGAGATGGCCGAGGTGCTCGCCTCCGGCCGGGGGCGTGACGTGGAGACGTACGCGCGCGCCGGCGGCGAGGAGCGGGCGCGCCACTGGCTCGCGCGGATCGCACCGCTCACCGACACCCACGGGCGCGTGATCGGCGTGTGTGTGGCCGCGCACGACTTGACCGAGCAGCACCGGGCCCGCGAGCGGCTCCAGCTGGTCAACGAGGCGAGCGTGCGTGTCGGCACCACCCTCGACGTCACCCGCACGGCCCAGGAACTGGCCGACGTCTGCGTCCCCGCGCTCGCCGACTTCGTCAGCGTCGATCTGCTGGACCCGCCGGAGAACGGGGACGAGTACCGCGTCGGACCGCCGGCCGCCCCGGTCACGCTCCGCCGCGCGGCCCACCGGTCGGTGAACGCGGGCAGTCCGGAGGCCGTCGTCGAACCCGGCGAGGTCGACGTCTATCCCGCGTCCTCGCCGCAGGCCGACTCGCTGATCGTCGGCCGTCCCCTCGTCGCGCCGAACGCGGCCGGCACGCTGGAGGAGTGGCTGAGCTGGGACGGACCGCGCGGAGAGCACGTCCGGGAGTACGGCGTCCACGCCACCATGTCGGTGCCCGTCCGGGCGCGCGGCCGGACCCTGGGGGTGGTCGTCCTCAGCCGGTTCCGGCGGCCCGACCCCTTCACCGCCGACGACGTGCTGCTGGCCGAGGAGGTCACGGCCAGAGCCGCCGTCTGTATCGACAACGCCCGCCGGTTCTCCCGCGAGCGGCAGACCGCGCTGGCCCTCCAGCGCAGCCTCCTCCCCCAGTCCCTGCCCCGGACCGCGGCCCTGGAGGCGGCGTCGCGCTATCTGCCCGCGGCGCGTGCCGGGGTCGGTGGTGACTGGTTCGACGTGATCCCGCTGTCGGGGATGCGGGTCGCCATGGTCGTCGGTGACGTCATCGGCAACGGCATCCAGGCCTCGGCGACGATGGGACGGCTGCGCACCGCCGTCCGCACCCTCGCCGACATCGACCTGGCCCCGGACGAGCTGCTCACGCACCTCGACGACCTCGTCGTACGGCTGTCCGCCGAGGCCGGGGCCGAGGGAATCACCGGAGAGGTGGGCGCCACCTGCGTCTACGCGGTGTACGACCCGGTCTCCCGGCGCTGCACGCTGGCCAGCGCGGGCCATCCGGCGCCCGTCGTCCGGCCGCCGGACGGGCCGCCCCGGCAGATCGACGTGCCGCCCGGCCCGGCGCTGGGTCTGGGGGGGCTGCCCTTCGAGTCGGTCGAACTCGAACTGCCCGAGGGCACGGTGCTCGCGCTGTACACCGACGGTCTGCTGGAGAGCCGCGACCGGGACGTCGAAGCCGGCCTCCGGATGTTCTGCCACGCGCTGGAGGAGTCGTCGCGGAATCTGGAGGGGGCGGCCCACGCGATCCTCCAGGCGCTCCTTCCCGCGGGCGGCGCGCCGGACGACGTGGCCCTGCTGCTCGCCCGTACCCAGGGCCTGTCCGCGTCCGACGTGGCGACCTGGGACATCCCCGCCGACCCCGCCCTCGTCGCGCCGATCCGCAAGCAGGTCGCCGATCAGCTGGAGATCTGGGGTCTGACCGTGGCCACGTTCACGGCCGAGCTGGTGGTGAGCGAACTGGTCACCAACGCCATCCGCTACGGCGACCCGCCCATCCGGCTGCGGCTCATCCACGACACCGAGACGCTGATCTGCGAGGTCTCCGACAGCAGTCACACCGCGCCCCATCTGCGCCGGGCGAAGACCTTCGACGAGGGCGGACGCGGGCTGCTTCTCGTCGCCCAGCTCACCCAGCGCTGGGGCAGCCGGCACACGCCGGAGGGCAAGACGATCTGGGCGGAGCTGTCCCTCCTCGGCGAGGAGTGACGGCCGCTCAGGGGCGGGTCGGACGGCGCCCGGCGACGCGACGCGAGGCCGTTCACAGGTCCGCGGGGCCGTGTCTGATGTGATGGAGGGTGCCGCCATCACCGTCCGGAGGACACCATCCTGAACAGCCCGCTCGTCCAAGGCATCCCCGGCGCGCCCGGCACCCGGCTCGCCGAGGCGTTCTCCGCCGGTCCCGGCCACCCGCTCACCGCGGCGGTCTCCGCCGCTCCGGGCACCCGGCTCGCCCAGGCGTTCGGCGGCGCTCCCGGCTCAGCTGTCCCCGTGCCGCACTCCGACGGCGCCGGTACCGCTCTCGCCGCGCCACTGGCCGCGGCCCTCGGCAGTCCGCTCGCCGAGACGCTGTCCGTGGTGCTGCTCGCGGCCGTCCTCGTCTGCGCGGTGGTACGGCCGTTCAACTGGCCGGAGGCGGTCGTGGCCGTGCCCGCCGCCGGGCTGGTCCTGGCCACGGGGGCGATCTCCTGGGACCACGCCCGCGCGGAGGCGGCCCATCTGGGTCCCGTGATCGGCTTCCTCGCGGCGGTACTCGTCCTCGCCAAGTTCTGCGACGACGACGGGCTGTTCCAGGCGTGCGGCGCCTGGATGGCCCGCTGGGCCGCGGGGCAGCCGGGCCGGCTGCTGACCGCGGTGTTCGTGCTCGCCTCGGCGATCACGGCGGTACTCAGCCTGGACGCCACCATCGTGCTGCTCACCCCCGTCGTGTTCGCGACGGCGGCGCGGATGGGCGCGCGCCCCAAGCCGCATGTGTACGCGTGCACCCATCTGTCGAACACCGCCTCGCTGCTCCTGCCGGTCTCGAACCTCACCAACCTGCTCGCGTTCACCGCCAGCGGCCTGAGCTTCACCCGGTTCGCCGCGCTGATGGTGCTGCCCTGGCTGGTGGCCATCGGCGCCGAGTACGTGGTCTTCCGGCGCTTCTTCGCCCGTGACCTCGCGGCGGGCGCGTTCCCCCGGCAGGCGGAGGAGGCACCGGACCTGCCGCTGTTCGCGCTGGTCACCGTGGGCTGCACCCTGGCCGGATTCGTCCTCGCCTCGGCCGTCGGCATCGACCCGGCCTGGTCCGCCGCGGCGGGGGCGCTCGTACTGGCGACCCGGGCTCTCGTCCGGCGCCGCACCACCCCGCTCACCGTGGTGCGCTCCGCCGCGCCCTCGTTCCTCGCCTTCGTCCTCGCGCTCGGCATCGTCGTCCGCGCGGTGGTCGACAACGGTCTGGCCGGCGCCCTCGACCACCTCCTCCCCGACGGCGGCTCACTGTCGGCGCTGCTCGGCATCGCCGCGATCGCCGCCGTACTGGCCAACCTGATCAACAACCTGCCCGCGGTCCTCGTACTGCTGCCGCTGGCGGCCGGCTCGGGCGCGGGCGCGGTCCTGGCCGTCCTGCTCGGCGTCAACATCGGCCCCAATCTGACGTACGCGGGTTCCCTCGCGACGCTGCTGTGGCGTCGCATCGTGCATCAGCACGAACACGGCGTCGACCTCAAGGAGTTCACCCGGCTGGGCCTGATCGCCGTCCCGGCGGCCCTGGTCCCCGCCGTACTGGCGCTGTGGGTCTCGCTCCACGTCATCGGAGGCTGATGGGCATGCGGGTGGTCGTCTGGCTGGTCGAGGGAACATGGCCCGCGTGCGTGGACGCCGTGGGGACGCACGCTCCCGGTGCGACGGACGTGGTGCTGCTGCATGTCGCGGACCCCGCCGTGCCCGGGCTCGCACACGGCGCGTTCGCGGGACTCCTCGGACGCGGACGCTCCGAGCCCGATCCGGGCGACCTCCTGGAGACCCTCGGCACGGTCTCCGCGGCCGAGCTCCTGGACGCGGCGGCCGAGCGGCTGGGGAGCCCGGCGACACGCCTGGAGCGCACCGGACGGGTGGAGCGGGAGGTGGTCGCCGCGGCCGAGGGCGCCGGACTGCTCGTGCTGGCCCGTGACGGCGACCGCAGCCGGCTCGGCCCGCACAGTCTGGGCCCCGCCGGGCGTTTCGTCGTCGACCACGCCCCCTGTCCGGTGCTGCTCGTGTGGCCCGAACCGGCACCGGACGTCACGACGCTGCCGCCCCCTCCCCCGCATCCGCCGCACCCGCCGCTTCCCCCGCACCACCCGCATCCCTGACGACACGCGTCGGGCGGGCACCCGGTGGCGCCCGCTGCGGCCCGGGAGCACCTTTGGGCGAGGCCGGCACTTGACGGAGTCGGGCATGCACGATTTGATCCTCTGCGTGCCGTGGTGCGACCCGGCACGCAGAGGTGCGCCCAGCCGGTAACGGACCAGGTTCAAGTCCGGCCAAAGTCGCCAGGATCGCTCGAAGCGTCCGAGGCGGGGACGTACTCGCGATTTGATGGAGCGGACATGCCCCCCGTCAAACGTGTTCTCCGCACCGTAGTTCTGGGCGCGGTCACAGCCCTTGCCACTTCCCTGACGCTCGCGGCCTGCGATCCCGGCAAGGACACAAGCGCCTCACCGAAACCGTCGCCCAGCCCTCACCGTACGGCGACCGCCGTCGAACTCCCCCCGCTGCACGCGGGGTTCGACTACCAGATCGGCGGCGCCTACCCCCCGGCCGCCGACGTCCGCGTCGTCAGCCGCGACCGCTCCTCCTCTCCGGCCCGCGGTCTCTACAACATCTGCTACGTCAACGCCTTCCAGGCCCAGCCCGAGGAACGCGGACAGTGGCCCGCCGACCTGCTGCTGCGGGACGCGGACGGCAAGGTGGTCGTCGACAAGGACTGGAACGAGGCGCTGCTGGACATCCGGACACCGGACAAGCGCCGGCGGGTGGCCGCGCGGGTCGACCGGTGGATCGACGACTGTGCGAAGAAGGGGTTCGACGCGGTCGAGCCGGACAACTACGACAGTTACACCCGCTCGCACGAACTGCTGACCGCGGACGACGCCACCGCGTTCATCACCCTGCTCTCCCGGCACGCGCACGCCAGGCATCTGGCGATCGGCCAGAAGAACACCGTCGAACTGGCGGGACTGAGGTCGCGCACCGGCCTCGACTTCGCGGTGGCGGAGGAGTGCGGCGAGTACGACGAGTGCGGCGAGTACGCGAAGGCCTTCCACGACCGGGTGGTGGTCATCGAGTACACCGACAGCGGTCTGCGCAAGGCCCGTTCGGCCTTCGGCGACCGGCTGAGCATCGTGCGCCGGGACGTGATGGTCTCGACACCCGGCAACGCGGACTACGTCCGCAGGACACGCTGACGGGGGCCGTGATGACACACCTGATACCGCGGCGCCGGCTGCTTCTGGGCACGGCGGCCGCCGGGGCCCTCGCCGCCTGCGGCGGCCCCTCGGACGGCGTCGGCTCCGACGGCACGGTGACCGTCGAGCTGTGGCACGGCCAGAGCGACACGGCCCGCAAGGCGCTGGAAGCGCTGGTGAGCGAGTTCAACCGCACCCATCCGCGTATCCGCGTGGACAGTTCGGGCGGTGGAGTGGTGGCCGACGCGATGCTCCAGAAGGTGACGGCCGCGCTCGCCGCCGGCTCGTACCCCGACATCGCCTACATCTTCGGCTCGGACCTGGCGAGCGTCGCGCGCAGCCCCCGGGTCGTCGACCTGACGTCCGCGCTGCGCGGCGGCACCCCGCCGTGGATGTCCTTCTGGACGCCGGTACGGGACGCGGTCACGGTCAACGGCGAGGTGCGCGCCGCCCCGGCGGTCCTCGACTCGCTGGCCGTCGTCTACAACAAGAAGCTGTTCCGCGAGGCCGGGGTCCCCTATCCGAAGGCGGGTTGGAGCTGGGACGAGTTCGTGGACACCGCGCGACGGCTCACCGACTCCGGGCGCGGGGTGTTCGGCACCGGCTGGCCCGGCACGGGCGACGAGGACACCGTCTGGCGGCTGTGGCCGATGATCTGGGACCTCGGCGGTGAGGTGGTGGCCGCCGACGGCAAGGGCATCGGTTTCGCCGAGCAGGGCACGAAGGCCCTGGGGACCCTGGCCCGGCTGGCCCGGGACAAGAGCGTGTACGTCGACCCGAAGCCCGGCGGCGAGCAGATGTACCAGGTCTTCCTGGGCGGCCGGATGGCGATGGTGGCCACCGGGCCCTGGGAGCTGCCGGACATCATCACCGCGAAGGTCGACTACGACGTCGTCCCGCTGCCGACGTACAGCGGCAGACCGATCACCATCTCCGGACCGGACACCTGGACCGTCTTCGACAACGGTTCCGCCCGTGCACGGGCCGCCGTCGCGTTCGTCCAGTGGATGATCCAGCCGGCCCAGGACGCCCGTTGGGGCATCTCGGCCGGCAGCCTGCCGCTCAGCTCGGCCACCGCCCGGCGGCCCGAGTGGCGCGAACACTCGGCGCGGACGACAGGGCTCGACGTGTTCACCGGCGCGCTGGACACCGCCCGGGTCCGGCCCGTGCACGCGGCCTACCCGCAGATCTCCCAGGCACTCGGCGAGGCGGTCGTCTCGGTCCTGCTCGGCAAGGACTCCCCCGCCCACGCCATCCGCCGGTGCGCCGACACGGCGGACGCGGCCCTGCTCATCCCCCGGTGACCTCGGCTCGTTCCCCGGTGACCTCGACTTCAGACGTTCCCAGCTGACTTCCAGCTGAAGGAGGCCGTCATGTCCACCCTTCCCCGCGCCATAACCGTCGTACCGGGCCCCGCGGTTACCCCGGCGGCCGCGCGGCGCGCGGCCCGTCGCCGCGGCCGGCGCGAGAGCGCCACCGCCTGGGCCTTCATCAGCCCGGCGGTCGTCGTGATCCTCGGTCTGAGCATCGTGCCCGTCGTCTGGTCGCTGCTGCTCTCCTTCCGGGCCGACGACCTCGTCACCCCGGGCCGCTGGGTCGGCCTCGACAACTACCGCGCACTGTCCCAGGACCCCAACTTCTCGACGGCCGTGAGCAACACGCTGCTGTACACGGCCCTGTACGTGCCGCTCAGCCTGGTCGGCGGGCTGGTGCTGGCCCTGGCGCTGAATCGCCGTATCCGGTTCATCGGCCTCTACCGCACACTCGTCTTCGTCCCGTTCGTGGTCTCGGCGACCGCGCAGGGCGTGCTGTTCTCGTTCATCCTCGATCCGGAGTTCGGCGTCGCCAACTCCCTGCTGCACAAGGTGGGGCTCTCCCCGCAGGGGTTCCTGACCGACCCGGACCAGGCGATCTACCTGCTGGTGCTGATCTCGCTGTGGAGCGGGGTCGGCTTCTGTGTCGTCGTCTATCTGGCCGCGCTCCAGGACGTCCCGCCCGAACTCGTGGAGGCCGCCCGGATCGACGGGGCGGGCCGCGGGCGGGTGCTGCGCCACATCATCCTGCCGACCCTCACCCCGGTCACCGTGTTCCTCCTGCTGTGGCAGCTGATCACGGCGCTCCAGGTCTTCGACCTGATCTATGTGACGACCAAGGGCGGGCCGCTCGGCTCGACGGGCGTGGTCGTCTACTTCGTCTGGCAGCAGGCCTTCCAGACCTTCACCGCGGGCTACGGGGCCGCGGCGGCGTACGTCCTCGCGGTCGCGCTGCTGGTCGCGGGCGGGGCGCTGCGTCTCGTACAGCGGCGGCAGGAACGTATCGAAGGAGCGGTCCGATGAGTTCACCCGTGACCTCGCGCAGGCCGAGCGGCTGGCATCTGCTGCTGGCGCCGCTGGCCCTGTGCTTCGCGCTGCCGCTGGTGTGGCTGGCGCTCAGCTCGGTGATGTCCGACACGGAGATCAACCGGTTCCCGCCCGCGCTGTGGCCCGGGGGGATCGACCTGGGCGGCTACCGATACGTGCTCGGGAACGCGATGTTCCCGCGCTGGTTCGCCAACTCACTGATCGTCGCGTTCGCGGCCGTCCTGTCGAATCTGCTGCTCGGGGCGCTCGGCGGCTACGCCTTCGCGCGGATGCGGTTCGCCGGATCGCGGGTGCTGCTCGGGCTGATGCTGGCGACGATGGTGATCCCCTTCCAGCTCACGATGATCCCGACCTTCCTGGTGATGAAGGAGCTGGGGCTCATCGACACGCTCGGCGCCCTGATCGTGCCCTCGCTCGTCACCCCGTTCGCGGTCTTCCTGTTCCGGCAGTTCTTCCTCGCGCTGCCCAGGGAGATGGAGGAGGCGGCCTGGATCGACGGGTGTTCACGGCTGCGGGTGCTGTTCTCGATCGTGCTGCCGCTCGCCCGGCCCGCGCTGGCCACGGTCGCGGTGCTGACGTTCCTGAGCACCTGGAACGACCTGTCCTGGCCGCTCATCGCGATCAACCACGACACGCAGTACACGTTGCAGCTCGGTCTGACGACGTTCCAGGGACAGCACCACACACGCTGGTCGGCGGTGATGGCGGGCAATGTGATCACCGTGCTGCCCGTGCTGATCGCGTTCCTGCTCGCGCAGAAGACCTTTGTCCAGTCGCTCACCTCGAGCGGCCTGAAGGGTTAGGACAGGATGAAATCCTTCGATCTCCTGGTCGTCGGCGACGCCAATCCGGACGTCGTCGTCGGCCCGCTGCGCGGCCCGCTGGAGTTCGGGCAGCGCGAACAGCTCGTCGAGCACGCCGGGTTGGTGCTCGGCGGCTCCGCGGCGATCATGGCGTGCGGGGCCGCGCGGCTCGGGCTGCGGGTCGCCTTCGCGGGCCGGGTGGGTGACGATCCCGCGGGTGCCTTCGTGCGCGAGACCCTCGCCGGGCGCGGTGTGGACGTGGGCTTCCTGGCCACCGACCCGGTCCGGCCCACTCCGCTCACGACGGTCCTGACGGCCGGGGACGGGGACAGGGCCATCCTCACGGCGCAGGGCTGTCTCACGGCGACCGGTCCCGAGGACGTGCCCCGGGACCTGATCCGGGCCTCCCGGCATGTGCACGCGGCCTCGTTCTTCCTGATGCCCCGTCTGGCGCGTTCCCTGGCCGCGGTGTTCGTCCTGGCACGGCAGGCAGGCGCGACGACCTCGCTCGACACCAATGACGACCCGGCCGGGCGCTGGGACCGCGAACTCCTGGACCCGGTCCTGAAGTTCACCGATTTCCTGCTGCCCAACGCGGCCGAGGCGTCGGCGCTGTCCGGGGAGGCCGAACCGGCCGCGGCCGCCGCCGTCCTGGCCTGCCGGGGGCCGACGGTCGTGGTCAAGGACGGCGCGAACGGCGCCCTCGTCCACGACGGGACACGGCCGGCGCGCGTGCCGGCCGTGACCGTAGACCCCGTGGACACGGTGGGCGCGGGCGACAGCTTCGACGCCGGGTTCGTCGCCGCGACCCTGCGCGGCCTGGACCTGCGCTCCGCGCTCGCGGTGGCCGCCGCCTGCGGGTCGCTCTCGACCCGCGCACACGGCGGTACGGCGGCGCAGCCCACCTGGGACGAGGCCCTCGCCGCGGCCGGTGCCGGCCTCCAGGGCGTCCCGCCGGGCGCTAACGCCCCGGACAGCGCCGAGGACCCGGCCATGTCACGAACCCCCAGCACCCGCGAGACCAGGAGCCGTTCATGAACGACGTCAACGCCCCGAAGATCGCCTTCATCGGAGCCGGGAGCGTGGTGTTCACCCAGGGGCTGCTGGCCGACCTGTTCACGTTCCCCGAACTCGCGCACGCACGGATCGCGTTGCACGACATCGACCCGGAACGGCTCGGCACGGCCGAGGGCGCCGCCCGGTACATCGCCGGCGTACGCGGCGCCAAACCCACGATCACCGCGCATCTCGACCGGCGGGCGGCCCTGGATGACGCCGACTTCGTCATCAACATCGTCCAGGTCGGCATGGACGCCGCGACCCGCACCGACTTCACGGTCCCCGCCCGCCACGGACTGCGCCAGACCATCGGCGACACCCTCGGAATCGGTGGCATCTTCCGCGCCCTGCGCACCTTCCCGGTACTCCGCGCGCTCGCCTCCGACATGACCGAACTCTGCCCGGACGCCCTGCTGTTGAACTACACCAATCCCATGGCGATGAACGTCCTCTATCTGAGCCGCATCGCCCCGAAGCTGCGCGTGACCGGCCTGTGTCACTCGGTCCACTGGACCATGCACGATCTCGCCCAGCTCGTCGGCGTCCCCTTCGAGGAGGTCAACTATCTGGCGGCCGGGGTCAACCACCAGGCGTGGGTACTGCGTTTCGAGCGCGCGGGCCAGGATCTCCACCCCCTTCTGGACGCGGCCATCGCCAAGGACCCGGGGCTGCTGCGCCGGGTCCGCGTGGACATGTACCGCCGTCTCGGCCACTACCCCACCGAGACGAGCGAGCACTCCTCGGAGTACGTGCCGTGGTATCTCCACCACGACAGCGAGATCGAGCGGCTCAGGCTGCCGGTGGGCGCCTATCTGGAGATCATCGAGGAGAACGCCGCGAGCTACCGGCGCACCCGTGACGCCCTCGCCTCCGGGGTGCCCCTCCCCGTCGAGGGCACCCTGGAGTACGCCCCGCAGATCATCCACAGCACGCTGACCGGCACCCCCCGCACGGTCTACGGCAATGTGCCCAACCGGGGCCTGATCGACAACCTCCCGGCGGACTGTGTCGTCGAAGTCCCCTGTCTGACCGACGCGTCGGGCGTGCAGCCGACCCGGGTCGGCGCGCTGCCCCCTCAGTGCGCCGCGCTGAACAGCGCCTACGCCTCGGTCACCGACCTGGTGGTCCGCGCGGCCACCGATCACGAGCCGCGCCATATCCGCCACGCCGCGATGGCCGACCCCGCGACGGCCGCCGCCCTGCCCGTCGAGCGCATCTGGGACCTGTGCGACGACCTCGTACGAGCGCATGGGGAACTGCTCCAGCCCGAGCTGAGGACGCTGCTCGGGCATTGAGGCGGACCACGAGGGGCGGCACGGTCCCCGGGGAGGAGGGGCCTGAGTCCAGGGGCCGGCGGTCCCGGGACGGTGCCGTTCTCCGGCGCGGGCAGCGGTGTGCACCGCCCGCGCCGGCCCCTCCTCGCCCCCGGGCCCTGCCCCGGACCAGGCTCCCGCAGGAATGTCCGTTCATCGTCACCCTCAACGGGTGAGGCCGGAGGCGGCCGGCTGTCGCAGGCTCGGTGGTGAGTGGCTGCGGTCGCAGCCAGTGCAACGGAGGTCTCGCCATGGCAACCACCCAGCATCACACTCACTCCAGGGCCGCCATGACGGCGGCCGGCGGCCTGACGATCTTCGCTTCGGTGATGCTGTTCGTCTCCGGCGTCCTGGACGTCCTGCGGGGCGTCATGGCGATCGCCCAGGACGACGTGTTCGTCACCAGCCCGAACTACGTCTTCAAGTTCGACCTGACGAGCTGGGGCTGGATCCATCTGGCGCTCGGGGCGGTCGCCGTGGTCGTGAGCCTCGGCCTGTTCACGGCGGCCACCTGGGCACGCGTGACCGGCGTGGGGATCGCGGCGCTGCTGATCATCGCCAACTTCCTCTCCATCCCGTACTACCCCGTCTGGTCGCTGACCCTGATAGCGCTGTACGGATTCGTCATCTGGGCACTCTGTGTGGCGGGGCCGGACACGGACGCCGACTAGGACCACCTGTCCGGCCGAGGGGTGACGACGCCGGAGCCGGCCCGCACCGGCCGGCTCCCGACGCGAGGGGTCCACGTCTCACAGGAGGTGCAGGTCGCGGGCCCTTCGTACGGCCTCGCCCCGGCGGGTGGCCGCGAGCTTGCGGTAGACGCTCTTGAGATGGGTCTTGACCGTGTTGACCGACAGATGCAGGTCGGCGGCGATCTCGTCCCTCGACATCGTCTGCGCCAGCCGCTCCAGCACCTCCTGTTCGCGCTCGCTGAGCGGTTCGACCACGGGCTCGGTCAACGGTTCCCGGCCCGGCGACGGGGCCTGCCCCATGCCCCGGACCGCGGCCATCCCGGGGAGCCACTCATGGCCCTGGGCCAGCACGGGCCGGTGCCGCACGAAGTTCCGCAGCCAGGGGCCCGCCTCCAGGAACGGCCGTCTCAGATGCTCCGGCCTGGCCGTCCGCAGCGCCCGCGCCACCAGCCGCCCGGCGGTCGAGTCGTCGCCCAGCGCGTCCGCGGTCCGCGCCCGCGCGAGCAGTACCCGGACGGCGACGCCCGGACCCTCGTCCGGCTCGGCGCAGAGCGCCTCGAGCAGGGTGCGCGCCGCCTCCCGGTCACCGGTCGCCAGCCGGACGAGGGCGGCGGCCGCCGTGGCCTCGGGCCCCCTGGCCCCCTCCTCCGCGAGCACCTCCACCGCGGCCAGCGGTTCGCCCAGGGCCAGGTACGCGGTGGACATGGCCAGCGCGGCCCGGTCGCCGACCCACGGCGAGGGCTCGACCCCGTGCGGCGGGCGCTTCAGCTCCTCGAGGACACGCAACGCCTCCTTCGGATGTCCCTTGGCGAGCAGCAGGTTCGAGCGCAGCAGCGCCAGGACCGCGGTCGCCACGGGATCGTGCGAGGCCGTGCCGGAGGCGGTCGCCTGGTCCAGATGGGTCTGCGCCGCCGCCAGATCGTCGCGGTCGACGGCGACCGCCGCGAGGACGAGCTGGGCGACACCCGTCCGGGCGGCGGGCGGCAGCCCGGAGCGCTCCGCCTCGGCGACCGCCGCCCGCGCGTGCGACTCCGCGCGGCTCGGCCTGCCGCCCAGGAAGTCGATCAGGGCGAGCCGGCTGAGGGACTCGTGCCGGGGGTACGCGGTGGACGGTCCGTCGTCGACCCGCGCGGCGGCGGACAGCGAGGTGCGGGCGGCGTCCAGCCGTCCCGCCCACAGCTGCGCCGATCCCAGGCCGGTGAGCATCAGGGCCGGCAGCTCCGGGTGCCGTTCCAGCCGTTCGGCCGGAAGGGCCGGCTCCGCCGCCGTCATGTCCTCGGCCGCCGCCTGCGCCCGGTCGGCCGAGCCGGTCAGCCGGGCCGCGAACACCCGCAGCAGCGCGTGGCTCAGCCGCAGGGCCGCCGTGTCCGCCCCCTCGCCGCCCAGGTTCTCTCCGGCCCGGCGCAGATACTCCATGCCCCGGTCGACGTCGTGGCGTACGAGCTCGCGGGCGGCGCGCACCAGACACGCGGCCGGGCCCGCCGCGTCCGGGGGCATGGCCGCGAAGAGTTTGTCCAGGCGCTCGGCGTCGAGTCCGGTCAGCAGCTCGCCGATGGCCAGCTCGTCGACGAAGCGGTCCGCGGCGAGCTCCCATTCGCCCGCCCCCGCCGCGTGCGGCAGCGCCTCCGCCAGCAGTCCCGCTCCGCTGAGCCAGCGGGCGGCGCGCCGGTGCAGCTCCGGCTCGACACCCGGAAGCCTGACCCGCAGGTGGACCCGCAGGATCTCCGCGAACAAGGGGTGCAGCCGGTACCACGAGTGGCCGATGGCCTCGACGAAGGCGTTGGCGTGCTGGAGTCCGGCCAGGATGGGATCCGCGTCGTCCCGGCCCGTCAGGGCGTTGGCCAGGTCAGGGTGGATCTGATCGAGGATGCTCGAGCGCAGGAGCAGATCCTGTGTCTCCCGCGACTGCGCTTCGAGGACCTCGGCCAGCAGGAAGTCCGCGAGCGTGCTCTGGCCCGCCTCGAAGTTCTTGATGAAGGTGTCCGGATCGTCGACGTGCTGTGCGGCGAGGATGCACAGGCGCAGTCCGGCCGCCCAGCCTCCGGTCCACTCCGTCAGCGATCGCGCGCCCTCGTCCGACAACCGGATGTCGTGACGGCTCAGCAGAGCGGCCGTCTCGCCCGGGACGAACGCGAGGTCGGCGCCCCTGACCTCGGCGACCGCTCCGGCGGCCCGATAGCGGTGCAGGGGCAGTTGCGGCTCCGTACGGCTGACGACGACCAGGCGCAGACCGCCACCCGCGTGGCGCAGGACGAACTGGAGCTCGTCGGCGACCTCGGCCGAGGCTCCCACCCGGTCGAACTCGTCGAGCACGAGGATCACGGGTTCGGCGCGCTCGCTGAGCCAGGCGGCCAGGCGGGTCAGCAGGGAGTGGTCCACGTCGCCGGGGCTCGACGGGCTGCCGATGTCGTCCGGAACGTCCGCTCCGTGCCTGCGCAGGGATTCCAGGACGTACGTCCAGAAGATGCCGGGGCCCGTGTCCTCGTGTTCCACGGTCAGCCAGGCCACGTCGTCCGGGCGGTCCCGCGTGGAGATCCAGTGGGCGACCAGGAGGGTCTTCCCCGCGCCGGCGGGCCCGTTGACCAGGGTGAGGGGACCCTGGACACCCTCGGCGAGCCGTCCCACCAGCCGGGGCCTGCGGACGAAGGTCTCCGTCAGGTCGGGGACGGTGAACCGGACGGCGAGCAGGGGGTCACCGCCTGGGGTCAGCAGCCCTGCCATGGGGTCCTGCCTCCGCGGTCTCTCGGCAGCGGCGACGCGTCCGATCCGATGTGGTCCGGGTCCACAGCTCCCTCCCCGGTGTAACCCCCGCACCCTGATCGTCACCCGCTGTCCGGAATGTCGCAAGGCAGGCCCCGGTCGCCCGCCGCGGGTGAGGCGCGGGGAACCCGCTTCCGGTGCCATGGGAGCGCGTTCCCCGATTCGCCGGATGGCGCGGAAGCCGGGCTCCGGGTGCCATGGACGTGCCGGGGCAGCGCGGCCGGGCCGGACACCGCCGGCCCGCGCGGCGGCCTCGCGGGCCGAATCGACGAGGTGGTCACCGATGAGACAGTGGCACGCTCTGGCCGTGCTCGGGACGGCCCAGTTCCTGATGGTCCTGGACACCTCCGTCATGAACGTGTCCATCAGCCAGCTGGTGGAGGACTTCGACACCGAGGTGACGGCCATCCAGGCCGTCATCACGCTCTACGCGCTGGTCATGGCGGCGTTCATGGCCACCGGCGGGCGGCTCGGCGACATCCTCGGGCGCCGGCGGCTGTTCCTCGTCGGACTCGTCGTCTACGGCGTGGGGTCGGCCCTGACCGCGGTGGCGCCCACCCTGTGGATGCTCGCGCTCGGCTGGTCGGTCATCGAGGGGCTCGGGGCCGCCCTGGTGCTGCCGGCCATGGCGGCTCTCGTGGCGGAGTCCTACACCGGACGGGACCGGGCGGTCGCCTACGGCGTCATCGGCGGGCTCGCCGGTGCGGGCATCGCGGTCGGACCGCTGCTGGGCGGCTGGGTGACGACGTACCTCACCTGGCGGCTGGTCTTCGCGGGCGAGGTCGTGGTCGTGATCGTGATGCTCTGTCTGCGCCGGGCGATCCCCGAATCCCCCCGGTTGGAGCATCGCCCCCGGCTCGACGGCGTGGGCGCCTTCCTGTCGGCGTCCGGACTGGGCCTGGGGGTGCTGGGTGTCCTCCAGAGCGGCACCTGGGGATGGGTGCAGCCGCAGAACCCTCCCTTCACGGTCTTCGGCTTCGCTCCGACCCTGTTCGTCGTCGCCGCCGGGGTGCTCGTCCTTACGGCCTTCGCGGCATGGGAGCGCCGCAGAGAGGCGCAAGGCACCGACCCGCTGATCCATCTGTCGCTGCTGCACCGACTGCCCCTGCGCTCCGGTCTGCTGACGCTGGTGAGCCAGAACCTCATCCTGCTGGGGCTGTTCTTCGCCATCCCGCTGTATCTCCAGGTGGTGCAGGGATTCGACGCGTTCCAGACGGGACTGCGGCTGCTCCCGGTGTCCGTGACCATGCTGGCGGCCTCCGTGCTGGCCTCCCGGCTGGGGCGGGTGA
Source organism: Streptomyces sp. NPDC005281 (assembly GCF_040607495.1). Classification (NCBI taxonomy): domain Bacteria; kingdom Bacillati; phylum Actinomycetota; class Actinomycetes; order Kitasatosporales; family Streptomycetaceae; genus Streptomyces; species Streptomyces sp. NPDC005281. The sequence goes on along the minus strand of NZ_JBEXGX010000036.1, from coordinate 5,888 downwards.
TGGGGCCGCGCCGTGTCGTCAGACTGGCCCTGCTGGCACTCCTCGGAGCCATCACCTGGCTGCTGGCCACCATCCAACCGGTCATCGACGACGCCCAGTTCGCCGGGGCCATGGCCCTGCTGGGCGTCGGCATGGGCCTGCTCGCCTCGCAGCTGGGCAACGTGGTGCAGTCCAGCGCCGGAGAGGAGGAGCGCAGTGAGGTCGGCGGGCTCCAGTTCACCGCGCAGAATCTGGGTTCCGCGCTCGGTACGGCGCTGATCGGTTCGATCCTCGTCGGCGCGCTGGCCCATGCCTTCACCAACCAGGTGGCGAACCACCCGGACGTGTCGCAGGAGGCACGGCATCAGACCAGTGTCGCGCTCGAGGCGGGCATCAGCTTCGTCCCCACCGACCAGGTGCGTTCGGCGGCCGAACAGGCCGGGCTGCCGCCGGCGGAGGTCGACGCCGTCACGGACTCCTACGCGACGGCGCAGCTGAACGGTCTGAAGGCGGCGATCCTCGCGGCGGGCGGCATCACGCTCGCGAGCTTCCTGGTCACGACGCATCTGCCGACGGGACCGACGGGCCGCGGGAAGGAAACCGACGCGGGCGCCCGGACCGTGCCCCTCGAAGAGGCGTGACCGCGGGAGGCCCGGCCCGAGGTTCACCTTCTGCGGGTGAGGGCGGGCGGGGCGCGCGGGCGGATGATCGTGGGGAAGGGTGCCGTCCGCCCGCCCCGGGCCGCCCTCCGGGGAGCCCCGCATGCAGTACGAGATCCGCGTCGAGGGACATCTGTCGGAGACGCTTTCCGAGGCGTTCCCGGAGATGGACCACGTGCTGATCTCGGGCCAGACCATCCTGTTCGGCCCGGTCGTCGACGAGGCACATCTGTACGGGCTGCTGGCCCGGTGCCGCTCGCTCGGCCTGCGTGTCGTGGAGATGCGCCAACTGCCCGGGTGACGGCGCGGATCCAGGTCAGGGCGAGGATCACCCGCCGGGGGTGAGCCGCCCGAGCCCGGCGCACGGGACCGTTGATGCCGGGAATCCACCCACCGTCCCGTCGGCGGCCCGGAACCGGTCCGCTCGACCGCGTGAGGAGGAACCATGACGGAATCGCATGGTTCGGCACCGCACACCGGACCGGGATCCGGGCCCGGCGGCCCGGCTTCCGCGCCCCCGGGCGACCCCGTGGTGCTGCTGGACCGAGTCGGCGCCTCCTGGACCTGGCTCCTCGGCTCGGCCGTCGCGACGCTGATCCCCGGCATCCTGGTCCTGGTCTGGCCGGAGGAGACCCTGCACGTCCTCGCGGTCCTCCTCGGGCTCTATCTGCTGGTCATCGGCGTGTTCCGGTTCGTGTCCGTCTTCGGCCACCGGGAGCAGGGGAACCGGTTCGCCACGCTGCTGATCTCCGTGCTCTACGTACTGGCCGGCGTCCTGTGCCTGCGCCACCCGATCCAGACCATCGCCGCGCTCTCCCTGATCCTCGGCGTCGTCTGGCTCGTGTCCGGCCTGCTGACCGCGTACACCGCCCTCTCCGCCAGGGACCTGCCGCACCGCGGCTTCGTCCTGTGCGGGGCGGCGATCGGCATCATCGCGGGCATCGTCGTACTGGCCCTGCCGACCGAGTCGGCCCGTGCCCTGACCCGGCTTCTCGGTCTGTGGATGGTGCTGATCGGCCTGGTCGAACTCGCCGTGGCCTTCGCCTGGCGGGCCGCCCTGCGCCGGGCGGTCGCCGTCGGGCCGCGCGACCCGGCCTCCCCCTACTGAGACGAGGCCGGAGCGGAGGAGGCCGAGCCCTTCGGCCTGCGCACACCGCCGCCCACGACTCCTCGAGTTGTACGGAGGGCCGGGCATACTCGTGACTCCCCTGCCGGGCGCCGGCCGGATCATCCGGCCGGCGCCTCGACGCGTACCCGAATCCGCGGGCCGCCCGATGAGCAGGCACCCACGGAGCGGACGTAACAAAGGGCATGCCGACATTCCTGGCCAGCAGGCACGACGAGCGCGTGCCGGTGAACGGCGCGGTGGCACCGCACTCGCTCCTCGGGCGGCTGGGGCGGCACAGGCGTGCCGTGTTCGCCGTGGCCGTGGCCCTGTTGCTGGTCCAGATGGCCGTCGCCATGGTCAGTACGGCCGTGGAGCAGACCCCGACGATCGACGAACCCGTGTACGTGGGCACCGCGACGGTGTACGTCCAGCAGCACGACCTGCGCTACAACCCCGAGCATCCGCCGCTGGGCAAGCTGATCATCGGGGCCGGTCTGCTGTTCGCGCACCCGCACCTCGACTCCGCGTTCAAGGGCGACCAGACGGAGCTCGGACGGCGCGTGCTGTACGAGTCGGGCAACGATCCCTGGCGGGTGATGTTCTGGGCACGACTGCCGGTGATCGTCCTGACGTTGCTGTCCGGTCTGGTCGTCCTCGCGTTCGCCCGCGAACTGGCGGGCCGTACGGGCGCGTTGGTGGCTCTCGCGCTCTACGCGTTCTCCCCCGACGTCATCGCGCACGGATCGCTGGCCACGCTCGACCTCCCGGCGTCGGGTTTCCTGCTGACGTCGGTGTGGCTGGTGTGGCGGGCCAGGCGACGGCCCTTCCTGTACCTGCCGCTGTCGGCGACGGCGCTCGGCGCGGCGGTGGCCACGAAGATGAGCATGCTGCCCGCCGTTCCGTTGGTCCTGCTCCTCGCGGTCGGGTCCGTGTGGCACGCGGGCCGCTCCGGCCATGACGCGGCTCCGGGCGGCACGCGGGCGAAGGCCCGGCTGCTCGGACTCGGCGCCGCGGCCGCCGTCGGGATGGCCGTGGTGGCCGTCGCCGTGGTGTGGGCGACGTATCTCGCCGTCGATCCCCGGCTGCGCTGGACGGCACCCGCGGATCTCCCCGCCGTGCACGGGCTGCGCGCGCTGGCGATCGACCATTTGCCGGTGCCGCGGCCCTACCGGGACGGCATGCGGGTCCAGTTCGGCTTCGAGAACGCGACCTGGCAGGGCTTCCTCTTCGGCCGGCTCTACCGGGGTTCGCTCTGGTACTACCTGCCGGCCGCGCTGCTGGTGAAGACCCCGCTCGGCATGACGGCCCTGTGGACCACCGGTTCCCTCGCCCTCCTGACCGTACGCCGACTGCGCCCCGCGGCCCCGTACCTCCTGATCCCCCCGGCCCTGCTCCTCGCCTCCGCGATGACCGGCTCCCGCGATCTCGGCGTGCGCTACGCCCTGTTCATGCCGGTGTTCCTGGCGGTCGCCGCGGGCTGCACGGTCGTGCTCGCGCGGGGGCGTCGGCCGGAGGTGACGGGGAGGTCCCGGCCGGGCTGGGCGGGGACGGTGCGGCGCCTCCGGCCGGGCTGCGCGGGGACGGGGCATCGCCCCTGGTCGCGGGGGGCGGGGACGGTACGGCGTCCCTGGCCGGGGTGGGCGGGGACGGCAGGGCGCCCCTGGTCGCAGTGGGCCGAGCCCGTGACCGCGGTGCTGGTCCTGTTCGTCGCCGTCAGTTCGCTGCTGACGTACCCCTACTACCTTCCCTACTCGAACGAGGCGTTCGGCGGCTCGGAGAAGACCTATCTGCGCCTGCACGACTCGAACGTCGACTGGGGCCAGGACCTCGGCCGCCTCGCCGACCGCCTGAAGCACCACTACCCGCACGAGAAGGTGTGGCTGGTCTACAAGGGCGCCGGAGTACCGTCCGCCTACGGCATCGACGCGCCCGACCCCCGAACGGTGCCCGCGGGGCGGGTGCACGGTCTGCTCGCCGTCTCCGACACCGCGATCGACAAGGCCGACGCCCGTCTGAAGACGCTGCTGTCGACGAGCAGGCGGGTCGACGAGGTCGGCCACTCGATCACCGTGTTCCGCAGGCCCTGAGCCGGGCCGGCGGCGCGCCTGTCCCTCATGACGTCGTTCCCCGCCCGGCGCGAACCCCCGGGCGGGCAGGACCACCGCCCCCGGCCCTGAACCTTCGGCCCCTGAACCCTCGGCCCAATACTTCCGGCCATGATCTATCCGCGTGGCCGGTTCTGGTGCATGGTGTCCGTGTGGGCTCCGGATCTCCCGGGTGAAGGCCCCCGCTCGGGTCCACCGCGCTCCGGCGAGCGTGGCCCGCCGCACCTCCCGGCTCCCCACGGGAGGCTCGCGGCACGTCGTCCGCCGGTGCCCCGGCCGGGACGCCCGCCGAGGAGTGCTCACACCCCCAGCGGTCGCCGGACGGTGCCAACTCCCCTCGTTCGACTCATTGGTAGCCTGCGTCCTCATGACGCGCGCCCGGATCCTGCCGATACTGCTGCTGCTCTGCGGCTCAGCCGCCGCGACCCAGCTCGTCCTCGAAGGGAGCCCCGGTGCGGCCGTCGCGATCCTGCTGGTGTTCGTACCGCTCGCGGGCGTGAACTCGCCCCTCGTCTTCCCGAGATCGATCAGCGCGCTGGAGGCACACGACCGCAGCGCCGTCGACGGCCGGCCGGTCGTCTTCTGGAGGCCGGGCTGCACGTACTGCCTGCGCCTGCGCATCAGGCTGGGCCGCAGGGCGCGTCAGGCGCACTGGGTCGACATCTGGCGGGACCCGGAGGGAGCCGCAGCGGTCAGAACGGCCAACGCCGGCAACGAGACAGTACCGACGGTCGTCATAGCAGGCCAACCACACACCAACCCCGACCCGACATGGCTCCGCGAACAGCTCTCCCGGTCCAACTGACCAAGTCGCGACAGGACCCTGCCGACTGTCACTCCCCGGGCCCCAGCAGATCCAGCACTCGTTCCCAGTGGAAATCCCCTCGCCCGTCGGCCCGTTGGTCCTCTCCGGTGTGCGGGCTGCCGAAGCGGACGCCCATTTCGCGGAGGCGTTCGACACTGGCGCGGTAGGCGGGGTGGGCCGCCAACGCCTCGTTCACGCAGGGCAGTACGGCGATCGGGACGCCGAGTCCGTAGGCCTCGCACAGTGTTCCGAGGGCGAGCGTGTCGGATATGCCGGCCGCCCACTTGTTGACGGTGTTGAAGGTGGCCGGCGCGACGGCCACCGCGTCCGGTGCCGGGAAGGGGCGCGGGTCGCCGGGCGCACGCCAGGCCGAGCGGACCGGGCGGCCCGTCCGCGCCTCTACCTCGGCCGCGTCGATGAAGCCGAGGCCCTGGGGTGTGGCGATGACACCGACCTCCCAGCCCCGCTCCCGTGCCGCGTTGATCAACGCGCCGACGCCCGCGGCGACGCCCGCCGCGCAGACGACGACGTAGAGGAAGGGTTTCTCGACGGGTTCGCTCACGCGTGAACCCTAGTGAAGATCCAACCCTGCCGGAGGCAGGCATGTGCTCCCTCCTCCGGCCGGGGAAACTCACTGAAGCGGGAAGGTCCGGCCGTGTCCCGGCTCCGGGCGTGGGCCGAGAATCCGGCGCTCTGTCTCCTCGATCGGCACGTCGTTGATGGATGCCTCGCGCCGGGCCATGAGACCGTGCTCGTCGAACTCCCACAGCTCGTTGCCGTACGAACGCCACCACCGGCCGTCGGCGTCCAGTGACTCGTACTGGAAACGGACCGCGATGCGGTTGCCCTCGAAGGCCCAAAGGTCCTTGCGCAGCGCGTACTCGCGCTCCCGGGCCCACTTGCCGGTGAGGAACTCCACGATCCCCGCGCGCCCCGTGACGAAGGTGTCCCGGTTGCGCCACACCGAGTCCTCGGAGTAGGCCAGGGAGACCTTGTGCGGGTCGCGGGTGTTCCAGGCGTCCTCGGCGGCCTGGACCTTCTGGAGCGCGGTCGCGCGGGTGAAGGGAGGCAGGGGCGGACGGTCGGCCATGGGGACTCCTCGACGCACGAACGCGAGCACGGGTACGAGCGAGAACATTGACATCCTCTCGGGCTTAAGGGCCCGGGATTCCAGTCTGCTCCCACTGCGGTGACGCGGTGGGCAGCTCCTGGCGGGTTCCTGTTTCGTTGCG
>NZ_JBEXGX010000035.1:0-78826 GCF_040607495.1 Streptomyces sp. NPDC005281 | reverse complement strand
TGGCCGACCAGCTCGACGCCGCCATCGAACAGAACGGCAAGGGCGACCTCGCCGCCCTCCTCGCCGGCGGCGACACCTGGACCGTCATCGGCTGAGTCCGTCGCGGGAGTTTCCTAGGAGGCCCGGGCCCTGAGTGCCCGGGCCTCGTCGTACACGCCACGGGCGCGCTCGACGTCGGCCATGCGCTCGTTGGTCCACAGCGCCAGCGACCGCACCTGCTCGGCGGCCTCTCGGCCCAGGTCGGTCAGGGAGTAGTCGACGCGCGGCGGGATGACCGGCTTGGCGTCGCGATGGACCAGCCCGTCGCGCTCCAGGGTCTGGAGGGTCTGGGTGAGCATCTTCTCGCTGACCCCTTTGCCGACCCTGCCGATCGCCCGGCGCAGCTCGCTGAAGCGGTACGACCTCTCCAGGAGCTCGATCAGGACGAGGACGCCCCAGCGGCTGGTGACATGTTCCAGGACCAGGCGGTAGGGGCACATCGCCTCGCCGGCGTCGTACCCGTCCGGCGTCCCGTTCGCTGCCTTCATACTTACGGCCATACCAGTACCTTACTTCAAGGTGGGTACTTTCCAACAGTTAGTGCAGCTCCTAGGGTGAGTGACATCCGCACCCCACAAGGAGATGTACGCCATGAGCATCGTCGTCACCGGAGCCACCGGACACCTCGGCCGCCACGTGATCGAGCAGCTGCTGGAGAAGGTTCCCGCCGAGCAGATCACCGCCGTCGTACGGGACGAGTCCAAGGCCGCCGGCCTCGCGGCCCGCGGCGTACGGCTCGCGGTCGCCGACTACAACACGCCCGAGACCTTCGACGGCCTGTTCGCGGCCGGTGACAAGGTGCTGCTGATCTCGGGCAACGAGTTCGACAAGGGCCGCGTCGAGCAGCACCGGGTCGTCATCGACGCCGCCAAGGCGGCCGGAGTCTCGCTGCTCGCCTACACCAGCGCCCCCGGCAGCCTGACGGCCGCCCTGGCCGACGACCACCGCGCGACCGAGAAGATCCTGCTCGCCTCCGGGCTGCCCTACTCGCTGCTGCGCAACGGCTGGTACCACGAGAACTACACCGAGAACCTCGCCCCGGTGCTCGCGCACAGCGCCGTCGTCCAGGCCGCGGGAGAGGGCCGGATCGCCTCCGCCTCGCGCGCCGACTACGCGGCCGCCGCGGTCGCGGTGCTGACCGGCGAAGGCCACGAGAACACGACGTACGAGCTGAGCGGTGACGAGGCCTGGGGCTTCGCCGAGTACGCCGCCGAGCTGAGCCGGCAGACCGGCAAGGAGATCGCCTACAACTCCGTCTCCCCCGAGGCCTTCGTCTCCATCCTGACCGGCGCCGGGCTGCCCGAGGCCTTCGCCGGGATCCTCGCGGGCGTCGACGCCTCCATCGAGAAGGGCGAGCTGGACGCCACCCCCGGCGACCTGTCCCGCCTGGCCGGCCGTCCGACCACGCCGATCGCCGAGTCCGTCGCGGCGGCGCTGAAGGCCTGAGGTCCCGGCGGCGCCGGGCACCTCTCCCCCACACCCTCGCCTGTCATGACCGTATGGCGATACGGGCATGACAGGCGGGGGTGTCCGGCGCTACCTTCTTTCATGCTGCACGGAAGTTCCCCGACCGCACGGGAGCTACGGAGCGCGGGGCGCGACAGGCGTCCGAGAGAATCCGTGGGAGAAGGAGACGCCGGTGGCCGGGCAGTCGAGGGGCGAGCAGCGCATAGGCCTGCTGAACGGCTTCGCGGCGTACGGGATGTGGGGGCTCGTCCCCCTCTTCTGGCCGTTGCTGAAGCCCGCCGGAGCGATCGAGATCCTCGCCCACCGGATGGTGTGGTCACTGGCGGTGGTCGGGGTCCTGCTGCTGGTGATGCGGCGCTGGGCCTGGGCGGGAGAACTGCTGCGGCAGCCGCGCAAGCTGGGACTGATCACGATCGCGGCGACCGTCATCACCGTGAACTGGGGCGTCTACATCTGGGCGGTCAACTCCGGGCACGTGGTCGAGGCCTCGCTGGGCTACTTCATCAACCCCCTGGTCACCATCGCGATGGGCGTGCTGCTCCTCAAGGAACGGCTGCGGCCGGTGCAGTGGGCCGCCGTGGGCGTCGGCGCCGCGGCCGTCCTCGTCCTGGCCATCGGCTACGGCCACCCACCGTGGATCTCCCTCTGCCTCGCCTTCTCCTTCGCCACGTACGGCCTGGTGAAGAAGAAGGTCAACCTCGGCGGCCTCGAATCGCTCGCCGCCGAAAGCACGATCCAGTTCCTGCCGGCGCTCGCGTATCTGCTGTGGCTGGGCACGCGGGGCGACGCGACGTTCCCCGCGCAGGGTTCCGGGCACGCCGCGCTGCTCGCGGCGACCGGCGTGGTCACGGCGATCCCCCTGATCTGCTTCGGCGCCGCCGCGATCCGTGTGCCGCTGTCCACCCTGGGCCTTCTCCAGTACATGGCCCCCGTGTTCCAGTTCCTGCTCGGCATCTTCTACTTCCACGAGGCCATGCCGGCCGAGCGGTGGGCCGGGTTCTCGCTGGTGTGGCTCGCGCTGTCACTGCTGACGTTCGACGCGCTGCGTGCCGCGCGACGGGGTGCGCGGGCACTGCGGGAGGCGGCCCGCGCGGCCGCGGAACCCGCCACGGCCGTGGGTGCCCCCGCCCGGGCCGCGGTCGCGGGAGTCCCCGCCGGCCTGGCGGAAATCGCCGTCGTCACCGCGGGTACCGCTGCCGAGGCCGCGGGGATCGCCGCCGAAGCCGTCGGTTCCACCGGTTCCGCCGGTCCTGCCGCCTCGCACGGCACCGTGTGACGAACGGGCGGCCGCGCCCGGGCGAATCGGCGGGGCTAATCGGCAGGGCTAATCGGCAGGACGCCGCCTCCGTAGGACTCGTACGTGTCACACGTGTCGTACGTCGTACGTGTCATACGTGTCGTACGACATGAGGGCCGGCCCCGGCGAGTGACCTTGCCCGGCCGGCCGGAGAACCACTAAGAGTGGCTCCATGACGCCGACTCCCGTGCCAGCGCCCGCACCCGCACCCGCACCCGTCCACTGGAAGCTCGTCATCGACTCCGCCGATCCGCACGCGCAGGCCGACTTCTGGTCCGCCGCGCTCGGTTACACGGTCGAGGACAACAGCGCCTTCATCGAGCAGTTGCTGAGCCTCGGTGCCCTGCCGCCCGAGGCCACCCTCGACTTCCACGGCCGCCCGGCCTTCCGGGACCTGATCGCCGTACGGCATCCCGAGGACCCGTACGACAAGGAGCGCGGCACCGGGCTCGGGCGGCGGCTGCTGTTCCAGCGGGTTCCCGAGCCCAAGACGGCCAAGAACCGGCTCCACCTCGACCTGCACCCCGGCGAGGGGCGCCGCGCCGACGAGGTCGGGCGTCTGACCGCGCTGGGTGCGAGCGTGCTGCGCGAGGTGAGGGAACCGGCGGGCGCCTGGGTCGTCATGACGGACCCCGAGGGAAACGAGTTCTGCGTCCACTGACGGATGGCGCCGCCGGCCCGGAACGGCCCGGCGGCGCCCCCTTCGCCGTCAGTCAGCCGGCTCCGTCCCCGGCACCGCCCCGGCCGTTCAGCTCGTCACTCGCCGTGGGCACGGGGCGTCCGGGTGTACGGGTTGTCCGCGGCCACGCGGGCGCGTTCCGCGAGGCGGCCCATGCGGGTGCGGGCCGATTCGAGCTGCTCCAGGTCGTCGGCGGCGGGACCGTCGTCGGCCGCGAGCTCGGTCCACAGTCCGATCAGATCGCGCCCGAGGTGCAGACCCTGGAGGGGGTCGCGCACGGCGCGCCACGCGGCGGCCGCGCTCTGCACGTTGCCGTAGGCGGCCCCGTTGTCGCGGTGGCGCCTGCGGACCCTCGCGAGGTCCAGCGACAGATGGAACGACCTGAGCGCGTCACCGGCCAAGTAGGCGATGTACGCGGTCAGTTCGCGCAGCTTCAGCACCTCGGGGTGTTCGTGGCCCAGCGAATGGGCCGCCTCGGCGACGGCACGCTCCGCCATACCCGCGGCGGCCTCGATACGGCCCTTCTTCACGGCCTCGTTGATCCGGGCGACCGGCTCGTCGAGGAACGCCGACGCGGGGTCCCGTTCAGCGGCCGGTCCCTGGGGACTGGGCGCGAGGACCGCCTCGGCGACGGCGTCGAAGCCGCGGGCCGGAGTGGGCTTCGGGTCCGGTTCCCGTTCAGGGCCCAGCAGCGACAAGGCCTCCATCGCGGAAGCGGGCTTCCGCTCCGCAGCAGCGGGCTTCGCCTCGGCAGCGGGCATCGGTTCGGGGGCGGGCTTCGGTTCGGGGGCGGTGCCTGTCACCGGAGCCGGGCCGAACTCCCCCGTCGGGGCGGACACCGCGGCGGCCGCCGAGCCCGGCACCGCCCGCAGGACACGCGTCGACGCGGCCCCGGGCAGGGGCTTCGGTTCCGGTACCGCCCGCAGCACGAAGGTGGACGGCGTGGGAGTACCGGGCGCGACGGGCCCGGCGGCGGGTGCCTGTCCGGGGCCCGCGGCGACGAACGGCTCGGCCGTCGGAGCGGGAGCGGACACCGGCGCGGAAGCGGACACCGGCGTGGATTCCGAGGGTGCCGCCGGTGCGGGCGCCGGCTGCGGAACCGGCTGCGGCTGCGGCACGAACTCGGCGGTCACGGCGGGCTCGGGCCTGCGCACGGGCGCGGGCTGCGGCTCCGGGTGGACCGACGGCTCGGGACGGGCCGACGGCTGCGGTACGGGATGCGGCACGAACTCCGCCGTCACCGCGGGCTCGGACCTGCGCACCGGCGCGGGCCGCGACTCCGGAGCGAACGCCGGGCGCGCCGGCGGCTCGGGGGCGGGCTGTGCCGTGGGCGGGTACTCGGGTGCGGGCGCCGGTTCGGGTCCCGCCGCCGGGGGCGTCGGAGTCCCGCTCCCGGCTCCCGGGACCGGCCGCGCATCCGGTTCCGGCACCGCGCGCAGAACGTACGTCGCCTTGTCACGGCGCGGAGCGGCCGGTGCCTCCGGAGCCTGTGCCGGTGCCTCGACGGGCACCGGAACCGGCGGAATCGGCGCGGCGGGCTGCTCCGGACGCCGCTGAGCCGGAGCCTGCGGCGCCCCATGGACCGGCGCTTGCGGAACATCACCGACCGGGCGCCGCGGACCCTCGTGAGCCGGGGGCTGCGGACGCTGCTCCTCGGCCCCGAAGCGCGGGCCCTCCGGTACAGGCGGCTGCGGACGCTCCTCCGGCGTCCGGGACTGCGGACGCTGCTCCGGGGTCCGGGACTGCGGGGGGTGGGCCGGGGTCCGGGTCTGCGCGCGGTGGGTCTGGGGTGGGAGGTGCGGGGGGTTCTCGGGGCGTGGCGCGGGGGGTGCCACGCGTACCGGTTCCGCCGTGTAGCGGCTGGAGCCGTCGACGTACACCTGGAGCGGTACGACGTAGCCGATGCGTTCGTCGTGGATGCTGGCCGTCACCGGGTGGCCGGTGGCGAGGGCGAGGCGGTGGAGGTAGTTCAGGATCGCGCCCTGGACCGTCTCGCCGGGCGCGGCCACGACCGGCATCCCGCCGACCGTGGCACAGCCCTGCGCACCCGCGGCACCGGGCATCACGGCTCCCGCCATCGCGTCCGCGGACGCCGGTACGTGCACCTCGATCGGCGTCGTCCCGGCGGCCGGCTGCCCTCCGGCACCGGCCGCCGAGCGCTGCCGCTTGAGTTCCCGCTTCTGTTCGCGGCTGAGTCGAGACATCGGTTCCCTCACGAAGGGGTGGTCGAGGACGGGGTCGAGGACATCATCGAGGCCGGGGGCGACGTCGACGTCGAGGGCGAGAGCGCGGGCTCGGAGGTTGACGGCGGCGGAGGCGGTTCCGCCGCCTCCACGGTCGTCACCTCGGCGACGTGCCACGGACGGCCGCCACCCGCCCGGGTGAGTTTGAGGTAGACGTTCGCGCGCGGGCCCGTGCCCTTCCAGCCGTCACGGCCGTGGGCCCGGCCGTCCACGAACAGGGCACGGTAGGCGAGGACGGCCGTGTCGGCGGGACCGTCCGCGTCGTCGTCCGCGGTCACCACGACCGTGGTCCAGGCCCGGTGACCGGCCCAGATGTTCCACTCGGCGCCCGCCCCGCTCGCGGGGTGGTAGGACCGCTCCTCCGCGGCCTTGGCCGGGGTGAACCACCGGGCGGAACGCAGCACGGCGTCGTGGGGACCGTAGTCGTACTTCGTGTCATAGCCGTACGCCACCTCCGCCCACGCCTCCGATACTTCCGTCGCGTCCGTCCCGTCGACATCCGACGGGCTCGGCACGTGTGCGTCCGCGCCCAGCGGCCTGCCCGGCGGGAGCGACGCCTTCGGCGCCACGGACGGCACCGCGGAGGGCGACGAACCCGGAACGCCCACGTCATCACGATGGTCCCGCAGGCCACAGCCCGTCAACGCCAGGATCCCGGTCACGGACACGACCGCCAGCGCGGCGTACGTCTTCCCGCGCGCCCCGGCACGAATCGCTGCACTCCGTGTGGTCCTCATCCTCGCCTCCCTCCTCACTTCAGTCCCAGCCAGGGTGCCGGATCCACGTACTTGCCGTTCTGCTGGACCTCGAAGTGCGCGTGCGGCCCCGTCGAGTAGCCGGTGGAGCCCACCTCGCCGACCTTCTGGCCGACCTGTACGTGCTGGCCCACATGCACGCTGAGGCTCCGCATGTGGTTGTAGGTCGTCGAGATGCTGTCGCCGTCGATGGTCCCGTGCGAGATGACCACGCGGTTGCCGTAACCGTTGGACCAGCCCGCGAAGGTGACCGTGCCGTCCCGGGCCGCCTTGAACGGCGTACCCTCCGCGGCGCCGAAGTCGATGCCGGTGTGGAGCTTGTAGACGTGCAGGATCGGGTGCATGCGCATGCCGAACGGCGAGGTCACGGGCGGGTTGCCGGAGAGTGGCATCGCCAGCTCCTGTCCGGCGGGGATCCTGCCCGGCGGATCGTCCACCGACGCGTACTTGGGTATCAGGGACTTGATGCGGGCGACGTAGTTGCGGGTCTCGGTGTACGGCGGCATGCCGTGGTACTGGTGTATCGCGCCGGGGCCCGCGTTGTACGCCGCGAGCGCGAGGTCGAGGGTCTCGCCGCTCGCCTCGCCGCGGTTCTTGTAGGCCTCGACCTGCTTGGCGAGGGCGCAGTCGTAACGGCCCTGGGCCATGATCGCGTCACCGGGATCGAACGGGGAGGCCCGGCCGTTGCCGTCGTCGTCCTTGCCCCAGTTGGGCCAGGTGCCCGGCATGAACTGGGACAGCCCCTCGGCGCCCACCGGAGAGCGGGCGTTGGGGTTCCAGCCCGACTCGGCCTCGATCTGAGCGGCGATGACCGCCGGCTTGATGACATCGCACATCGCGCCCGCCTTGAGCACCCAGGGAACGTAACTCTGCGGCACGGAACCGTCCTTCAGCCCCCCGACCGCTCCCGGCTCCGGATCCTCCTCGCTGGACGCTCCGCTCACCGCGACCATCATGACCACCGGCATCATCACGGCGGCCAGGCAGCCGCCGACCACCCAGGTCATGGTGGATCCGCCCCCGTTGGACATCGGCCCCCCTCAGCCTCATGTTCCGGTCGTGTACATGCAGTCGAGTCTCTCGGTTCCCATCCGCTTCCCGCGTCACCGCGGCGTCACAGACTCGTCCCAGGAACTCACGCCCCGTTACCCAACTCGCCACCGCGCCGGGAGGATCGGTGCACCGACGAGGGGAGAGAGGACTCATGCAGGGGATCGAGGGGGTGGCGATGCGGGCCGACGAGGACGCGGCCGTGCGCGGGAGAGACGGGGTGGCGCCGCGCGGAAGAGGCGGCGCGGTGCCGCACGGGCACGAGCAACACGGGCCGGGCGGGCCCGAGATATGGATCCGCGGTACCGTCGGGGAACCGGAACAGCCATCGCAGCAGTACGAGGAGGACCAGCAACTCCTCCTACGCACCCGGCAGTTCTCGTGGGTCGCCACACACGGCGGAGCCGGCTCCTCCACGCTCACCACCGTCTTCGGCGGTCATGACGCGGGCCGTGACTGGCCCCGGCCCGACCGGGGCGACCCGGGCTCGGTCCTGCTCGTCGGACGTACGCACGCGGCGGGCCTGGACGCCGTGTCGCACACCCTGGACATCTTCCGCCGGGGCGACGCGCCGCCCGGACTCGATCTCGACGCCATCGTCCTGGTCGCGGACGCGCCGGGCCGGCTGCCGCGTCAGCTCACCCAGCGCATCAAGGTGATCAACTCGGTCATCGACGTCTACCGGGTGCCGTGGGTGCCCGCGTGGCGCACCGGCGACCTGGCCGGACCGCTGCCGCGCGAGGCGGCCTCCCTGGCCCGGCTGACGGGAAGGACCGCGCCATGACCGCCCTGCACACGATCGCCGCCACCACGCTGGCGGAGGACGCCCGGGTCACCCAGCAGCTCGACTACGTCCTCGGCATCATCGCCTGGCTCGTCACCGCCGCCGGTGTCGCGGGCCTGATGATCGTGGGCTCCCGGATGGCCCTGGCCGTCAAGTCCGGTGAGTTCGAGGAGCACTTGAACCAGTTCCTGATGGTGCTGGGCGCCTGCGTCATCGGCGCGACGGCGGGACCGATCGTCGGTTTCGTACTCTGAGCCACCCGCGCTCCGGCGGACGACACCGGCCGCCCTCGCCCCCACCACCCACGACCAGGCGGGCACCAGTCACGACCCGGCAGGCACCACCCATGACCCGGCAGGCACCAGCCACGGCCCGGTGAGCGGCACCGGCCGCCCACCGCATGACGTCCACCGCACGGCGTCCCCCGCACGACGGCCGCCGCGCGACGTCCGTCGGATCCCTCCGTCGCACGCGTGCGTTCCGAGGATCTCCTGAGGCGCCATCGCACCTGATGGTGCCTCAGTTGTTTTCCGGGTCCCCCCGACCTCGTATTTCGTGACGGTCTCTTCCCGTCTGTCACGGACACGTCACCGACAGGTGCTGGATTCCCACATCGCTTGGCCCCGGCCCACAGGAGTCGCCAAGCTCACTGTGCACCGGGAAACACGGGGCGCCCCACGGATCTTCATCGCCCTCAAGTACCGCTCGCAGCAAGCACGTACCGCTCGTACCGGGCAAGTGCCGCTCAGCTCCGGCGAGTTCCGCGTCCGTCCAGGACGGGTGCGCGGACAGCCGGCCATATCGGGGAGAAACCATGTTCAAGGCGATAGCAGCCCAGGCCCACCAGTACGTCTATCTGGCGGACGGGAAGATCCCCGACCCCAACCGTAACGCGCCGGGTGCGCTGACCGGCAAGGTCGACACCGTCCTCGGCATCCTCGCCTGGGCCGGCACCGCTGCGGGCGTCGCGGGCGTGCTCATCACCGGAGCCATGATGGCGATCTCGATGCGCCGCGGCGAGGGCTCGGAACACATGGGCCGTCTCGGCATGGTGCTCGGCGGCTGTGTCCTGGTGGCCACCGCGGGCCCCGTCGTCACCTTCGTCTTCGCCTGACCGACGCTCCGCCAGAGACTGAGCGAAGGGAGCGCAACCATGCTGAACTCCGGTCGGCCCCAAGGGGGCAGCGGGGAGTGGGAACAGCCGTTCTGGCAGCAGCGGAGCTGGGTCCTGTCGGCCGGGTTCCTGCTGGTGCTGCTCGTGCTCGCCGGTTTCACGATGATCGGCGGAGGCGACGGGACGCCGGCGAACGCGTCGGGCGACGACAAGCCCGTCCCGTCCACGGCCCCGGACCGCGGCGGCCGGCCGGACACCCGCCCCGCGGGCTGCCGCACCGACGACAGCGACCAGGCCAAGCCCACCCGGGCCCCGAAGGACTTCAAGTGGAAGGCCGACGGGACGGGCCTGGTGCCCGTCTCGAAGACGGTGGGCCCGCTCACGTTCGACGGACCGGTCTGGTCCTGCTACGCCCACACGCCGCTGGGCTCCGTCATGGCCGCCCACGCCATCACCGACCATCTGAGCTATCCGGGCTGGCGCCAGGTCGTCGACCGGCAGGTCGTCCCCGGCGCGGGCCGCGACGCGCTCGTCGCGAGCCGTGCCGCGGCGGGCGACAAGCCGACCTCGGGCGAGCCCGACGGGGGCGGCTACGCCGGCTTCACCGTCCTGTCGTACGACAAGGAGAAGTCGACCGTGATGTTCGTCGTGCGGGTCCCTGGCAAGGGCGCCTACGGGACCGCGTCGGTGACCCTGCGCTGGCTGGACGGCGACTGGAAACTCGCGCCCGACGCCGACGGCACCGTCTATTCCGGCATGTCGCAGATCAGCGGCACCAAGGGCTTCGTCACCTGGGAGGTGTGAAATGTCCTGCTCCTGGCGGGTGTACGACTGTGTGATCGACGAGGTGGGCACCCAGTTCACCGACGGTGCCGTGGTGGCCTTCGCCAAGGCGATCGGCGACGCGACCTCGGACGTGCTCAAGGCGCTCAACGGCGTATGGATGCACGTCGACGTGGGAGACGCCTCCGGACCCATCGGCCGGATCACCCAGGAGGTCGACTGGCTCGTCGGCTATGTGGCCGTCGCCTCGCTGCTGATCGCGGCGATCCGCATGGCGCTGGATCGCAAGGGCCAGCCGATGAAACAGGCGTTCATGGGGATGTGGAAGGTCATCCTCGTCGGCGCGGTCGCCGTGCCGGTGATCCAGGCGCTCACCACGGCCTCCGACCTGTACGCACAGGATGTGTACGAGAAGTCCGACCTCGGCAACCAGGCGTCGACGATGCTCGGGGTGCTGACCCTCGACCAGCCGGGCCTCATCCTCATCTTCGGCCTGCTGGTGATGCTGTCGAGCTTCGTGCAGATCTGCCTGATGTACATCCGCATCGGCGTCATGATCATGCTCGTCGGCACGCTGCCGCTGGCCGCCGCCTCCTCGATGACCGGGTGGGGCGAGGGCTGGTGGAAGAAGCACGTCGGCTGGCTCTCGGCCTGGCTGCTGTACAAACCGGCGGCCGCGCTCATCATCTACTCGGCCACGTCGATGACCAAGGGCACCAAGAACCTCGACCAGACCATCGCCGGTCTGGGCATGCTGATCATGGCGGTGTTCGCCCTGCCGGCCCTGCTCAAGCTGATCGTCCCGGCGACCGCCGCACTCGGCGGCACCTCGGGCGGCACGGTCGCCATGAACGCGGTCAACAACGTCGCCACCGGCGCCGTCAGCATCGCCGCGAACAGCACCGGCGGGGGCGGCGGAGGCGGCGCGGCCGGTCCGCAGGGCTCGCCGTCCGCGGGCGCCGGGGCTCCGGTCGGCGGTGGCGCGGGTGGAGCGGGGGCGGCGGGCGGGGCGGCCGCCGGGGGCGGTGCCGCGGCCGCGGGCGCGGCCACGGGCGGCGCGACCCTCGCCGTGCAGGCCGCGGCGGTCGCCGTGCAGACAGGTGTCGCGGCGGCCAGCGAGGTGGCCAACTCCCTGAACGACAACGACGGGATGAAGGGTCACAACCAATAGGCGGCCACACGGCTACGCGGTCATGAGGCCACGCGGTCAGCCGGTCACGCGTTCCGTAAGGCCGTAAGGCTTCAGGAGTTCCGGGGCGGCGCACCGGCCGCGACCACAGAGCCGGTCAGCGCCCCCGCAGAACCGGCCGGCGCCACCGCCGAGCCGGCCACCGCCGCCACAGGGCAGGCCTGCGCCGCCCCGGAACTCCACCCCAGTCACGTATCCAGCGCTTCGAGCCGGAAGAAGGAACCCCATGTCCACCGACGCCATGACGCGTCCCACGTACGGGAACTGGCGCAGGCCCCGCCGTCCCGGACTCGGTCCGCTGGGTCTGCTCGGCACCGTCGTCGCCTTCGGCGGACTGCTGGTGGCGCTGCTGGCTTCGCTGGTGTCGCTGACCGCCGCGATCGTCGTCCTCGTACCGGTCGGGCTCTTCCTCGCCCCGCTGGCACTGCGTACGGTCGACGGCCGCAACGTCTACCAGGTCCTCGCGATCCGCCTCGGCTGGACGCGGCGCAAGTCGGCCGGGTCGCACACCTACCTCTCGGGGCCGCTGTCCAAGCGCCCCGGCGGCCGCTACCAGCCGCCGGGACTGCTCGCGCGCACCCGGATGCACGAGGGCCGCGACGCCTACAACCGTTCCTTCGGCGTGCTGCACCACCCGGGCCGCGGCCTGTACACGGTGGTGCTGGCCTGCGAGCCGGACGGCGGTTCGCTGGTCGACCCCTCGCAGGTCGACATCTGGGTGGCCTCCTGGGGTGACTGGCTCGCGCGGCTCTCGCACGAACCGGGCCTGCGCGGCGCCCAGGTGGTCGTGGAGACCGCCCCGGACACCGGGACCCGGCTCGCGGCCGAGGTGCTCCCCCGGATCTCCCCCGACGCGCCGGCCGCCGCGCGCGCTGTGATGGAGGAGGTCGTCGACCGCTATCCCTCGGCGTCCTCCGAGATGCACACCTACATCGCCCTGACCTACGGCCCGACGGGCGGCCCCAAGCGCGGCACGGACGACATCGTCACCGACCTGTCGATGCGGCTGCCGGGTCTGCTGTCCGGGCTGGTCGCGGCGGGCGGCGGCAGCGCCTACCCGCTGCCGGCCGACCGGCTCGCCGAGATCGTCCGGGTGGCGTACGACCCCGCCATCGCGCCCGATGTGCTCAGCGCCCGCGCCGAGCACGCCACGACCGGGGTGGAGTGGGCCGACGCGGGCCCGGCCGCGGCCGTGGAGACCGTCACCTCGTACAAGCACGACTCGGGTGTCTCGCGCACCTGGATGCTCACGCTCGCGCCGCGCGGCACGGTCCGTTCCAGCGTGCTGCGCGGACTCCTAGAACCGGCCCCGGGCACCCGGCGCAAGCGGGTCTCCCTGGTCTATCGGCCCATCGACCCGGCGACCTCGGCCCGCATCGTCGAGTCCGACCGGCGCACCGCGCACTTCATGGCGGGCTCGCGGCGCGGTCTCGTCCAGGCGCGGGCCAGTTCGGAGATGCAGGCCGCCGAGCAGACCGCGGCGGAGGAGGCGGCGGGTGCGGGGCTCGTGGAGTTCTCGCTGATGGTGACGGTCACGGTGGACGGCGAGGAGCAGTTGCAGGACGCGGGCATCACCGTGCGCAACCTCCAGGCCTCGTCCCGCATCCTGATGCGCCCCGCCGACCGGATGCAAGCCTCGGCCTTCACCTGCACGCTGCCGGTCGGCCTGCTCCCGTGGGAGCACACCCTCGTTCCGTACCAGATCAGGGAGGCACTGTGAGCAGGCGGCAGGCACAAGGGGTACCGGGCGCCCCGGATGCGGCGGCGACCGCGCCGCCGCGCGGCTGGTACGGCCCCGCGGGCGGCCAGGTCGGGCACGTGGACCCGCCCGCGCTGTGGCGCGCGACCACCGTGCAGGCGTGCGGGCTGTGGCCGTTCGCGGCCGGCTCCGGGGCGCCGATGACCGGTGTGCCGCTCGGACAGCATCTGCACACCGGGGCCACCGTGTGCGGCGACCCCATCTCCTGGTTCACCCGGGCCCGTTACATCTCCAACCCGTCGCTCTTCATGCTGGGCATGCCGGGCCTCGGCAAGTCGACCCTGGTCAACCGCATGCTGATCGGGATGTCCGCGACCGGCATCACGCCGCTGGTCCTCGGCGACCTGAAGCCCGACTACGCCGACACCGTACGGGCGTTGGGAGGGCAGGTGATCTCCATCGGGCGCGGGGTCGGCGGCATCAACGTCCTCGACCCGGGCGCCATGGGCGAGGCCGCGGCGAAGATCGGCGGCGAGCGCGGCCGGATCCTGGCCGCGGAGGCGCACGGCCGGGTGCTGAACATGGTCGCGGCGCTCATCACGATCGTGCGGGGGCGTCCGATGGACGACCACGAGCAGTCGGTGCTGTCCGCCTGTCTGCACCATCTCGCGGAGCGTACGAAGCCGGGGCGTCCGCCGCTGCTGCCGGATCTGCTCAAGGTGCTGGACGAGGGTCCCGACCGGGTCCGCGCGGTGACGCTGGACCGCGGGGACGTGGCCCGCTACCAGGAGGCCGTCGACCCGCTGCACCGCTCGCTGCTGGGCGTCCTCGACGGCCCGCTCGGCGACACCTTCGCCTCCGAGACGTCGACCCGGATCAACCCGGCCGCTCCCGCGGTCTGCGTGGACATCTCCCGCATCGGCGAGGCGGACACCCAGCTGACGGCCGCGGCGATGCTGGCGGCCTGGTCGGACGGGCTCGGCACGGTGGCCGCCGCGCACGCGCTCGCGGACGCCGGACTCGCCCCGCAGCGCTGGTTCTTCACCGTCCTCGACGAACTGTGGCGTCCGCTGCGGGCCGCCTCCGGCATCGTGGAACGGATCGACGCGCTGACCCGGCTGAACCGCTCGCTCGGCCTCGGCGACGCGAAGATCACCCACACGCTCAAGGACGCCGAGGCCCTCGGCAGCGAGGCCGACCGCGCGAAGGCGCGGGGCTTCGTGGAGCGGGCGGGCATGGTCGTCTGCGCCGGGCTTCCACGGTCGGAGATGCGGGATCTCGGGGAGATCGTCGGCATGTCCGAGCGCGAGATCGAGCTCGTCTCCTCGTGGTCGTCCCCGCCCGGCTGGGCCAGCAGCGGCGGCAACGAGGAGCCGCCCGGACGCGGACGCTTCCTGATCAAGGTGGGCGGCCGCCCCGGCATCCCGATCAAGGTGTCCATCACGGACACCGAGCGGGCGCTGCACAACACGAACACCCGCTGGTCGGAGGCGGGCAAGCCGTCCCTGTACAAGAACCCCGGCCCGACCGCGGGCTTCAGCCCGTCCGGCGTTTGAGGAGCGGGGTCCGAAACTCCAGCCCGTCCGGCGTTCGAGGACCCGCGCGGAGCACGGCGGGGGGCCGGGGCACCGCCCCCCCCGGTACGGGACGGGCAGGGGCGGCGGGGGCGAGAAGAATCCAACGGGGGGAGCAGGAGATGAGCAGCACACGCAGGACGGGACCGGGAGCCGGGGAGGACTTCCTCCCCTGGATCGTCCCGGGGGCCGCGTTCCTCATCGGCACCGTGTTCCTCGGGGCATGGCTCGGCGGAACACTGGGCGCGGCGGTGAGCGGCGCGGGCTGGCATCCGCCGCCGTTCGCCCTGTCCACCCTCTCGACGCTGGTGCAGGACGGTCCCGGACCGCTGTGGCCGGCGGCCTCGCCGACCGCGCTCGCCGCGGGCATGGCCACGGTCTTCGGAGCCGTGGTCGCTCTGATCACCGTCCTGATCACGCTCGTACGACGCCGGGTCACCGCGCCCACCGGTCTCGCGGGCCGCAAGGAACTGGCCGGCCTCCTGCCCAAGGGCGCCGCGCGGCGAGCCCGCGAACTCCGGCCGGGGCTGGCCGAGCGGGGGAAGGTCACCGCGGACGACACCGGGAACCTGCTCGGCAACCTGGAGCCCCGCGGACCTGAACTGCGCTCCAGTTACGAGGACGTCGAGCTCGATCTGATGGCGCCCCGCGCGGGCAAGTCCACCGGCATCGCGGTACCGCGCGTCCTGCGGGCCCGCGGCAGTGTGCTGCTGACGTCGAACAAGGCGGACGTGTACAGCGTGACGCGGGCGGAACGCGAACGGGTGGGCCGGGTCTGGACGTTCGACCCCCAGGGCATCGCCCACACCCCGCGCGGCCTGTGGTGGGACATGCTCGCGGAAGCGGCCTCGATCGAGGGCGCCCGCCGGCTGGCCGGGCACTTCGTCGGCGCGGTCAACGACGACGCGTCCCGCCGCGACTTCTGGATCTCGGCCGCCCAGAACACCCTCACCGCCCTCTTCCACGCCGCCCACCACGGCGGGCGGCCGATCGGCGAGGTCCTCGCCTGGCTGGCCGACCCGGCCGACCGCACCCCGGTCGACCTGCTGCGCGACGCCGGGATGACGGCGCTCGCGGACCAGTTGCAGGGCACCGTTCAGGGCGCGGTGGAGACCCGGGACGGCATCTACGAGACCAGCCGCCAGTGCGTGGCCTGTCTGCTCGACCCGGCGATCACCGCCTGGGTGACCCCGGATCCCGCACTGCCGCAGTTCTTCCCCGACCGTCATGTCCTGTCCGCCGACACGCTCTACCTGCTCTCCAAGGACGGCGGCGGATCGGCGGCCGGTGTCGTCGCCGCGGCCGCGGATTCCGTGCTGCGCGCGGGAGTCGTCGCCGCCGAACGAATGGGCGGACGCCTCGAACCACCCATGACGGCGGTCCTCGACGAGGCGGCGAACGTCTGCCGGATCTCCGATCTCCCCGACCTGTACTCGCACTTCGGCTCACGGGGCATCAACATCGTGACGCTGCTCCAGAGTTACCGGCAGGGCTCACGGGTCTGGGGCGAGGCGGGCATGGACGCGCTCTGGTCCGCCGCGACCATCAAGCTGCTCGGCGCGGGACTCGACGACGCCGACTTCGTGGAGAAGATCTCCCGGCTGGTCGGCGAGCACGACGTCTCCACGGTCAGCTGGTCCAAGGGCAGGGACGGGCGGTCCCGGTCGACCTCGTACCGCCTGGAACGCATCCTGCCCGCCGACCGCATCCGCGCGCTGCCCAAGGGCACCGCCCTGCTCCTGGCCACCGGCGTCCGGCCCGCCCTGGTCCGGCTGCGCCCCTGGTACGCCGAACCGGGCGCCGACCGCATCGCGACGGCGGCGCAGGCGGAGGTGAAGGCCATCACCGCCCGCGCGGCCGAGAGGATCACGACCCCGATGACCACCGCCGTCGAAAGGAGGCCCTCGCGATGACCGAGGTCACGTCCGGGCAACAGAGCTCCGACGCACCGCCGTTCATCCTGTGCCTCGACGGCCCCGAGTACGCCGAGGAGATGAGCCGACTGGCCGTCTGGGTCGGTGACCTGCTTCTTCCGGTCTACGGCCGCGAGGTCACCTCGCAGCAGCCCTGGTGCCCTCGCTGGTGGGAACACCCCGAGGCGGTCGCCAGGCTGCACGGGCTGTGGCTGGCCTGGCAGGACCACACCCATCCCGCGGCGGGCGGGTCAGGACCCGCCCTCTGGCACCGGGACCACCTCGGCGCCGTACTGTCCGAACTACGCTCCCCCGGCGGCCCGTTCGCGGGCTGCAAGGGCGGCACCCACCGCCCGAAGACGCCACCCGCGGTCGAGTCGTACGAGGACGCTGTCGCCGCGTCCCGGCGGCAGCCCGACCCGGATCCGTACGAGACCAGTCTCTGGTAGAGGAGGAATACTCCGCCCATGAACGACATCCCCGCACCCGCCGCGTCCGCCGACGGCCCGGCCCCCTCCCTGCGCGCCTATCTCGGTCTCTACGCCGCCGGATTCGTGGAACGCGAGCAGATGATCGCGACCGTCGCCGGCTGGCCCTTCGAGGCCGAGGAGGGGCTGGACGAGGGCCACCCGGAGCCGACCCACCAGGACAACACCCTGTCCGTACTCTCCGCGGCACGGCTGCTCGGGCAGGTGACCCGCGAGGACGTGGAGGAGATCCAGCGCAGGATCGACGGCCGGCCGGACGGTCCGGCGGACGGGGCCGAGCGCCGGCCATGACCACGGGCGATAGGCCGGAGGCCGGGCTCAGACCCGAATACCGCGCGCTGTACAGGGAGTTGCAGGCCCGCATGTCACCGGGCGGCGATCTCGCGCCGGGCGACACCGACACGTTCGGACAGTTCCGGCGCGGCGCTCTGTGGACGCCGGATCGCGAGCGGATCCATTCCGCGGTCCTTGAGGACTTCACGGCACGCTGCGCGGGCATGCCTCGTGACGGCCACGCCGCCCTGCTGACCGCCGGGGCGCCCGGCGCGGGGAAGGGCGGCGCGCTGCGCGGGCTCGGTGAGTGGCAGGGGCGCGACGACGAACTGGGCCTCGCACTCAGGCGGGCCCACGGCATCGACGTACGCGACTATGTGGTCCTGGACCCGGACGACTTCAAGGTCGCGATCTTCGAGCACGGCGGCTCACCCCATCTCCCATCCCACGCACGTGAGTTGTCCGACGGACGGCGGCTCGCGCCGTCCGAGACGGCCTCGCTCACCCATCGCGAGTCGGCCTTCCTCCAGGGGGTGTTCGAGCAGTGGGCGCGCGCCGAGGGCTACAACCTCCTCTACGACGCGACCCTGCGCGACCAGCGCTGGAACGAGAAGCTCCTCGGCGACCTGCGCGCCGACGGCTACGACCGGCGCGTCCTGCTCTCGGTCGAGGTCCCCGTCGAGCGGTGTCTCGCCCAGAACGCCGGCCGCTGGCAGCACGGCCGCGCCGAATTCGACGCGGGCCGCGACCGGTACGGCGGACGCATGGCCCCCGAGGTCATGATCGAGGACCTGTACGCGCGGAGCACCTCGGGACGCGGGTTCTCCGTCGGCCGCGAGAACGCGGAGAAGCTCGTCGAGGGAGGGCTGGCCACCGCGCTGATCACCTCGGAGCGGGGCGCGTTCGCCTCCGGCCGGACGACGGGCACGGCCCCGGCGTCCGGGCTCGACGCCTCGCCCGCCCACCGGCAGGGCGACGCCACGATCCGGGTCGCCGCCGCGGCCCGCCTGCGGTCCGGCGGCGGGAGCACCGTCCCGGCGGCCGGGCGGACACCGGGCGGCCCCGGTGCCGCGCCCTCGGCCTCCGCCGTACCGCGTGCCACGCCCCGGCCCCCGCGAACACCGTGAGTGCCGTGAGCGCCGTGAGTGCGGGAAGCGCCGGAAGCGCTGAAAGGCCGGAGAGCGCGGGGTGCGACGGGAGGCCGGGGGCTGGGACGGGGCTACGCGCCCGGCTGCGGGCCCACGTGGTCGAGGCTCTCCAGGATGCGGCGCTTGCGGGCGATGTTCTCGAGGAGCGCGGCCCTCTCGAAGCGGTGCGGGGTCCGGTCGTGGATCTCCCGGCCGCGCTCCGAGGTGAAGAGTTCCGCGGGGACGCGATCGAGGCCCCGCGGAAGGAACTTGAGGACTTCCTCGACCGCCGCGAGAGCGAACGCGGAGCCCTCCCGCTGCTCGTGCCGCCCGGCGGGCGGTGTGTGCAGCAGCCGCAGTCCCGTGTCCGTGGCGACCTGGTCGGCGACCCACAGGAACTCCCCGGGGTCGATGATCCGCGAGGGCTCCGGTCCGCCGAACGCCGGTGGCGCGGGCGGAAGTTCGTCGGTGAGCCGGAACGCGAAGGAGCGGGCGCGGCCACACTGGGGGCAGACACCCTCGTACACCGCGACCAGGACACCGTCACGCTCGTCGAGACGGTGCTCGCGCTCGAAGCTCTCCGCCCCGCACGCACACGCGTGCAGGTCCATGTAGAGGTGCGCTTCCTGCGTCGAACGGGCGATCAGCATGCCGAGATCTTACGTGCCACGAGGCCGTTCAAGGGGGAAAGCGCCAGTGGACCAGGAACCGCTCGACCGCGGGAACGCCGGCCGTTCCGACCGGGCGGAGGCCCGGCGGGACGCCCGCTCGGACCCTTCCGCCCCGGGTGCGGTGCCGCGCGCGGAGCCCGTCGTCATCACCGCGACCGATGTCGCGGGCAGCCGCTTCGTCTCGGGCACCGGCGCCGCACCTGATCCGGGACGGCAGGCGGCCGTGATCGCGCAGGCGGAGAGCACCCTGCCGATGGTGGTGCAGAGCCTGTACGGGCAGCGGCTGAGCTCGGTCGAGCTGCGGTCAGGCGCCGCGGGCGACCGCTTCTTCGCGCTCACCGACGACCGGGGCAGGGACCTCACCCTGCGGCTCGACGCGATACCGCTCCCCGCCGGCACGGTCGCGCGGACCCACGTCAACACCACCTCGGACCAGCATGTCGTCCAGCTCTCCGACCGGATGGACCCGCGCCAGGTGGGCCGGGCGCTGAGTCACGAGGTCGGTGAACTGCTCGCGGTGCGCGACCGGGCGACCCGTGCCGCCGCCGGTGATCCCGAGGTCGCGGGCGTCGCACCGAACCGCACCGACCTGCTGGCCCGCGGCGCGCTCGGAAGCGCGGAGCGGCGGCTGAGCCTCACCGAGGAGGACCTCGGCCGGGTCGGCGAACTGAACCAGCTGGCCGCCCGCATGAACGACGCCACCCTCGACGCCTCCCAAAGGGCTGAATCCCGGAGCGAGTTGTCGGCTCTCATCGACCATGTCGGCCTGCGGCCGCAGGCTCCGGCCGGCTCCGACCGCCATCTGTCCGAGCTCCAGGCCGCCGACATCCGCCGTGACCTCGTCGACCCTCATCTGACCCCGGCGGCGACCGACGCCCTGCGTGAACTCGCCGTCCCCGTAGAGCGGTTGAGCGCCGCCGATGTCACCGAACTACAGGAGTTCCGGTCGCGGGCCGAACACGCCCGTCCTCTCGGTGCGTCCGCGGACACTCCGCTCATGCCGGGGGTCCGGCCCGACGGCTCCCCCGTCCCCCGCGAGGAGCTCGCCGGGGCGGCGGCACAGGCGGCCGGCGAGCGCACCCGGGCCGGTGCCGCCGCCCTGGACCAGTTGCGCGCGGAGACCGCCTCGACCGGCGAGTGGCCCACCCGCCAGGTCGTCGTCGGCGGTGGCGCCAGCCTCGTCGGACGCGACCCCGAGGCCCTGCTCGTCGACGCCCGGGGCCGCTGGCACCTGGACCCGGGCGAGGGCATCGTCCAGTCCCCCGACCAGACGAGGGACATGCGGGCCAACGGGCTCGGTGACGCCCACCAGTTCGCCGACCCGACCTCGCGGGTGCCGCGCGACGCGGTACGCATGTGGGAGGACCAGCTCGCCGTGCGCGGACCTGTCGTCGACGGGACCGCGGCCCTGGTCCCCGGGCAGGACGGCCGCCTCTA
This sequence comes from Streptomyces sp. NPDC005281, assembly GCF_040607495.1. Taxonomy (NCBI): domain Bacteria; kingdom Bacillati; phylum Actinomycetota; class Actinomycetes; order Kitasatosporales; family Streptomycetaceae; genus Streptomyces; species Streptomyces sp. NPDC005281. The sequence continues at coordinate 58,244 of NZ_JBEXGX010000035.1, read as the reverse complement.
CGCGCACATCCGGCCCGCCGACGGCTCCCCGGACCTCTACGTGAAGGTCGAGGGCACGCCGACCGTGGCCACCGGGCTGCCGCCGGAGATGGTGCCCGGCGTCGACCGCCGGGACGCGGTGAACCTGCCCGAGGCGCTCGACGCCGTACGGGGACAGCTGCCCGCCGACTCACCGGCGCGCGCCCGGCTGACCGGGGAGGCCGGTGCGGAGGAGGCACTCCAGGTGCTGCGGGAGGAAGGGGTCCTCGACGGGCTGCGCTCGGACGGCGGGGCGCGGGCCGCGCTCCAGACCCTCGACGCGACCGCCCAATGGGAGCGGGCGCGGGCCGCCGCGCCGGGCCGGGTCTTCATCGGGGACGAGATCGCCGAGGGCCGCTTCGACGCGAGCGCCGCGGCCGCGGCGGGCGCGCCGAAGACGTGGCTGGTCGCGGGCGCCGGCGGTACGGGGGTGGCCAACGCCGAGATCATCCTGGAGGCCGACCCCGAGGCGCGGGTCACCGTCTACGGGCCGAACCTGCCTCCGGCGCTGGAGAACCAGGTGCAGTTCACCGCGCTGCGGGAGCGGTTCGTCGGCGAGTACGGGGGTGACGGCCGCCTCACCATCGACATCCACCCCGACAACCGGGTCGGTGCCGTGCGGATGTCCACCGGGTCCGACGGAAAGCCGCGGTTCCGGGAGGGGAACGTGGAGGCGGAAGCGTATGTGGCGAGCCTCGGGCGGACCGCGCCGATGCCGGAGGCTCTCCAGGAGCTGAGCGAGCGGACGCGGGCCGGGGGCGGGCAGGTGCGGGGTGACCTGATGTTCGACCGTGACCGGCAGTACCTCGGCTACGGCGTCACCTTCGAGGCGGGTGGCAGGCAGCACCGTGTCGAGGTGACCGGCGCGGCCTCGCAGCTGCTGCCCCGTGACGTCTTTCCCCGTGACACCCAGGCGGCTCTGACCGCCATGGCCGTCCGCCAGGTTCCGTCGCAGAGCGGCAACGCGGCTCCGGGCTTCGCTCCCGTGGCCCAGCAGGCGGCGCGGCTCGCGGAGGCGCGCGCGCAGGGGGCGGTGGAGCGGCACGGTTCGGTTCCGGAGAGCTGGGGGAGGCCGGCTGTGGCGGGCGCGACGGCGCCGTCCGGCGGGGCCACCAATCCCGTCGCGAGCGCGGCCCGGCTTCAGTCCGGCCGGCGTTCCGCGTCCCCGGGCGGGGGTGCACCCGGCTCGGCACCGGGGGCGGGGGCGCCCGGTCCGGCACCTCGGGTGCAGCGGCCTCCGACGCCGGGGCGTTAGGACTGGGGCCGTTGAGTAGCTCGGGTCGCTCGCGCCGGCGTCGCGGGTTCGGCTCCGCTTCCGGTTCGGCTCCGGTGGGTGGGTCGGGGCCGCGCCGGTACATCCGCCCGCATCCGAACGGATCCCACCGGCGTTTCGAAGTGCGGGTGGGTGATGATCCGTCCGGCCTGCGGGCATTTGATGTACCGGCCCGTCCCCTCCCGCCGAATCCCGGGTGCGCGTGGAGGGGGGCTTGGGTGCAACCGTTCACGAGCAGGAGATTCGACCCCTTCGTCCCGCAATATCGGCCGAGGCCTGAGATCCAGCACCTTCAGCCCGCCGTACCGGCCGAGGCCTGAGATCCAGCACCTTCAGCCCGCCGTACCGGCCGAGGCACGAGATCCACCCCTTCAACCCGTCATCGGCTGAAGCGGCAATCTTCAGCCCCACCGGCACCGCCCATCGACTCCGGAGGCAACCTTCAGCCCCTCCGACCCGCCCTCTCAGGGCGGGGCATTTCTCAGACCTCCGTCCCGCCTCCCAGCTGCCGGGGCAATCTCCAGCCCCTCCGGCGTTTGAGGAGCGGGGTCTGGGGCGGAGCCCCAGGGGTGGGAAGGGTAGGGGCGGAGGGGGCGAAGAAGAGCTGTTGCGGACGGACTCGGACTGGGCGAGGAAGCGAGGGAGGAAGAGGGAGGAAGAGGGAGGGAGGGCTGAGCGTGAGCGGGCTGCCGGGGCCGGGCGAGGGCAGGTGTCCGGGGCCGGGCGAGGGCAGGTGTCCGGGGCCGAGTGCGGGCGAGCGGGCTGCCAGGGCTGAGTGCGAGCGGGCGGGTGGCCGAGGCTGGGTCGGGTGAGGGAGCGTCCCGGGCGAGGGGGCAGCCTGGACTTGTATATGCGCGTGCATATATTGTTGGCGCGTGTAATCGACGCCGACGTATCTCAGGGGGAACCATGACCCGCCGATTCCTGTTCGTACTCGGCAGCAGCCGCACCGGCGGCAACACCGAGACCCTGGCCCGCAGGGCCGCCGAACAACTCCCCGCCGGCACGGAACAGCACTGGCTGCCCCTGACCGAGCACCCGCTCCCCGACTTCGAGGACCTGCGCCGGGACGGCGACCACGTACGCCCTCCCGCCTCGAGCACGGAGGGCACACTGCTCGACGCCACCCTCGCGGCCACCGACATCGTGATCGCCTCACCGCTGTACTGGTACTCGGTGTCCGGACTGACCAAGCGCTACCTGGACCACTGGTCGGGCTGGCTGCGCACACCCGGCGTCGACTTCAAGGCCACCCTGGCCGGACGCACCCTCTGGGGCGTCACCGCGCTCGCGCACGAGGAGCCGGAGGTCGCCGACCCGCTGATCGGTACGTTGAACCACACCGCGGCGTACATGAAGATGCGCTTCGGCGGGGTCCTGCTCGGCAACGGCAGCAGGCGCGACGACGTGCTCGACGACACCGGGGCGCTGACGCGCGCGAAGACCTTCTTCGCCCAGGAGGCACCGCTCGCCCGTTTCCCCTACGAGCGCTGAGCCGCCCGGAGCACGGGCGGTGACGCGTCCGCCCAGGCGGTCTCAGGCGGTGATGTCCTTCGCCGCGAACCGCGCCCACGCGGCCGACCCGAACACGGCGACGTACAGGCCCTGGAGGCCGAGATCGCGGACCAGGTCGTCCCAGTAGACGGGCTCGCGCATGAGGTCGGCGAAGGACAGCCAGTAGTGCGAGAAGAAGTACGGCTGGAGCGCGTGCAGCTGGGGGATCTGGTCGAGGATCTGCACGGTGATCAGGAGGCCGACCGTCGTCGCCATGGCCGCGATGCCGCTATTGGTGAGGGTGGAGACGAACAGGCCGAGCGCGGCGACACCGGTCAGTGACGCGGCGACGACCAGGGCGATGAGCAGCGCCCGGCCGAGCCCCTCGGCGAAACCGATACGGGTCCCGGAGATCGTGGTCAGCTCGCCCAGCGGGAACAGCAGGGCGCCCACCGCGAACGCCGAGACCGCCACGACCAGGGTCGCCACCAGGCAGAACGTCATCGTCGTCGCGTACTTCGTGAGCAGCAGCCGTGTGCGGCCGGCGGGCGCGACCAGGAGATAACGCAGGGTGCCCGCGTTGGCCTCTCCCGCGATCGCGTCGCCCGCGATGACGCCGATCGCCATCGGCAGGAAGAAGGGGAGGGTCGCGGCCAGTCCGGTGAACACCAGGAACAGTCCGTTGTTGGTGATCTGCGCGATGAACGCAGGGCCCCCGGCGCCTCCCGCGGCCGAGTCGCCCTTCGTCTCGATCCTCACGGCGACACCGATGAGGACCGGCACGGCCGCGAGCACGCCGAGCAGTGCGATCGTCCGCCAGCGGCGGAAGGTGGTGACGAGTTCGTCGCGGAAGAGTCCGAAGGTCCACAACGGGCTCGGCCGACGGCCTGTCCCCGACTCCGCTGCCGGCTCGGTCGCCGGCCCCGTCGCCGGCTCCGCGTCCCGCTTCGGCAGACTTTCAGCCCGCGACATCGAAACCCTCCCCGGTCAGCGCCACGAACGCGTCCTCCAGCGAGGCCCGTTCGACCCCGAAGCCGCGGACTCGCACGCCTGCCGTGACCAACGCTGCGTTCAGTTCGGCGAGTTCGCGGTCGGGTGGCTCCGCGGTCACCCCCGTCCCGGTGACGACGAGATCCGTGACGCCCTGCTCCTTGAGGACCCGTGCCGCGTCCCCGGTGTCCGGGGTGGTCACCACCAGACGGCCGCGCGCACCGGCCGCGAGGTCGGCCACCGGCCCCTGGACGACGAGCCGCCCCTGGGTCATCACGGCCGCGTGTGTACAGACCTGCTCGATCTCGTCGAGCAGGTGCGAGGAGAGGAAGACGGTCGTGCCGTCGGAGGCCAGCTCCCGCACCAGCGAACGGATTTCACGCATGCCCTGGGGGTCGAGACCGTTGGTCGGCTCGTCCAGGACGAGCAGCCTGCGGGGCTGGAGCAGCGCGGCCGCGAGTCCGAGCCGCTGCTTCATCCCCAGGGAGTACGCCTTCGCCTTCTTTGCCGCCGCCGCGGACAGTCCGACCCGGTCGAGCGCGGTTCCGACGCGTGTCCTGCGGGTCCGGGGATCGGCGGTCGGGTCCGCGGAGTCGTAGCGCAGGAGGTTGTCCCGCCCGGAGAGGAAGCCGTACAGGGCGGGGCCCTCGATCAGCGCCCCGACGTGCGGGAGCACGGCGCGCGCGGACCGGGGCATGGGCCGCCCCAGCACGCTCGCCGTGCCCGAGGTCGGCTCGATCAGCCCCATCAGCATGCGGATGGTGGTGGTCTTGCCCGAGCCGTTCGGTCCGAGGAAGCCGAAGACGCTGCCCGCCGGGACGGTGAGGTCCAGGCCGTCGACGGCGAGCTGTCCGCCGCGGTACCGCTTGCTCAGCGAGCGGGTCGCGATCACCGCGTCCTCCCCGGACGCGGCACCGTCGTCTCCAGCCCGCCGGGCGGGCACGACCGCGACACCTCCCGGCGCCCGCGCGGGCTCCGTGCGGGCGCTCGCCGTCCGCCCTTCGGGGACGGCGGCGCCCTCGGCCCGCGCCCGGCCGGGCTCGTCGGCGGACAGCTCCTCCATGGGCTCCCTCGGTTCGTTCGCCTGGCTGCCCCTACTGGGCCGCGTTCGCCGCCTTCACCAGCGCGGCCTTGGTGACGGCACCGGCGTACACCTTGCCGTCGTCCGTGATCAGCGCGTTGACCAGGCGGGTCGAGTAGACCGTGCCCGAGCCGAACTTGCCGGTGACGTGGTCGCCGAGGGAGTTCAGGAATCCGTCGACACCGCTGTTGCCGGTCGAACCGGACGCGCCGGACGGCAGGCCCTTGCCGCCGTCCTTGCCACCGGCGTCGAGGACGACGATCGAGTTCCAGCCCTTGCCGATGGTCTTCGGACCACCGAGGCCGTCGGCCTTCGCCTCGTGACCCTTCGGCCACGCCTTCTTCATGTTCTTCGGCTCGTCGCCTTTCAGGCCCTTCGACTCGCCGTCCTTGGCGCCCTTCAGGGTGTCGCCCTCGGTGACCTTCGCGCCCTTCGGCGGGGTGAAGGCGAACGTCGAGGCGGCCGGCCGGGAGAAGTCGACCTGGGTGAAGCCCGCGTCCACGACCGCCGCGCCACCGCTCGCCGGGGTCAGCGTGGATTTCAGCGGCAGCCCCGTCCTCGAGTCCACCGCGATACTGATCGCGCCGACCGTGGAACCGGACTGCCGGGGCTTGATGAGGAGCTTGTAGGCGTCGCGGCCCGCGACGTGCTCGGTGCCGTCGACCGTCACGGAGGTCGTGTCGTCCACGGACTTGAGCACCTCGTCGGCGAAGTCCTTGGGCGTGGCGGGGACATCCCGCGGCGCCTTGCCCTCGGCACCCTCGCCCGCGTGCCCGGACTCGGCGGAGGCCGAGTGGAAGACCTCGTTCGACTTGCTGTCGTACCCCCACACGTCCTTGCCGTTGTGGATGACGCTGTACTCGGCGGCGTTCTCCAGCAGGGAGACCTTGCCCCGGTCCGGACCATCGGCGGCGACGCGCAGCGTGTGCGTGCCCGAGGCCAGTTCGAGGAGCTTGGACTGCGGGTCTGCGGAGGAACCGCCGTGCCCCTTGGCCGCGCCGGACAGGAGCCCGCTCTCCAGACCACCCAGGTTGGGCAGTCCGAGATCGGTGCTGACCTTGACCGTGCCGGACAGCTGCTGGACGTCCGACTTGGCGATCTTCTCGATGAGTTGCTGCGCGGTGATCTTCGGCAGCGAGGGATCTCCGGAGTCCGCGAGCGCCGGGACGAGCCCGATCGTCGCCGCCGCCACCCCCACCACCGCGACCGGAACGACGTACCGCGCGGCCTTGCGTCGCCCGGCGAGCCTGTCGTCGGCCTCCGCGGCCCTCGCGCTGTCGTCGGATTCGTACGGTGCCATGTGTGCCTTACCTCCGTCGTCGGCGGCGGCCCTGCCCTCGTTCCGTGCTCCACCCCTAAGCCGCCATTCTCACCTGGACCGGTGAGGAGTGGTGTTCTCCATCTGACCAAATACGGCGGATGAAAGCGTCAACCCCCGGGCTCAACTCCGCGTAGTCCTGCGGTATGACGTGAGGGGGCGTGCCCTTCCCCGACCCGTAGGGGTCGTGCCGGAGGCCGAATCCCCGACCAGGCGCAGGCCCCCTCGCCAGGTCCCTCGCCGGGCCCCTCACCCGACTGTCGTTCCTGCCGCACCCCTCGCCTCGCGCGGCTCCGCGCGAGCAGTTCGTCCGGGCCCGGAATGAAATCTGCCGGCGATTCGAGTGAAAACCGGCGCAAATCCGTACTTACGGGTGATAGCGATCACCGTCGCCCAGCACTCCAGGGATCAGAGGATCGAGGGACCGTCATGCTCACCATCAAGCACATTTCGGGATACGCCGCCACGGGCGCCGCCGTCCTGGCACTCGCGCTCGCCGGATGCGGAGGCGGCGGGGGTGGGGGCGGCAAGAGCAGCGGCGGGACCAGCTCCACACCGAGCTCCAGCGGCACCACGCAGAGCACCGGCTCCAAGGGATCGGCGACGACGACCCTGACCACCGCGAAGGTCGCGAAGCTGGGCACGGTCGTGACCGACGGCAAGGGGTTCGTCCTGTACCGCTTCGACGTGGACTCCGCGAACCCGACGAAGGTCAGCTGCTACACCACCTGCGCCGCGCTCTGGCCCGCGGCCACGACCCAGGGCAACCTGACCACGAAGGGCATCGACAAGAGCCTGGTCTCCACGGTGAAGCGCACCGACGGCAGCACCCAGATCACCCTCGCCGGCTGGCCCCTCTACCGCTACTCCAAGGACGACGAGCCGAAGGAGCCCTACGGCCAGGGAGTCGACGGAACCTGGTGGGCCGTGTCGCCCAACGGAGCGAAGATCACCACTCCCGCGTCGTCATCACCGTCGCCGGCCACCAGCTCGTCGAGCACGGGCGGAAACGGAGGCTACTGACGGCCGACCCGGTCGCCCCGGCGCACCGCATGGATGCCCCGGCCGACCAACCGTACCGAGCCACCCGAGGTGCACCATGGCGCCCGTTCCAGCCGTCCAGGTGCACCTCGGGCCCCATCCAGCCGTAGCGGTGCGGCCTCAGCCCTTCAAGCCGTACCAGGTGCGTCTCAGGGGCCGCTTCAGCCGCGTCGGGGCTGCCTCAGGGTGGGCCTCAGCCGTAGCGGCGCACCTCAGGGCACGCTCCAGCCGCGTCGGAACACCGCAGGGTAGGTCTCAGCCGCACCGGCGCACCTCAGGGCCGGTCCAGCCGCGCCCGGGCACCGCAGGGTGGGTCTCAGCCGTACCGGCGCACCTCCGGGCCGGTCCAGCCGCGTCCGGGCACCACAGAGCGAGTCTCAGCCGTACCGGCGCACCTCAGGGCCGGTCTCAGCCGGCGCGGTGCACCACGGCGTCCACCAGCTCGACCAGCGCGGCCTTCGCGTCGCACTCGCGCAGCGGGGCCAGCGCGGAGCGCGCCTCCTCCGCGTAGCGCACGGTGTCCCGGCGCGCCTGCTCCAGCGCGGGGTGCTCCCGCAGCCGGGCCAGCGCCTCCTCGAGACGCGCGTCGTCCGTCAGGTCGGAGTCGAGCAGCTCGCAGAGTGCGACGTCCTCGGCGAGTCCCAGGCGCTCGGCGCGCTCGCGCAGACGCAGCACCGGCAGCGTGGCGATGCCCTCGCGCAGATCCGTCCCCGGCGTCTTGCCGGACTCGCGCGAGTCGGACGCGATGTCGAGGACGTCGTCCGCGAGCTGGAAGGCGACCCCCAGCCGTTCGCCGTACTGCGTCAGCACGTCCACGACCGTCTCGTCGGCGCCCGACATCATCGCGCCGAACCGGCACGCGACCGCGACCAGCGACCCGGTCTTGCCGCCGAGCACGTCGAGGTAGTGATCGACCGGATCGCGGCCGTCGCGCGGCCCCGCGGTCTCCAGGATCTGCCCGGTCACCAGCCGCTCGAACGCCTCGGCCTGGATCCTGACGGCCTCGGGCCCGAGGTCGGCCAGGATGTACGAGGCACGGGCGAAGAGGAAGTCGCCGGTGAGGACGGCCACCGAGTTGCCCCAGCGGGCGTTGGCGCTGTCCACCCCGCGCCGGACCTCGGCCTCGTCCATCACGTCGTCGTGGTAGAGCGTGGCGAGATGGGTCAGCTCGACGACCACGGCCGAGGGCACGACACCCGGCGCGTAGGGGTCGCCGAACTGCGCTGCGAGCATCACGAGCAGCGGCCTGAACCGCTTCCCGCCGGCCCGCACGAGGTGCTGGGCGGCTTCCGTGATGAACGGGACCTCGCTCTTGGTGGCTTCGAGCAAACCCTCCTCGACAGCCGCCAATCCGGCCTGGACATCGGCTTCGAGAGCCTGGTCCCGCACGCTCAGCCCGAACGGCCCGACGACGGTCACGAGAGGTTCTCCTGTCTGCTGACGATCACATGGCGAACTCGGTCGATCATTCGGTCGATGACACGGTTTGTCGATGTGTCGCTGCCATCACTCAAGTCAGCGTATCCGGTCAGGTTTCGATCACCGCGAGCGCCCACCGTCCCCCGGCCCACTTCGCTCCGCCAGGAGGTATACGCGAGTACACCCGGAAGGCACACGCGAAGCACCTGGGTGCCCCAATGGCGTGTACCCCGACTCCCGGGCGCCACCCGAGCACGGACGGTATGTTCATGATCAGATGATCTGAACCGACTTGAGATGACACGCGAAGAAGCACCCGGAAGGGGTGACCGTGTCCCACGGCCGCGCCCGACCCGTGTACGGCCGGGACCGGACGGTCCCCCGCTCTCCGGCCGTGCCGCACGATGCATTCCGTCCCCCGAGGTGACGCTCATGCACATCCGTACGTCCTTCCCCTACGAGACCGCTCACGAGGACGTCCTCGTCCCTCTCTCGGACGGCACCCTTCTGTACGCCCGGATCTGGCGGCCGCTGACCGAGGAGCCCGTACCGGCGCTCCTCGAGTACCTCCCGTATCGCCTGACCGACTGGACGGCCCCGCGCGACCGGCAGCGCCACCCCTGGTACGCCGGGCACGGCTACGCCTCCGTCCGCGTGGACGCGCGCGGCCACGGAAACTCGGAGGGGGTGCCGGGGGAAGAGCACCCGGGGACCGAGCCGGACGACGGGGTGGAGGTGGTCTCCTGGCTGGCGGCCCAGCCCTGGTGCACCGGCCGGGTCGGCATGTTCGGCATCTCGTGGGGCGGTTTCCACTCCCTCCGGGTCGCGGCCCGCGCACCCGAGCCGCTCAAGGCGATCGTCACGGTCTGCTCGACCGACGACCTCTATGACAACGACGTGCACCATGCGGGAGGTTCCGTCCTCGCCGTCGACACGCACGCCCGGTCGGCCGCACTGCTCGCCTCCGCCGCCCGGCCGCCGGACCCCGCGCACGTGGGCGAGGGGATGTGGCGGGACATGTGGGAGAAGCGGCTGGAGGCGGTCACCCCCTCCGCCCACACCTGGCTGGCGCACCAGACCAGGGACGCGTACTGGCGCCACGGCAGTGTCCGCGAGGAGTACGGAGCGATCCGCGCGGCGGTCCTCGCGGTCGGCGGATGGCACGACCCGCACCGCGACACGGTGCTGCGCCTGGTGCGGAACCTGCCGCCGGACCGCGTACGAGGTCTCATCGGCCCCTGGTCCCGCCACTACCCCGACCGGGACCTGCCGCCCGGACCGGCGATCGGCTTCCTCCAGGAGACGCTGCGCTGGTGGGACCACTGGCTCAAGGACAAGGAGACGGACGCGCTCTCCGTCCCCCTGCTGCGCTCGTACGTGATGGACGCGCATCCTCCGGCGACCGTGTACGCGCGGATCCCCGGCCGCTGGGTGGGCGACCCCGCCTGGCCCTCACCCTCGGTGACCCCGGTCGCGTACGCGCTCCAGGGCACCCCGGTGCCGGTGCGGTCCCCGCAGCACACGGGGGTCGACGCGGGCCGCCTCTTCCCCTTGGGCGACGACGGCGACCTGCCGCCGGACCAGCGGGAGGAGGACGCGCGGTCGGCCTGCTTCGAGTTCCAGGTGACGGAGGAGACCTGGGTGCTGGGCCGCCCCCGGGTCAATCTGCGGCTGACGTCCGCGTCACCCAGGGGGCAGGTGATCGCCCGGCTCTGCGATGTGGCGCCGGACGGAGCGTCCACGCTGGTCACCCGGGGCGCCCTGAACCTGTCGGCGCGCCAGGGCCCCGAACAGGCTGTGCCCTGGAAACCGGGCACCGCGGAGAACGTGGTGCTCGACCTGAACGCCATCGGCTACGCGTTCCCGGCAGGCCACCGCATCCGGCTGGGCGTCTCCTCCGCGTACTGGCCCTGGATCTGGCCCCAGCCGGGCTCGGAGGCGGGCTTCACCCTGGAGCCGATCGGCAGCGTCCTCGAACTCCCGGTACGGACACGGGAGTCGGACCCCTCGATCACCTTCGGGGAGCCGGAGGAGTACGAACCCCTCGGCGTGACCGTCTCCGAGACCCTGGACGAGTCCCGGCCGCGGCGCCTGGTCCTGCGCGACGTGGCCGCGGAGACCTGGCGCCTGGAGACCGACCCGGGCCACGGCGGCACCCACGTCCATCCCGACGGCCTCGAATACACGGAGGAGGCCCGGGAGACGTACACGATCGACTCACCGGACCCGCTGTCCGCCGGCGCCCGCTCGGCGTGGTCGATCCGGCTGCACCGCCCGGACCTGCCGTGGGACGCCCGAGTCGAGACGGTCTCCGCACTCACCTGCGACGCGCGGGACTTCATCACGACCGACGAACTCGTCTGCAAGGACGGCGGCGAGGTCGTCTTCCACCGGACCTGGGAGAAGAGAATCCCGCGCACGGCCGGCTGACCGAGCCGACACGAGCCACAGGCAAGGGAGTTCGCGTTCCCTCGCTCGCGTGCACACCGAACGCCGTTGAAAAGAGCCGCACTTCACCTGGCGTCCGCCTGGGTTCGGCTCGCTTCCGGCCGGCGGTCCCGCCCGGACGGCTCGGGCCCCGGACGGGGCCCGCCCCGACGTGTCCCACGCCACAATTCCCGTCGCGTCAGGGGCCGATCGGCCCCCTCCGAAGAGCCCGCCGGCGCTCACCGACCCACGCCTGATGCCCGATTTACCCCTCATGCCGCCTTAATGCTCTTTGGTCTCGTGAGTTGAGTCACCGGCGTGCCGCACCGCCGCCGCGCACCGTTCTCGACCCAACCCCTTCGCCAAAGGCAAGTTGAGGATCCAATTCCGGCACAATCGGACTTTTTACCCTCGCCTTAACCAGGCGAAAGCGATCTTCGCGGTCAAATCTCGTCTTGTTTCGGACATGTGCTCTCGCATACGTTCTGGTCGACCCCGGGCGGATCGCCGAATCCTGCCGCCGCCCGGCAACCCATCGACCCACGCCACGGCAGGAGCGGGGGAACCACAGGTAAGCCGCCGATCCGTACATACCGGACCGGCTTGGGGTGAAGCCGCGCTCACAGCGCGGCCGGGCATCTCCCGCCCGAACCCGACAGCTCACCTCGCAGGCGTCGGAGAGGAAATTCGCCATGCCCGTACGAGCCAAGCACCGTCGCATGAAGACCAACGTCATCACCCGGGGCATGATCGCCGCCGGAACGGGCGGCATCGCCCTCGCCCTTCCGCTCGTGAGCGCGACCGGCGCCAGCGCCGCCACTCCGGCGCAGGCCCCCCAGGTCGCGAAGACCGCCCACACCGCGGTGGTCCCCAACGTGCAGCTCGTCACCTACAAGGTGGTCGCCGGCGACACCCTGTCCAAGGTGGCGCAGAAGTACCCCAAGAGCGGCGGCTGGAAGAAGCTGTACACGGCGAACCGCGCGGTCATCGGCGACAACCCCGCCCTGATCCGTCCGGGCCTGAAGCTGACCGTCGGCACGAAGTCGCTGGGGTCGACGACCGTCCGCACCACGGCGAAGACCACCGCCACCGCCACCGCCGCCGTCGCCAAGTCCAAGGTGACCACCGCCACCCAGGCCTCCGTCAAGTCGTACAGCAACAACCTCGACGGCTGGATCAAGCAGTCCCTGGACGTCATGGCCAAGGCGGGCATCCCCGGCAGCTACGACGGCATCTACCGCAACGTGATGCGCGAGTCCTCCGGCAACCCCAACGCCATCAACAACTGGGACTCCAACGCCGCCGCGGGCATCCCCTCCAAGGGCCTGCTCCAGGTCATCGACCCCACGTTCCAGGCGTACCACGTCTCGGGCACGTCGATGAACATCTACGACCCGGTCGCGAACATCACCGCCGCCTGCAACTACGCGGCCAAGACCTACGGCTCCATCGACAACGTCAACGGCGCCTACTGATCCACCCCGCACCCCCGTTTCTCACCGCACCCGCCGACGGCGCCTTCTCGGACCGTCGGCGGGTGCGGTTGCGTCGTGGCCCGGCGCGCGTGTCGGACGCGTCGCCGGGCGGGCGACGACGCGCACCGGCGGAGTGCGGGCTGACGGGTGTGCGCGGGCAGGCGCGCGAACAGGTGCGCGCGGGCAAGCGTGCGGGCGGGTGCGGCGGTGGCGCTAGAAGCCGAAGAGGCGCTCCAGGACCACCGCGATTCCGTCGTCCTCGTTCGACAACGTGACCTCGTCGGCCACCGCCTTCAGTTCCGGATGCGCGTTGGCCATCGCCACACCTCGGGCCGCCCAGTCGAACATCGGGATGTCATTGGGCATGTCACCGAAGGCCAGCGTCGCGCACGGGGTGAGACCGAGGTGCGCCGCGGCGAGAGCGAGGCCCGTCGCCTTGGTCACCCCGCATGGCTGGAGTTCGACGGTGCCGGGCCCGGACATGGTCACCGTCGCCAGCGAACCGACCACTCCCCGTGCCGCTGACGCCAACTCGTCGTCGGACAGGGACGGGTGGCGCAGCAGCACCTTGCTGATCGGCTCCGCCCAGAGGTTGTCCCGGCGTGGCACCCGCACCGCCGGCAGTGTCGGATGCGGCATGACGTACCCCGGCTCGATGAGCGTCAGCCCGTCCACCCCGTCCTGGTCGACCGCCGCGTACAGCATCCCGACCTCCGCCTCGATCTTGCCGAGCGCCGTCTCCGCCAGCTCTCTGTCCAGGGTCACCGACCACAGCATGCGGTCGGTGCCGGCGTCGTAGAGCTGCGCCCCCTGCCCGCACACCGCCAGTCCCTCGCCGCCGAGTTCATCGAGAAGCGGGCGCACACGCGGTGCGGGTCGGCCCGTGACCACGAGATGGCGGGCACCTGCCCGGGTCACGTTCGCCAACGCGGCGCGTGACCGGTCGGAGAGTGTGTCGTCGCCGCGCAGCAGCGTTCCGTCCAGGTCAGTGGCGATGAGTGAATATGCAGTCGGAGCGGCCATGATCCGAAGAATACGGATCCGACGACTCATCGGCCCGGCGTGAACCGGACGACGTCCGGTATCCCGTCAGCAACGCCGTTCACCGCACGGCGGTAAGCGCGTTGCGACCGATTCGGATCACCCAGGCTCCGCTTCCGCCCACACCGACTTTCCCGAACACGACCGACCACAACACCCCAACGCCCCCTGCATGAAGGGCAACCAGCACCTCTGCCTCGACAACACCCAGGCAGGGCAGCCGATTTCACGGTCCCGCACTCGCCGAACCGCCCGGCCGGAGTCGGACTCCACCCCGCCTGCGAGGCACGTCACGGGCCCGGCGAGACCGCCGCGAGCAGTCCGGAACAGCACGGCTCAGGACACGAGCGAACAGCACGCCCCGGAACCCGAGCCGTACATCAAGGGCCGGGAACCGACGAGCCGTACCGAGCACCCGATTTCGGCGCACCACCGCTCACGGGCCGCCCGGCACGGGCCCGGTACCTGTGCCGGTGTCTGTGCCGGTGGCGGTAGCGGCGGTGGCGGTGGCGATGTCTGGGCCGGTGCCGAACGGAGCCCAATGCGACGGTTTCCGAGAGGCGTCGAGCCGGAATCGCCGCGTCCGATATGGCCAATTCGGACATTGCAAACCCTTTAGGCCCTGCCGCAGCGGGGTCCCTCCCCCGTAACGTGTGCCCCGACCACATGAAACACGTGGAACGCATGGATCACATGGCGAGTACGAACCCGAAAGCGAGGCACCAACCGATGCCCCCCTTCGATGTCCCCGAGGGCGATCCCTTCGGCCCGCACAACCTGCCGTACGGCGTATTCTCCCTGACCGACCAGGCCGGCGACCCCGAGCGGCGCGTCGGCATACGGCTCGGCGACCACGTACTCGACGCGGGCGCCGCCGCCCGCTCGCTCGGCTCCCCCTACGCCGGGCTCCTCGCACAACCCTCCCTGGATCCGCTGCTCGCCGCGGGGCACACCGCCTGGTCCGATGTCCGGCGCGCGCTGACGGCCTGGGTGACCGTCCCGGCCCACCGGGAGACGCTCGCTCCGCATTTCCACCCTCTGTCCGACGTGACACTGCACCTCCCGTTCACCGTCGCGGACTACGTCGACTTCTACGCCTCCGAGAACCACGCCCGGAACGTGGGCCAGATCTTCCGCCCGGACGCCGCCGACTCCCTCACGCCCAACTGGAAGCACCTGCCGATCGGCTATCACGGCCGCTCCGGCACGGTCGTGGTGTCCGGCACGGATGTCGTCCGCCCTTCGGGCCAGCGCAAGGCCCCCACGGACGCCGTCCCGGTCTTCGGTCCGTCCGTCCGCCTGGACATCGAGGCGGAGGTCGGCTTCGTCGTCGGCACCCCCTCGGAACAGGGCCGGCCGGTCCCGCTGGGTGACTACCGCGACCACGTCTTCGGCCTCTGCCTGCTCAACGACTGGTCGGCACGCGACATCCAGGCCTGGGAGTACGTCCCGCTCGGCCCCTTCCTCGGCAAGTCCTTCGCCACGTCCGTGTCGGCGTGGATCACCCCGCTCGACGCCCTCGACGACGCCCTCGTCCCACCGCCCGTCCGCACGCGCCCCCTCCTCCCCTATCTGGACGACGCCTCCGAGGAACCCGGCGGCTACGACCTCCGGATCTCCGTGGCCATCAACGGCCACGTCGTCTCCGAACCCCCCTTCTCCACCATGTACTGGACGGCCGCCCAGCAGCTGGCCCACATGACGGCCAACGGCGCCTCCCTGCGCACCGGTGACCTCTACGGTTCCGGGACCGTCAGCGGCCCCTCAGAGGGCGAGCGCGGCTCTCTGCTCGAACTCACCTGGAACGGGCGCGACGCCCTCGAACTCCCCGACGGCAAGCGCACCTTCCTCGAGGACGGCGACGAGGTCACCCTGACGGCCTGGGCACCCGGGCCGGGTGGGACCAGGGTGGGCCTCGGCGAGGTCCGGGGTCGTATCACGCAGGCCGTCTCCCAGTAGAGGTCTGCGAGAGTCCTCCCAGTAGAGGTCTGCGAGCGCCGCCCCCGCGGAGAGCTCCAGCAGTCTCCACGGGAGGCACCTCGGCAAGGACTACGGCGGAGCTCTCCGTCTCCCGGCGGGAACGAGGTCCGTGTCACGGTGGCCAGAGCCCTGGCCACCGTGCCCCTCGGAGACAGAACAGGTCGGCGGAGCGGCGCCCTCTGTCCCCGGGCGCGGCGCCCCGGTCCCCGGACTCCTGCGTGGAGCCCGTTACATCCAGTCCTCGGGCTCCGGCTCCTGGTCCAGCTCGGGCCAGTCCGGATCCGGTCCCGCGGCAGTCGCCCGAGCCGGTGCGGACTCGGGTCTTCCAGGGGCGGGCTGGGCCGCGGGCGTGCCGCCGCCCAGCGAGGCGAGCACCCCGATGACACCCTCGCCGTACGTGGCCAGCTTCTTCTCGCCCACCCCGCTGATACCACCCAGATCCTTCACGGAGGCGGGCCACACCGTGGCGATCTCCCGCAGCGTGGCGTCGTGGAAGATGACGTACGCGGGGACGCCCTGTTCGCGCGCCTGCTCGCCGCGCCAGGCCCGCAGCGCCTCGAACGCGGGAACGAGCTCGGCGGGCAGCTCGACCGCCGCCGCCTTGGCCTTGCGCTCGCCCTTGGGCGCCGAAGAGCGGGACGCGGCCAGCTTCGGCGCCTCCTTGCGCAGCGGCACGTCGCGCTCGCGCCGCAGCACGGTCCCGCTGCCGTCGGTCAGCACCAGCGTTCCGTACTCGCCCTCGATCGCGATCAGCTCCTGGGCCAGCAACTGCCTTACGACACCGCGCCATTCGGACTCCGCGAGTTCCTCGCCGATACCGAAGACGGACAGCTGATCGTGGTCGAACTGGATCACCTTGGCGGTCTTCCGCCCCAGCAGGATGTCGACGATCTGGCCCGCGCCGAACTTCTGTCCCCGCTCGCGCTGGAGGCGCACCACCGTGGACAGCAGCTTCTGCGCCGCGACCGTGCCGTCCCAGGTCTCCGGGGGCGTCAGACAGGTGTCGCAGTTTCCGCACGCGGGGGTGTCGGGGTCCTGGCCGAAGTAGGCCAGGAGCTGGGAGCGCCGGCACTGGACGGTCTCGCACAGGGCGAGCATCGAGTCCAGATGGGCGGCGGCCCGGCGTCTGAACGCCTCGTCGCCCTCCGAGCCCTGGATCATCTTGCGCTGCTGGACCACGTCCTGAAGGCCGTACGCCATCCAGGCCGTGGAGGGGAGTCCGTCCCGGCCGGCGCGGCCCGTCTCCTGGTAGTAGCCCTCGACCGACTTCGGCAGGTCGAGGTGGGCGACGAACCGCACGTCCGGCTTGTCGATGCCCATGCCGAAGGCGATGGTGGCGACCACCACGAGGCCCTCCTCCCGCAGGAAGCGGGACTGGTGCGTGGCACGCGTGCCCGAGTCCAGGCCCGCGTGGTAAGGCACGGCCTCGATGCCGTTGCGGGAGAGGAACTCGGCTGTCTTCTCAACGGAGTTGCGCGAGAGGCAATACACGATGCCGGCGTCGCCCGCGTGCTCCTCGCGCAGGAAGGACAGCAGCTGCTTCTTCGGGTCGGCCTTGGGAACGATCCGGTACTGGATGTTGGGTCGGTCGAAGCTGGCCTCGAAGTGGCGGGCCGCCGGCATGCCCAGGCGCTGGGTGATCTCCTTGTGCGTCGCGTGCGTGGCGGTGGCCGTCAGCGCGATGCGCGGGACGTCCGGCCAGCGTTCGCCGAGCAGCGAGAGCGCCAGATAGTCCGGACGGAAATCGTGGCCCCACTGGGCCACACAGTGCGCCTCGTCGATCGCGAAGACGGAGATCTTCCCGCGGGACAGCAGATCCAAGGTGCTGTCGAGACGCAGTCGCTCGGGGGCCAGATAGAGCAGGTCGAGCTCTCCGGTCAGAAACTCCGCCTCGACCACGCGCCGCTCGTCGAAGTCCTGCGTGGAGTTCATGAAGCCGGCGCGCACGCCCAGCGCCCGCAGCGCGTCCACCTGGTCCTGCATGAGCGCGATGAGTGGGGAGACGACAACGCCCGTACCGGGTCTGACCAGCGAGGGAATCTGGTAGCACAGGGACTTTCCGCCACCGGTCGGCATCAGGACGACGGCGTCACCGCCCGCCACCACATGCTCGATGATCGCTTCCTGCTCGCCACGGAAGGCGTCGTACCCGAAGACCCGGTGCAGGGCGCCCAGCGCCTCGCTCCCACCCGGCTTCTCCGTCGCGTCCGCTTCGGTCATCACACCCGTCCCGCCCATCGTTCCGTCCCCCGTACGTCGCACCTCGACCACTGCGTCCACGATAGGGGGCCGCGCCGACAGTCCGAGAGTTGTCCACAGGCTGCGAGCGATCGGTTCCCCCGCGTACCGGCGCCCGCCCCGTCTCACTCCCGTGCACGGCGCGCCCCGGCCGGGTTCAACCCGTTGGCCCCGCTCGCATGGCGGCGCTTCGGGGCCGAGGGCCATGCTGCTCGGGCGGGAGGAGGGGGCCCGCAGCCGACGGACCCGTGCAGTCCGTACGCCTCTCTCGTGTCTCTAGGAGTCTTCGCATGTCCCAGCGTCCCCTCAGGACCGCCATCACCCTCGTGACAGCCGCCGCCGCGTCGCTCGCCCTGTCCGCCGGCCCCGCCCCGGCCGGGGACCGCCCGGTCGACCCGAAAGCCATCCGCGATCTGACCACGGCGTACCTGGCCAGCGTCAAATACCTCGACGAGAAGGTCGCCGTCGCCGACGGATACGTCCCCAACCGGTGCTCCACGGATCCCGCGGGGCACGGCAGCATGGGCTACCACTACTTCAACGAGTCCCGCTACGGCTCGCTCGATCCGGCGAAGCCCTCGGCTCTCCTCTTCGAGGACGGCACGAACGGAAAGCGCAGGCTCGCCGGTGTCGAGTGGATCGTGCTGGACTCCGACCAGAACATGAAGACCAGCAAGGACCGGCCGTCGATGTTCGGCGGCCAGAAGTTCGACGGTCCGATGCCGGGTCACTACCCCGGTATGCCGATCCACTACGACCTGCACGTCTGGCTCTGGAAGCAGAATCCCAACGGGCTGTTCGACCGCTGGAACCCCAGGGTGAAGTGCACGGCCGCTCCGACCCACCCCGGCAAGTCGCCCACGGCCCACACCGGCTCGTCCGGGACAGCCCACACGGGGTCGTCGCCCACAGCCCACACCGGCTCGTCGTCCACCGCGCACACCGGCTCCATGGGTTCCATGGGTTCCATGGGTTCCATGGGTTCCATGGGTTCCATGGGTTCCATGGGTTCCATGGGCACGGCCCGCACCGCCCGCTGAGAACGACTTGGGCCCCGCTCCCCGGAGGGAGCGGGGCCCGAGCCGCGAAAGGCCCTTGCTCAGCGCACGAAGACCCCGGCCTGGCTCGCCAGGTTCAGGAAGTACTGCGGCGCCACGCCAAGCACCAGCGTGACCGCCACACCGACGGCGATCGCCGTCATGGTCAGCGGCGACGGCACGGCGACCGTCGGCCCCTCCGGCTTCGGCTCGCTGAAGAACATCAGCACGATCACGCGGATGTAGAAGAACGCCGCGATCGCCGACGAGATCACACCGATCACGACCAGCACGCCCGCGCCGCCCTCGGCCGCCGCCTTGAACACGGCGAACTTTCCGGCGAATCCCGAGGTGAGCGGGATACCGGCGAAGGCCAGCAGGAAGACCGCGAACACCGCGGCCACCAACGGGGACCTGCGGCCCAGACCCGCCCACTTGGACAGGTGCGTGGCCTCTCCTCCCGCGTCCCGTACGAGCGTGACGACGGCGAAGGCGCCGATCGTGACGAAGGAGTACGCGCCCAGGTAGAAGAGGACCGACGAGACACCGTCCGGCGAGGTCGCGATGACACCCGCGAGGATGAACCCGGCGTGTGCGATCGACGAGTACGCCAGGAGCCGCTTGATGTCGGTCTGGGTGATCGCGACGATCGCACCGCCCAGCATGGTGACGATCGCCACGGCCCACATGACCGGCCGCCAGTCCCAGCGCATGCCCGGCAGGACGACGTACAGCAGGCGCAGCAGCGCGCCGAACGCCGCCACCTTCGTCGCCGCCGCCATGAAGCCGGTGACCGGGGTCGGCGCGCCCTGGTAGACGTCGGGCGTCCACATGTGGAAGGGCACCGCGCCGACCTTGAAGAGCAGGCCCATGACGACCAGGGCCATACCCATGAGCAGCAGTACGTCGTTGCCCATGGTGCCGGCGAGCGCCGGGTCGACGTTCGTGACCGTGCCGTCGACGACATGCGCGATCGTCGCGTACGACACCGAGCCCGCGTAGCCGTACAGCAGGGCGATGCCGAAGAGCGTGAACGCGGAGGCGAAGGCGCCGAGCAGGAAGTACTTGACCGCCGCCTCCTGCGACATGAGCCGCTTGCGGCGGGCCACGGCGCACAGGAGGTACAGCGGCAGGGAGAAGACCTCCAGCGCGACGAAGAGCGTCAGCAGGTCGTTGGCCGCGGGGAAGACCAGCATGCCGCTGATCGCGAAGAGCAGCAGCGGGAACACCTCGGTGGTGGTGAACCCGGCCTTCACGGCGGCCTTCTCGCTGTCGCTGCCGGGCACCGACGCGGCCTGCGCGGCGAAGGCGTCGACCCGGTTTCCGTGCGTCTGGGGGTCGAGGCGCCGTTCGGCGAAGGTGAAGACGCCGAGGATTCCGGCGAGCAGGATCGTGCCCTGGAGGAACAGGGCCGGTCCGTCGACGGCGATCGCACCCATCGCCGCGATGTGCGCCTTCGTGGTGCCGTATCCGTCCGACGCGAGCGCGACGACCGCGGAGAAGGCCGCGGCCAGTGCGACGACGGCGACGAACACCTGTGCGTAGTAACGGGACTTGCGTGGCACGAAGGCCTCGACCAGAACCCCGAGGACCGCCGCACCGAGGACGATCAAAGTGGGCGACAATTGCCCATATTCGATCTTCGGTGCATCGATCTTGGAGATCGGCTCGGCCGCGGTTGCCGCTGTTGTCCACAGGCTGTGGACGGCTGATGCGCTCACTTGGCCGCCTCCACCGCGGGCTGGGGGTCCGTCTTGTGTACGTCTGACATGGTCTGCTTGACCGCCGGGTTGACGATGTCGGTGAGCGGCTTCGGGTAGACGCCCAGGAAGATCAGCAGCGCGATCAGCGGGGCGACCACCAGGAGCTCGCGCACCCTGAGGTCCGGCATCTCGGACACCTCGGCCTTGACCGGGCCGGTCATCGTCCGCTGGTAGAGGACGAGGGTGTAGAGGGCGGCGAGGACGATGCCGAAGGTGGCGATGATGCCGACCACCGGGTAGCGCGTGAACGTGCCCACCAGGACCAGGAATTCACTCACGAAGGGCGCGAGACCGGGGAGCGAGAGCGTCGCGAGGCTGCCGATCAGGAAGGTGCCGGCGAGCACCGGGGCCACCTTCTGCACCCCTCCGTAGTCGGCGATGAGACGCGAGCCGCGCCGCGAGATCAGGAAGCCGGCCACCAGCATCAGGGCGGCGGTCGAGATCCCGTGGTTGACCATGTAGAGCGTCGCGCCCGACTGACCCTGCGTGGTCAGCGCGAAGATGCCCAGGACGATGAACCCGAAGTGCGAGATCGACGCGTAGGCGACCAGCCGCTTGATGTCCCGCTGCCCGACGGCGAGCAGCGCCCCGTAGACGATGCTGATCAGCGCCAGCACGAGGATCGCGGGCGTCGCCCACTTGCTCGCCTCCGGGAAGAGCTGGAGGCAGAAGCGGAGCATCGCGAAGGTGCCGACCTTGTCGACGACCGCCGTGATCAGGACGGCGACCGGCGCGGTGGCCTCACCCATGGCGTTGGGCAGCCAGGTGTGCAGCGGCCACAGGGGCGCCTTCACCGCGAAGGCGAAGAAGAAGCCGAGGAAGAGCCACCGCTCGGTGCTGGTCGCCATGTGCAGCGACCCGTTGGCCCGCGCCTGGACGATCTCCTGGAGCGAGAAGCTTCCCGCCACCACGTAGAGGCCGATCACGGCGGCCAGCATGATCAGGCCGCCGACCAGGTTGTAGAGGAGGAACTTCACCGCGGCGTACGACCGCTGTGTGGCCGCCGCCTCGTCGCCGTGCTCGTGGGCCCGGTCCCCGAAGCCTCCGATGAGGAAGTACATCGGGATCAGCATGGCTTCGAAGAAGATGTAGAAGAGGAAGACGTCGGTGGCCTCGAAGGAGATGATCACCATCGCCTCGACGGCCAGGATCAGGGCGAAGAAGCCCTGCGTCGGCCGCCACCTCTTGTTGCCCGTCTCCTGCGGGTCGGCGTCGTGCCAGCCCGCCAGAATCACGAACGGCATCAGCAGTGCGGTGAGCGCGACGAGTGCCACCCCGATGCCGTCCACGCCCAGTTGGTAGCGCACCCCGAAGTCCGCGATCCAGGCGTGGGACTCGGTGAGCTGGTAGCGGGCGCCGCCGGGGTCGAAACGCACCAGGGTGACCGCGGCCAGCGCCAGTGTTCCCAGGGAGACGAGCAGCGCCAGCCACTTGGCCGCGACGCGCCGCGCGGCCGGCACGGCGGCCGTGGCGACCGCCCCGAGTGCCGGGAGCACCGCCGTCGCTGTCAGCAGAGGAAAGGACATCGGTATCAGACCGCCCTCATCAGCAGGGTCACGGCGACGAGGATCGCCGCGCCGCCGAACATCGAGACCGCGTAACTGCGCGCATAGCCGTTCTGGAGCTTGCGCAGCCGCCCGGAGAGGCCGCCCACCGAGGCAGCCGTCCCGTTGACGACTCCGTCGACCAGGGTGTGGTCGACGTACACAAGGGAGCGGGTGA
The DNA here is from genome assembly GCF_040607495.1 of Streptomyces sp. NPDC005281. Taxonomy (NCBI): domain Bacteria; kingdom Bacillati; phylum Actinomycetota; class Actinomycetes; order Kitasatosporales; family Streptomycetaceae; genus Streptomyces; species Streptomyces sp. NPDC005281. The sequence continues at coordinate 35,927 of NZ_JBEXGX010000035.1, read as the reverse complement.
GGTGCTCACCGCCGCGTACGAGCACGACGTGGTTGAAGTCGTCCTGGTACAGGTCGCGCCGGGCGGCGCGGGTGAGCAGGGAGCCGCGCGGGGCGACGACCGGGACGGAGCTGCGTCCGTACTGGAGGTAGGCGATGCCGGCACCGACGACGAGCAGCACCATGGTGGCCAGGGTGACCGTCAGGGCGCTCACGGGCGAGTCGCCCTCCGAGTGCCCGGTGACGGGCTCCAGCCAGTGCACGAAGCGGTCGCCGATGCTGAAGAAGCCGCCCGCGAACACCGACCCGAAGGCCAGCACGATCATCGGGATCGTCATGGACCTGGGCGACTCGTGCGGGTGCGGCTCGTGACCCTCGGCGTCGGGCTGCCAGCGCTTCTCCCCGAAGAAGGTCAGGATCATCACGCGCGTCATGTAGTACGCGGTGATCGCCGCGCCCAGCAGGGCCACGCCGCCGAGGATCCAGCCCTCGGTGCCGCCCTTGGCGAAGGCCGCCTCGATGATCTTGTCCTTGGAGAAGAAGCCGGACAGGCCCGGGAAGCCGATGATCGCGAGATAGCCGAGGCCGAAGGTCACGAACGTGATCGGCATGTACTTCCTGAGGCCGCCGAACTTCCTCATGTCGACCTCGTCGTTCATGCCGTGCATGACCGAACCGGCACCGAGGAAGAGCCCGGCCTTGAAGAAGCCGTGCGTCACCAGGTGCATGATCGCGAAGACGTAGCCGATGGGGCCGAGGCCCGCCGCCAGCACCATGTAGCCGATCTGCGACATGGTCGAGCCGGCGAGCGCCTTCTTGATGTCGTCCTTCGCGCAACCGACGATCGCACCGAACAGGAGGGTGACCCCGCCCACGACGGTGACGACGAGCTGTGCGTCGGGCGCCGCGTTGAAGACGGCGGCCGAGCGGACGATCAGGTACACACCCGCGGTCACCATGGTGGCGGCGTGGATGAGGGCCGAGACGGGCGTCGGGCCCTCCATCGCGTCCCCGAGCCAGGACTGGAGCGGCACCTGGGCCGACTTGCCGCACGCGGCGAGCAGCAGCATCAGGCCGATGGCCGTGAGCTTGCCCTCGGTGGCGTCCCCGACGATCCCGGAGTGCCCCTCGGTGCCGAGCAGCGGCCCGAAGGCGAAGGTCCCGAAGGTCGTGAACATCAGCATGATGGCGATGGACAGGCCCATGTCGCCGACGCGGTTGACCAGGAAGGCCTTCTTGGCGGCCGTGGCCGCGCTGGGCTTGTGCTGCCAGAAGCCGATCAGCAGGTACGAGGCGAGGCCGACGCCCTCCCAGCCGACGTACAGGAGCAGATAGTTGTCGGCGAGGACGAGCAGCAGCATCGCCGCCAGGAACAGGTTCAGATAGCCGAAGAAGCGGCGGCGGCGCTCGTCGTGCTCCATGTACCCGATCGAGTACAGATGGATCAGCGAGCCGACTCCGGTGATCAGCAGGACGAACGTCATCGACAGCTGGTCGAGCTGGAAGCCGACGTCCGCCTTGAAGTTTCCGACGGCGATCCAGCTGAACAGATGCTGCGTGAAGGTCCGGTCGTCCGGACTCTTCCCCAGCATGTCGGCGAACAGCACGACGGCGATCACGAAGGAGGCGGCCGCGAGCACGGTGCCGATCCACTGGCCGACGGCGTCCAGCCGCCGTCCGCCGCACAGCAGTACTGCCGCTCCGAGCAGAGGCGCCGCGATGAGCAGCGCAATCAGGTTCTCCACGATTCAGCGACCCCTTACAGCTTCATCAGGCTGGCGTCGTCGACCGAGGCCGAGTGGCGGGAACGGAACAGCGACACGATGATCGCGAGCCCGACCACGACCTCCGCGGCGGCGACGACCATCGTGAAGAAGGCGATGATCTGGCCGTCGAGATTGCCGTGCATCCGGGAGAAGACGACGAAGGCGAGGTTGCAGGCGTTGAGCATGAGCTCGATGCACATGAACACCACGATCGCGTTCCGTCTGATCAGGACACCGGTGGCGCCGATCGTGAACAACAGAGCGGAGAGATAGAGGTAGTTGACCGGATTCACTTGGACGCCTCCTCCGGCTTCGTGCGCTCCAGGCGCTCCTCGGCGCGCTGCTCCAGCGCCTTCAGGTCCTTCAGCGCGTCCGCCGAGACGTCACGGACCTGTCCGCGGTCGCGCAGTGTCTTGCTGACGGTCAGCTCGGACGGGGTGCCGTCCGGGAGCAGGCCCGCGATGTCCACCGCGTTGTGCCGGGCGTAGACACCCGGCGCCGGCAGCGGCGGGAGGTTCTTGCCCTCACGCACCCGCTGCTCGGACAGCTCGCGCTGGGTCTTGGCGCGCTCGGTGCGCTCGCGGTGGGTGAGCACCATGGCGCCGATGGTGGCCGTGATGAGCAGGGCGCCGGTGATCTCGAAGGCGAACACGTACTTCGTGAAGATGAGGGCGGCCAAGCCCTCCACGTTGCCGCCCGCGTTCGCCTTCGCCAGGCCGTCGAAGTCCTGGACGGACGCGTTGCCGATCCCGGCGAACAGCAGGATGCCGAAGCCGAGTCCGCAGAGCAGGGCCAGCCAGCGCTGCCCCTTGATGGTCTCCTTCAGCGAGTCCGCCGCGGTGACACCGACGAGCATGACGACGAAGAGGAAGAGCATCATGATCGCGCCGGTGTAGACGACGACCTGGACGACGCCCAGGAAGTAGGCGCCGTTGGCGAGGTAGAACACCGCCAGGATGATCATGGTTCCGGCGAGGCACAGCGCGCTGTGCACGGCCTTCTTCATGAAGACGGTGCACAGGGCGCCGATCACCGCGACGGTGCCGAGAACCCAGAACTGGAAGGCCTCCCCGGTGGAGGTGGAGTACGCGGCCAGGCCGGTCATGCCTCCGCCCCCTCTCCGGCGGACGAACCCGACGGGCTCGCCGAGGGATGCAACTCGCCCTTGGAGACGGCCACCTGGCGCTCGGTGCCGGGCGCCGCCTCGGTCACCAGACCCCGGTAGTAGTCCTGCTCGTCCGTGCCCGGGAAGATCGAGTGCGGTGTGTCGACCATGCCTTCCTGGAGTCCGGCGAGCAGCTGTTCCTTGGTGTAGATGAGGTTGGCGCGGCTGCTGTCAGCGAGTTCGAACTCGTTCGTCATCGTCAGCGCGCGCGTGGGGCACGCCTCGATGCACAGGCCGCACAGGATGCAGCGGGCGTAGTTGATCTGGTAGACGCGGCCGTAGCGCTCGCCCGGGGAGTAACGCTCCTCCTCGGTGTTGTCCGCGCCCTCCACATAGATGGCGTCCGCGGGACAGGCCCAGGCACACAGCTCACAGCCGACGCACTTCTCCAGGCCGTCCGGATGGCGGTTGAGCTGGTGCCGGCCGTGGAACCGCGGTGCGGTGGTCTTCTGCTGTTCCGGGTACTGCTCGGTCAGCCGCTTCTTGAACATGGCCTTGAAGGTCACGCCGAAACCGGCGACGGGGTTCTGGAAACCCGGTTTGGTCTCCTTCGGCTCCTCAGCCATCGGACCCCTCCTTTCCGTCACGAGATTCGGTAACCGGTCCATCACTCGCAGTATCGGACCCGCCACTGACAATCAGCTCCCGCTCGCGGCGCGGGCGGCGCCGCGGTACCGGCGGCAGCTCCTGGCCGGGCAGCGGGGGAACGGGGAATCCGCCGGCCATCGGGTCGAAGGCGGCGGGCTCGGCGGGCGTCTCCCGGCCCTGCTTGTCGCGGAAGATGTCCGCCACGAACGACAGCAGCAGCAGGACGAGGACGCCTCCGCCGACGTACAGGGCGATGTCCGCGAAGTTGTAGTGCTCGTTGCGCAGCGTCCGCACGGTCGCGACGAGCATCAGCCAGACCACGGAGACCGGGATGAGCACCTTCCAGCCGAGCTTCATCAGCTGGTCGTAGCGGACACGCGGCAGCGTGCCGCGCAGCCAGATGAAGAAGAACAGCAGCAGCTGCACCTTCACCACGAACCAGAGCATCGGCCACCAGCCGTGGTTGGCGCCCTCCCAGAAGCCGCTGATCGGCCACGGTGCCCGCCAGCCACCCAGGAAGAGCGTCGTCGACACGGCCGAGACCGTCACCATGTTGACGTACTCGGCGAGCATGAACAGGGCGAACTTGATCGACGAATACTCGGTGTTGAAGCCGCCGACCAGGTCGCCCTCGGACTCCGGCATGTCGAACGGGGCCCGGTTGGTCTCGCCGATCATCGTCACGATGTAGATCAGGAACGAGACCGGCAGCAGGACGATGTACCAGCGGTCGTGCTGCTGCTCGACGATCGTCGAGGTCGACATCGAACCGGAGTAGAGGAACACCGAGGCGAACGCGGCGCCCATGGCGATCTCGTACGAGATCATCTGGGCGCAGGACCGCAGACCGCCCAGGAGCGGGTAGGTGGATCCGGAACTCCAGCCGGCGAGCACGATCCCGTAGATGCCCACCGAGGCCACCGCGAGGATGTAGAGCATCGCGATCGGCAGGTCGGTCAGCTGCATCGTGGTGCGCTGACCGAAGATCGAGACCTCGTTGTCCGCGGGCCCGAAGGGGATCACCGCGATCGCCATGAAGGCCGGGATGGCCGCCACGATCGGCGCGAGGACGTAGACGACCTTGTCCGCGCGCTTGACGATGAGGTCTTCCTTGAGCATCAGCTTCACGCCGTCGGCGAGCGACTGGAGCATGCCCCAGGGGCCGTGCCGGTTGGGGCCGATGCGCAGCTGCATCCACGCGACGACCTTGCGCTCCCACACGATGGAGAAGAGCACGGTCACCATCAGGAAGGCGAAGCAGAACACCGCCTTGATGACGACCAGCCACCAGGGATCGTGGCCGAACATCGAGAGGTCTTCAGCGGCGAGGTACGGCGTCATGCCTCCACCTCCTTGGGGGCCTCGGCGGCGATCGTCGCCGGGCCGATACGGACGAGTGCGCCGGGCAGCGCCCCGGTGTCGGAGGCGACGCCCCCTCCGGTCGAGTTCAGCGGGAGCCAGACCACACGGTCGGGCATCTCGGTGATCCGGAGCGGGAGTTCGACCGTTCCGCCGGGACCGGTCACGGCGATGACGTCGCCGTCCTTGACTCCGGCCTCGGCGGCGGTGGGGGCCGACACACGCGCGCGTGCGGTGTGCCGCGTCCCGGCGAGCGCTTCGTCGCCCTCTTGGAGACGCCCCTGGTCGAGCAGCAGCCGGTGCCCGGCCAGTACGGCCTCCCCGGCGGCCGGACGCGGCATCTGCACCCCGGCCTCACGGGGTTCATCGGCTCGCGGGCCGTCCCAGGCACCGAGCCGGTCGAGTTCCCCGCGCGCGGTGCGCAGATCCGGCAGTCCGAGGTGCACGTCCATGGCGTCGGCCAGCATCTGCAGAACACGCAAGTCGGCAGGCGCGAGCCGCCGGGCCATCTGGTCGGGCTTGAGAGCGGCCTCGAAGGAACGGACCCTGCCCTCCCAGTTGAGGAAGCTTCCGGCCTTCTCGGCGACCGCGGCGACCGGCAGGACGACATCGGCGTGCTCGGTGACCTCGCCGGGCCGCTGCTCGAGCGACACGAGGAAGCCCACTTCGGACAGGGCGGCACGCGCGCGCGTGGGGTCGGGAAGGTCGGCGACCTCCACACCCGCGACCACCAGGGCCCGCAGTTCGCCGCCTGCGGCGGCCTCCACGATCTGGCCGGTGTCACGGCCGTAGCGGTGCGGGAGTTCGGAGACGCCCCACACGGCCGCGACCTCGTCCCGCGCGCGCGGGTCGGTGGCCGGACGTCCGCCCGGCAGCAGCGAGGGAAGCGCGCCGGCCTCGATCGCTCCGCGTTCCCCGGCCCGGCGCGGGATCCACACCAGCCGGGCGCCGGTGGCGGTCGCGGTCCGCACCGCGGCGGTCAGCCCGCCCGCGACGGCGGCCAGTCGCTCACCGACGACGATCACAGCACCCTCGGCGCGCAACGCCTCGGCGGCCCTGGCACCGTCCTCGTCCAGGCCCGCACCGCTCGCGAGCGCGTCCAGCCACTCGGTCTCGGTGCCGGGCGCGGCCGCCAGCAGCGTGCCGCCCGCCTTCTCCAGACCGCGGGTGGCGTGCGTGGCGATGCAGAAGGTCTTCCGTCCGTGCCCGCGCCACGCCTTGCGCAGCCGCAGGAAGACGCCGGGCGCCTCCTCCTCCGACTCGAAGCCCGCCAGCAGAACGGCGGGCGCCTTCTCCAGAGAGGTGTACGTGACGCCCGTACCGTCGAGGTCCCGGCCGCGTCCGGCGACCCGGGCGGCCAGGAAGTCGGCCTCCTCGGAGCTGTGCACGCGCGCGCGGAAGTCGATGTCGTTCGTGTCGAGGGCCACGCGCGCGAACTTGCTGTACGCGTAGGCGTCCTCGACGGTGAGCCGGCCGCCGGTGAGGACACCGGCCCGGCCGCGGGCCGCCGTCAGTCCCTGTGCGGCTGCCTCCAGGGCCTCCGGCCAGGAAGCGGGTTCGAGGACACCCTCGGCGTTGCGCACCAGGGGGGTGTCGAGGCGGTCGCGCTGCTGCGCGTACCGGAACCCGAACCGGCCCTTGTCGCAGACCCACTCCTCGTTGACCTCGGGGTCCGGCGCCGCGAGACGCCGCATCACCTTGCCGCGCCGGTGGTCGGTGCGCGTCGCGCAGCCGCCGGAGCAGTGCTCGCACACGGAGTGCGAGGAGATGAGGTCGAACGGGCGCGAGCGGAAGCGGTACGCCGCCGACGTGAGCGCGCCGACCGGGCAGATCTGGATCGTGTTGCCGGAGAAGTACGACTCGAACGGGTCGCCGTCACCGGTGCCGACCTGCTGGAGCGCGCCCCGCTCGATCAGCTCGATCATGGGGTCGCCCGCGATCTGGTTCGAGAAGCGGGTGCAGCGGGCGCACAGCACGCACCGCTCGCGGTCGAGCAGCACCTGTGTGGAGATCGGGACCGGCTTCTCGTAGGTCCGCTTCCTGCCCTCGAAGCGGGACTCGGCGTTGCCGTGCGACATCGCCTGGTTCTGCAACGGGCACTCGCCACCCTTGTCGCAGACCGGGCAGTCCAGCGGGTGGTTGATGAGCAGCAGCTCCATCACACCGTGCTGGGCCTTCTCGGCCACCGGGGAGGTGAGTTGAGTCTTGACGACCATCCCGTCCGTACAGGTGATCGTGCACGACGCCATGGGCTTGCGCTGGCCCTCGACCTCGACGATGCACTGGCGGCAGGCGCCGACCGGGTCGAGGAGCGGGTGGTCGCAGAACCGGGGGATCTCGATGCCGAGTTGTTCGGCGGCCCGGATGACGAGGGTGCCCTTGGGCACGCTCAGCTCGACGCCGTCGATCGTCAGCGAGACGAGATCCTCCGGCGGGACCGCCGCTTCGCCGCCTCCGGAGGGAGCGCTGGTGGTCACTGTCATGCGTTCACCTCCGTGTGCTTGTCCGCCCAGGCCGTGGACCTGGCGGGGTCGAAGGGGCAGCCGCGGCCCGTGATGTGCTGCTCGTACTCCCCGCGGAAGTACTTGAGCGAGGAGAAGATCGGCGAGGCGGCACCGTCGCCGAGGGCGCAGAAGGACTTGCCGTTGATGTTGTCGGCGATGTCGTTCAGCTTGTCGAGGTCGGACATGACGCCCTTGCCGGCCTCGATGTCACGCAGCAACTGCACGAGCCAGTACGTTCCTTCACGGCACGGTGTGCACTTGCCGCAGGACTCGTGGGCGTAGAACTCGGTCCAGCGGGTGACGGCACGGACGACACAGGTCGTCTCGTCGAAGCACTGGAGTGCTTTCGTGCCGAGCATGGAACCCGCGGCGCCCACTCCTTCGTAGTCAAGAGGGACGTCGAGATGCTCGTCGGTGAACATCGGGGTCGAGGAGCCGCCCGGCGTCCAGAACTTCAGCCGATGACCGGGGCGCATCCCGCCGCTCATGTCGAGGAGTTGACGCAGCGTGATGCCGAGCGGTGCCTCGTACTGGCCGGGGCTGGCGACATGGCCGCTGAGCGAGTAGAGCGTGAAGCCCGGAGACTTCTCGCTGCCCATCGACCTGAACCATTCCTTGCCTTTTTGGAGAATTGCGGGAACTGACGCGATCGACTCGACGTTATTTACAACAGTCGGACACGCATAGAGGCCCGCGACAGCAGGGAAAGGGGGACGGAGCCGCGGTTGACCACGGCGGCCTTCGAGCGAGTCGAGCAGCGCTGTCTCCTCACCGCAGATGTACGCGCCGGCGCCCGCGTGCACGGTGAGCTGGAGGTCGAGTCCGCTGCCCAGGATGTTCTCGCCGAGATAACCCGCCGCGTAGGCCTCACGTACGGCCTCGTGCAACCGCCGCAGTACGGGGACCACTTCACCACGGAGATAGATGAAGGCATGCGAAGACCGAATGGCATAGCACGCGATCACAATGCCCTCGATGAGGCTGTGCGGGTTCGCGAAGAGGAGCGGGATGTCCTTGCAGGTTCCCGGCTCCGATTCGTCGGCGTTGACAACTAGATAGTGAGGTTTGCCGTCTCCCTGGGGAATGAACTGCCATTTCATTCCGGTGGGGAATCCGGCGCCGCCCCGGCCGCGCAGTCCGGATTCCTTGACGTACGCGATCAGATCGTCCGGCGACATGGCGAGTGCCTTGCGCAGGCCCTCGTACCCCTCGTGCCTTCGGTAGACGTCCAGCGACCAGGACCTGTCCTCGTCCCAGAAGGCCGACAGCACGGGTGCGAGCAGCTTCTCGGGACTCGTTTCGTTGATCTCGGCTGCCAAGGTCATCACTCCCCCTCCTCTGCCACGGGACCCGCCGGGTGGGACGGGTCGGAGGCCGACGTGTCCTGCGGCGCGTCGTGCGAGCTCAGGCGCTCGGCGGACCGCTGGTTCTGGGGTGCTCCTCCGCCCCGCGGATGCACCACGCGCGCGGGGGCGCTCTCCCCCTTGGCCAGACGCAGGCCGACCAGTGACGCGTGGCCCGCGCTGCCACCGCCGTCCACCGCGCCCTCCCGTTCGTCGGGGAAGCCCGCCAGGATCCGGGCGGTGTCCTTGAAGGTGCACAGCCGGGCGCCGCGGGTCGGGTCGACATCGGCGCCCGCGCGCAGGTCATCGACGAGACGCTTGGCCGAGTTCACGGTCTGGTTGTCGAAGAACTCCCAGTTGACCATCACGACGGGCGCGAAGTCGCAGGCCGCGTTGCACTCGATGTGCTCCAGGGTGACCTTGCCGTCACCGGTGGTCTCCCCGTTGCCGACGCCCAGGTGGTCCTGGAGGGCCTCGAAGATGGCGTCGCCACCCATGACGGCGCACAGGGTGTTGGTGCAGACACCCACCTGGTAGTCACCGCTCGGCTTGCGCCGGTACATCGAGTAGAAGGTCGCGACCGCGGTGACCTCGGCCGTCGTCAGGCCCAGTACCTCCGCGCAGAACCGCTGTCCCGTGCGCGTGACATGGCCCTCCTGCGACTGCACGAGATGCAGCAACGGAAGGAGCGCCGAGCGGGAGTCGGGATAGCGGGCGATGATCTCGCGCGCGTCCGCCTCCAGCCGGGTCCGGACGTCGGCCGGGTAGTCGGGCGCGGGCAGTTGGGGCATGCCCAGGCTGACGCCCTCGGGGGTGGTGGTCATCGGTCGACGCCTCCCATCACGGGGTCGATGGACGCGACGGCGACGATGACGTCGGCGACCTGGCCGCCTTCGCACATCGCCGCCATGGCCTGAAGGTTGGTGAAGGACGGGTCGCGGAAGTGGACCCGGTAGGGGCGGGTGCCTCCGTCGGAGACGACGTGCACCCCGAGCTCGCCCTTGGGCGACTCGACCGCCACGTACGTCTGGCCCGGCGGCACGCGGAAGCCCTCGGTCACCAGCTTGAAGTGGTGGATCAGGGCCTCCATGGAGGTGCCCATGATCTTCTTGATGTGGTCGAGCGAGTTGCCGAGACCGTCGGGGCCGAGCGCGAGCTGGGCGGGCCAGGCGATCTTCTTGTCGGCGACCATGACCGGACCGGGCTGGAGCCGGTCCAGACACTGCTCGATGATCCGCAGCGACTGGCGCATCTCCTCCAGGCGGATCAAGAAGCGCCCGTAGGAGTCGCAGGTGTCGGCGGTCGGGACCTCGAAGTCGTAAGCCTCGTAGCCGCAGTAGGGCTGGGACTTGCGCAGGTCGTGCGGCAGGCCGGCCGAGCGCAGGATCGGGCCGGTGGCACCGAGGGCCATGCAGCCGGCCAGGTCGAGGTAGCCGACGTCCTGCATGCGGGCCTTGAAGATGGGGTTCCCGGTGGCGAGCTTGTCGTATTCGGGAAGGTTCTTCGTCATCTTCTTCACGAACTCGCGGATCTGGTCCACCGCGCCCGGGGGCAGGTCCTGGGCGAGTCCGCCGGGGCGGACGAACGCGTGGTTCATCCGCAGGCCCGTGATCAGCTCGTAGATGTCGAGGATGAGCTCACGGTCACGGAAGCCGTAGATCATGATCGTGGTCGCGCCCAGTTCCATGCCACCGGTGGCGATGCACACCAGGTGGGAGGAGAGCCGGTTCAGCTCCATGAGGAGCACGCGGATGATCGAGGCGCGGTCGGGGATCTGGTCCGTGATGCCGAGGAGCTTCTCGACACCGAGGCAGTACGCCGTCTCGTTGAAGAACGGCGTCAGATAGTCCATGCGCGTCACGAACGTGGTGCCCTGGGTCCACGTGCGGAACTCGAGGTTCTTCTCGATGCCGGTGTGGAGGTAGCCGATGCCGCAGCGGGCCTCGGTGACCGTCTCACCGTCGATCTCCAGGATGAGCCTGAGCACGCCGTGGGTGGACGGGTGCTGCGGGCCCATGTTGACGATGATGCGCTCGTCGTCGGACTTGGCCGCCGACTGGGCGATCTCGTCCCAGTCGCCGCCGGTGACCGTATATACGGTGCCCTCGGTCGTCTCGCGGGGCGAGGCGGCCGATGCCCCGGAAGGGGTCTGCGTGCTCATGAGTACGACCTCCGCTGGTCCGGAGCCGGGATCTGGGCGCCCTTGTACTCGACGGGGATGCCGCCGAGGGGGTAGTCCTTGCGCTGCGGGAAGCCCTGCCAGTCGTCCGGCATCATGATCCGCGTCAGTGCGGGGTGGCCGTCGAAGATCAAGCCGAAGAAGTCGTACGTCTCGCGCTCGTGCCAGTCGTTCGTCGGATAGACGGAGACGAGCGAGGGCACGTGCGGGTCGGCGTCCGGGGCGCTGACCTCGAGCCGGATCAGCCGGTTGTGGGTGATCGAGCGCAGGTGGTAGACGGCGTGCAGCTCGCGGCCCTTGTCCTGCGGGTGGTGGACGCCGGAGACGCCGGTGCACAGTTCGAACCGGAGGGCCGGGTCGTCACGCAGGGTCTGGGCGACGGGGAGCAGGTACTCGCGTTCGATGTGGAACGTGATCTCGTCGCGGTCGACGACCGTCTTGTCGATGACGTTCTCGGGGACGAGTCCCTGCTCCTCCAGAGCGCCCTCCAGTTCGTCGGCCACCTCGTCGAACCAGCCGCCGTAGGGGCGGGTGGCCGCACCGGGAAGCCGGATCGAACGGACCAGGCCGCCGTAGCCGGAGGTGTCGCCGCCGTTGTTGGCGCCGAACATGCCGCGCTGGACGCGGATCTCCTCGCCCTGGTCGCCTCGCTGGCCGGGAAGGTTGGAGGCGCTCAGGTCCTTCTCCGGGTTGACCCCGTTGCCGTTCGCGTCGCTCACCGCAGCAGGCCCTTCATCTCGATGATGGGAAGCGCCTTGAGCGCCGCTTCCTCCGCCTCGCGGGCCGCCTCCTCGGCGTTCACGCCGAGCTTGGAGGTCTGGATCTTCTGGTGGAGCTTGAGAATCGCGTCCAACAGCATCTCGGGCCGCGGCGGGCATCCGGGCAAATAGATGTCGACCGGGACGATGTGGTCAACTCCCTGCACAATGGCGTAGTTGTTGAACATTCCGCCCGAGGACGCACAAACCCCCATGGAGATGACCCACTTGGGGTTGGGCATCTGGTCGTAGACCTGCCGCAGCACCGGCGCCATCTTCTGGCTCACCCGGCCGGCCACGATCATCAGGTCGGCCTGGCGGGGCGACCCGCGGAAGACCTCCATCCCGAAGCGGGCCAGGTCGTAGCGCCCGGCGCCGGTGGTCATCATCTCGATGGCGCAGCAGGCGAGTCCGAATGTCGCGGGGAAGACGGACGCCTTGCGCACCCAGCCCGCGGCCTGCTCGACGGTCGTCAGCAGGAATCCGCTCGGCAGCTTTTCTTCGAGTCCCATGTCTTAAAGGCCCCTCAGTCCCATTCCAGGCCGCCGCGCCGCCATACGTACGCGTAGGCGACGAAGACGGTGAGCACGAAGAGCAGCATCTCCACGAGCCCGAAAACACCCAGGGCGTCGAAGGTGACGGCCCAGGGGTAGAGGAAGACGATCTCGATGTCGAAGACGATGAAGAGCATCGCCGTCAGGTAGTACTTGATGGGAAAACGCCCGCCGCCGACCGGCGTGGGGGTCGGCTCGATGCCGCACTCGTACGCGTCGAGCTTGGCGCGGTTGTACCGCTTCGGACCGATCAGCGTGGCCATGACCACGGAGAAGATCGCAAAGCCTGCCCCGAGGGCTCCCAGTACGAGGATCGGCGCATACGCGTTCACGCTCCTCGCTCCTCTCAGTCGGCACTGACTGGTGGCGGTTCGACGAGCCTGCACCCCTGCCTCGTCAGCACCGCGAACCCCACCCGTCCCGGCGAAGATCGCGGACATGTGAAGCAGGTCACAAGCCCAACTGCCTCGCATCCTATGCCCGGCGGTCTGTGATCTGCGACACGGGGTATTGCCTTAGCTTTGTGATCTCCACCACCTGACGAACGATCATGAAGTCGGATGAGCAGTGATCTTCACACGCGAAGCGTCAGGTCGGTCACCAGACGTGACATTTTCGCTCATCGCCGCAGGCCCAGAGGGTCGTCTCAATATCAAGAGACTTCCGGCGCATGCAAATTGGCGCTGGACGCACCCCCTTGATAGAGGGCCGCGTTCACACTTCGGGGGGACGGACGGGACCGATGTGGACACGTGCGCGCGTTCACGAGCGGGGGCGGGCCGGAGGCGGCCGGGGTTCACACGCGGGACGCAACCGCCCGGGTGACCGTTCCGTGACCTGCGCCACATCTACCTATGGCTCAGATAAGCCGGGCTTGGCCATCCTCTTCAACCGGTGGTAGGCGTCGGGCAATTCGGGCGTAATGCTGAAAGGCCATGATCACGGGCCTGATGGACAGTGTCCGCAATGCCCGTTACGGCGTCAATAAAGAGTGACAGGCGGCGAATTCGGCGGCCGATTGAACAACTGTGGCGCACCACACGTTTCTTGAAGGTATGGAGGAGCCCCTGGTACCGCTAGTACCCATGTCCCACACCGCACACATACGAAGCCACCGGAAACCCCGCCGCAACGCCCCGTCGCTCGCGATGCGCGCCGGAGTTGCCGGTGGCGTCCTCAGCACCCTGGCAGTGGCCGCAGCCGCTGGTTCGGCGAGCGCAGCCGAGCCCGTGACGCAGACCATGGAGCTGCCGACCCTGACGGCCGACCTGGCCACCCAGGTCGCGCAGTCCGCAGACGCCACCCAGCAGTTCGCGGCCAACTACGAGCTTCAGGCGGAGCGCGACGCGGCCGCCGCCAAGGCCGCCAAGCAGGCCAAGGCCGCCCTGGCCGACGCCAAGAAGAAGGCGGAGGCCAAGAAGAAGGCCGAGGCCGCGCGCAAGGCCGCAGCGGCCGACGCCGTCTCCCGTTCCTCGGCGCGGACCGTCCTGTCGGCGAGCGCCTCCACGTCCACGAACGTCGCCGCCCCGGCCAGCGGCAGTGTCGCGACCGTCATCGCCTTCCTCAAGGCGCAGGTCGGCGACGCGTACGTCATGGGCGGCACCGGACCCAACGCGTGGGACTGCTCGGGCCTGGTGCAGGCGGCGTTCAAGCAAGTGGGTGTGGACCTGCCGCGCGTCTCGCAGGACCAGTCGGTGTCCGGTACGCCGGTTTCACTGTCCAATGTCCAGGTCGGCGACATCCTGTACTGGGGTTCGGCGGGTTCGGCGTACCACGTCGGCGTGTACATCGGTAACGGGCAGTACCTCGACGCGGCCAACCCCTCCAAGGGCGTCGTGATCCAGGACCTTTCGGGCTACCCGGCCACGGGCGCGGTGCGCGTGCTCTGACCCGCGGGTGACTTCCGGAGGGCCGCTTCCTGTGCGGGGAGCGGCCCTCCGGGCTGTCCGAAAGCCGGTTCCCTCCCGGCGGAACCGGAAGGCCGCCCTGCGGCAGGTTGGCGAGCGGCGCGAGCAGGTCGTGGCCCGTCGCGCCGCCCAGGAGCCGGCCCGGTGACCGCGCGGGGCGGCCCGTCCGGTCAGGCCTTCGGGGCCACCTTCGAGAGGCCGTTGATGATGCGGTCCATCGCGTCGCCGCCCGTCGGGTCGGTGAGGTTCGCGAGCATCTTCAGGGTGAACTTCATCAGCATCGGGTGGCTCAGACCGCGCTGGGTGGCGACCTTCATGACCTTCGGGTTGCCGATGAGCTTCACGAAGGCGCGGCCGAGCGTGTAGTAGCCGCCGTAGGTGTCCTTGAGGACGCGCGGGTAGCGCTGGAGGGCCAGTTCGCGCTGGCCAGGGGTGGCGCGCGCGTGGGCCTGGACGATGACGTCGGCGACGATCTGGCCGGACTCCATGGCGTAGGCGATGCCCTCACCGTTGAAGGGGTTCACCAGACCGCCGGCGTCACCCACCAGCAGCAGGCCCTTGGTGTAGTGCGGCTGGCGGTTGAAGGCCATCGGGAGGGCCGCGCCGCGGATCGGGCCGGTCATGTTCTCCGGGGTGTAGCCCCAGTCCTCCGGCATCGAGGCGCACCAGGCCTTCAGGACCTCGCGCCAGTCCAGCTCCTTGAAGGAGTCGGAGGTGTTGAGGACACCGAGGCCGACGTTCGAGGTGCCGTCGCCCATGCCGAAGATCCACCCGTAGCCGGGCAGCAGACGGTCCTCGGCACCCCGGCGGTCCCACAGCTCCAGCCACGACTCCAGGTAGTCGTCCTCGTGACGCGGCGAGGTGAAGTACGTACGGACGGCGACACCCATCGGGCGGTCCTCGCGCCGGTGCAGCCCCATCGCGAGGGAGAGACGGCTGGAGTTGCCGTCCGCCGCCACCACCAGCGGGGCATGGAAGGTCACCTCCCGCTTCTCCTTGGAGTCGGCGTCGCCCAGCTTCGCGTGCACGCCGGTGATGCGGCCGGTGCGGTCGTCGACGATCGGGGCGCCGACGTTGCAGCGCTCGTACAGCCGCGCGCCCGCCTTCTGCGCCTGCCGCGCCAGTTGCTCGTCGAAGTCGTCCCGCTTGCGCACGAGTCCGTAGTCGGGGAAAGAGGCGAGATCCGGCCAGTCGAGCTGGACGCGCATGCCGCCGCCGATGATGCGCAGGCCCTTGTTGCGGAGCCAGCCGGCTTCCTCGGAGATGTCGATGCCCATCGACACCAGCTGCTTGGTGGCGCGCGGGGTCAGCCCGTCGCCGCAGACCTTCTCGCGCGGGAAGGCCGTCTTCTCCAGGAGCAGGACGTCGAGCCCCGCCTTCGCCAGGTAGTAGGCGGTGGTGGAACCGGCCGGTCCGGCCCCGACGACGATGACGTCGGCGGTGTTTTCGGAGAGGGGCTGGGACTCGGTCACGGCGGGGGTCTCCCCAAGACTCGAAATCAACGTGCCGACGGGCACTGGACATGGGCAGTCTATGCAGCGGTACCGATCACCCGGCTGAAGGGCTGCCCCGTGAACCGAGCTCTCCCCGATGTACGACTGCGCGTCCCCACCGACGAGGACGCCCTCGCGTGGCACCGCGTCTTCGACGACCCCGAGGTCATGGAGTTCCACGGTGGCCGCGCGGCCGAGCGGTCCGTCTACGAGGAACTCACCGCGCGCCAGCGGCGGCACGACGCGGAGCACGGGTTCTGCCTGTGGACGATGGTCGGCCCCGGGGACGAGGTGCTGGGCTTCACGGGCGCGCAGCCGTGGCCGCACGCCTGGGGTCCGGCCGGGAAGATCGAGATCGGCTGGCGGCTCGGACACGCGCACTGGGGCAAGGGGTACGTCACGGCGGCGGCGCGGACCACCCTGGAGCGGGTGCGCGCGGCGGGCGTCACGGACGTGGTGGCCATGGTCAACGCGGGCAACGCCCGTTCCATCGCGGTGACGAGACGGCTCGGCATGGAGCTCGCGGATCGGTTCACCCTGCCCTCGTCGCGGCAGGAGGGCCACCGCTACCGGCTGGCCCTGTGACAGCTGCCGGCCGGTGCTGTCACAGTTCCCGGGGCCGGCGCTGTGACGGCTCCCCGGGCCGGCCCATGTGGCGGCTACCCGGGCCGGTGCTGTGGCGGCTCCCCGGGGCCGGTGCCATGAAGGCTCCCCGAGCCAGCCACGTGGCAACTCCCGGCACCGACACTGTGACGGCCCCCCGGCCCAGCCATGTGGCAGCTCCCCCGGGCCGACGCCGTGGCAGAGTCCGGCGCGTCTTCTGACTGCCTCCGGCGCGTCTCCTGACGGCTTCCCGAAGGACCAGGGCGAGGCTTACCCTTCCGGTACCGCTGGGGGTGACGCCTGTGCGCATAACACCCAAGACACCCGAAGTTCGCGTACCGCGGCTGGTCGGTCTGATGGCCGTGGACGCGCGTGAGACGGCAGAGGCTCGCGGTGTTCTGCTCGCCGCGCCCGACCGGCCCGATTTCCCTAGGACGGTCGTCGACTACGTCGTACGGCAATTTCCGCAGCCCGGGGCCGAAGTGCCGCGCGGAGCCGTCGTCACGGTGTGGTTCGACCTGGGGGACGCGGAGGGCGGCGCCGGAGTGCGTGAGCCGCGCCCGCTCCGTCCGCCGTCGGGTGGGCTGCGCCGAGAACTCGAACTGCCCGGGGACCCGTTCGAGGTGCTCAGGTAGCCGCTCCGGGCCGGTTCCCCCGGGATCAGACCTGCTTGTAGCCCCGGTGGAGGGCCACGATGCCGCCCGTCAGGTTGCGCCAGGCCACCTTCGACCAGCCGGCCTTGATCAGCCGCTCGGCCAGTTGCGGCTGGGTCGGCCAGGCGCGGATGGACTCGGCGAGATACACGTACGCGTCGGGGTTGGAGGAGGCGGCGCGGGCGACCGGGGGCAGCGCGCGCATCAGGTACTCGGTGTAGACCGTGCGGAACGGCGCCCACGTGGGGTGCGAGAACTCGCAGATCACGACGCGCCCGCCAGGCTTGGTCACGCGGTACAGCTCGCTGAGCGCGGTGTCGGTCTCCTGCACGTTGCGCAGCCCGAAGGAGATCGTGACGGCGTCGAACGTGTCGTCCTTGAAGGGGAGCCTGGTCGCGTCGCCGGCGGTCAGCGGCAGCCAGGGGTGGTTCCGCTTGCCGACGCGGAGCATCCCGAGGGAGAAGTCGCACGGGACGACGTACGCGCCGGTGCGGGCGAAGGGGAGCGACGAGGTCGCCGTGCCGGCCGCGAGGTCCAGGATCTTCTGCGCGGGGCGCGCGTCGACCGCCTTCGCGACCTCCTTGCGCCACGCCCGGTCCTGGCCGAGCGACAGCAGGTCGTTCGTGAGGTCGTACCGTTCCGCCACGTCGTCGAACATCGAGGCGACTTCGTGCGGCTGCTTGTCCAGGGATGCGCGGGTCACCGTCCCATTGTGGCAGTACGGGCCGGACGGCTCCGAGGCACCCGGCCGCGGACGCTGCCACGGATCCCGCCGGGGGTCACGTCGGAGACCGCGCAGGAGGTCACGCCGGGGCCGCGCCGGGGGTCAGGCGGGGGCCCGCCGAGGGTCAGCCCCGGAGTTCCGGGCGTACGGGAACAGGGCCGCACCCTCCCCCTGAACAGCGGGGAGGGTGCGGCGCCGTCCGGTGGCACGGGTGCTACTGCGGGGGCTCCGGGATCTCGGTGAACAGCGCGGTGATGGTGTGGGCGGCGTTCATGGTGATCGTGTAGTTGGGCGTGGTGTCGGTCTGGGGCACACCGTCGACCTGCCAGCCGCTGAACTGGAAGCCGGGGTCGGCCTCGGCGGTGACGGTGACCTGTGTGCCGGGGTCGTACGGGCCGTACTCGCTCGGCTGGAGTTGGCCTCCGGCGACGGGGCTGGACGCCATGGTGAGGGAGACCCGGTTGGTGACCCTGGAGGCCCGGTAGCCGGCCAGGAACTCGGCGGCCCTCGTCGCGACGGCGGCGTTGTTGTTGTTCTCGTCGCCGAGGGCCTGGCCGTTGAGCTGGTTCACAGTGTTGGAGTACTGGTTCACGACCGTGCACCGCAGAGTGCAGGCGCTGGAGTAGGCCATGATCGTGTGGTGCCGCTGGTCGGGAGTGACCCAGCCGTAGTTCTGGGTGCCCACCGGAGTCGTTCCGCCCTGGGCCACCACCGTCTTGCGGTCGTGCATCAGACCGAAGTTGTGCCCGATCTCGTGCGCGAGGTTCTCCCACGCCGTCATGGAGAAGACGCTGGTGACCGAGAACGCGTTGTTGTCGGTCGCCGGGCCCGCCGGGTTGGGCAGGTTGGCCTGACCGGAGCTGTCCTCGGCCGGAATGGAGGCCAGCAGGGCCACCAGGTCGGCGCCGTAGGTGGCCCGCTGGGCGGCGGCCGTGACGCCGAGGGTCAGGTTCAAGGGGTTGCTGATCATGCTCAGCAGGGTTCCGGCGTTCTCACGGGCGACGCCGGTCGCAGCGGTCTGATACGTGTTCACGGCGTGCACGCTGGCCGGCACGTGGCTGGTCGCGAGAGCCCTGTTGAGCTGGTTCACGCCGTACTGGATCCGGCTCTGGACGGCCGCGACGCTGCCGAGCTCGGTGACGGTGGCGGGGGTGTAGGCGACGACGATGTCGATGGCCGCCGGGTTGTCGGGGGTGGCGACCCGCAGATCCGGGTTGTGCGGCCTGGCCGACCTCGTCGGCGGCACGGTCACCGTGTCCACGCCCTGACCGCTCGGCGGCAGTTTCAGGGGGTCGATCTCCTGGAGCAGATACCTGCCCGGCCTCTTGGCCACCGGCTTGTAGAGGTACTGCCGGAAGCCCGCCTCGATCTCGCCGGACAGGGTGACCGGTCCGGCGGTACACGCGCCGATGATGGACACGGAGATCGTGTTCTCCGGATGCTTCGGGTCGTGGCCGGACCAGAACACCGTGCCGTCCGCGTCCTGGCGCTTGAAGTCCTCGATCGCCGTGAAGCCCCTTTGATGCTCGAACAGCGGGAAGGTCCGGCGCTCGGGCACCCCGTCCTTCTGTCTGCGGCACAGTGAATGGAAGTCCTTGGGATTCGCGCGCATCACGGCACTGCGCTTCACCCAGGGCTCGGGTTCGTGGCCACGGACGGCTCCGGCGGCGGCCGGGGTGTTCAGTGCCAGTGACAGGGCGGCGGTGAGGGCGGTCGCCGCGGTGGAGGCGGCGAGCAGGGAACGACGCATGAGGTACGTCAGCCTCTCTGTGGGAATTTCTCCCATGCTCCGTAACCAAGATCGCGTCGTGCTCGTTGTACGCGCCCTCACACCGCCAACCGGGGCGAGGTTCACCCTTCGAGCCGCTACGGCAGCAGCCGGGGCCGCTTGCGGGCGGCCACGTCCTCGACCCAGCCGAACAGGGGGATCGCGATCCAGATCAGCAGCCAGCCGACGGCGAACATGAACCACTGGCTCTCCAGGGGCAGCCATTTCTCGAAGGCGGGCACCTTCCAGAACTGGTCGATCAGCGGGACGGCCAGGACCAGCGCGATCTCGTGCCAGAGGTAGATCGTCACCGCGCGCGCGTTGAAGACCGTCACCGTGCGGTCGAGCCGCTTGAAGCGGGCCAGCCAGGCGAAGTCGACGTCGTAGTACGCCTTGAAGTACATCAGCGGCGTCACGAAGCCCGCCGACCAGAAGGCCTGGGCGAGGGGGTTCTCGTCGAGGTCGTAGGTGCCGAACTCCGACTGGTGCGCGAAGGCGTACCAGCCGCCGTACGCGAGGGCCGCGATCGAGCCGAGGACCACCGCGGCCGGCTTCAGGCGCTGGAGCACCCTCTCGCGGTGGGCGAAGCCGAGGAGCCAGCAGAAGAGATAGGTGGCGAGGTCGGTGAGGGCGCTGCCGAGGCGGTCGTCCGACGGCTGCCATCCGTACTGGAAGACCACGATCGGGACGAGCGAGAGGAGCAGCACCGGGATCGGGGCCTTGCGGAAGATCTTCAGCAGCAGGGGGGAGAGCAGCACGAACCAGAGGTACGTCCGCAGGTACCAGAGGATCTCCCAGGCCTGCATGCCCCACTGGTTGCCCGGAGGGTCGCCGACCGGGACGACCCAGAACACGATCTGCCGGCCAGGCATCCAGCCGTGGATCATCATCGCCAGCACGACGAAGAAGCCCCAGAACCAGAACGGCGGCAGCAGTCGCCGCATCCGGCTCCGGACCACCTTGAGCGCGGCGCGTTCCAGGGACTTGGCCATCAGTGTGCCGGCGAGCGCGAACATCACGCCCATCGACGGGAAGACCAGTCCGGCCCAGGCCCAGCCGAAGGTGTGGTAGGTGACGACCCGGACCAGGGCGACGGCGCGGAGGGTGTCGAAGTAGCGGTCGCGGCCCCCGGTTCTCCCCTCCGGAGCCGGATCGGCCCGCTCGGACGTGCCCGGGTCCGGGCTGTCGGCCGCGGAGGCCGCCGGGGGTTCGTCGTGCGCGGGGGCCGAGGGCACCGCCGTCGAGACCGTCCCGGGTTCCTCGGGAACGTACGGCCACTGTTCCTCGTACGGCGCCGGGTGCGCGTACGGCTGCCAGTACCCGGGGTCCTCCTGGCCGTACTCCGGTTGCCCCTGGTACCCCTGATGACCCGGGTAGCCCTGATACCCCGGGTACGCCTGCTGTCCGTACTGCCCCTGCTGTTCGGGCCCCCAGCTCATCTAGCTCACTCCTGCCGGGGTTCCGACCTCGCCCGTGCGCTTGAGCTTCTGCCAGCGGAGGCGGCCGCCGGTAAGGGCTGTGACGCAGGAGTGGATCAGAACCAGGTACATCATCTGGCGGTAGGCGAGCTGCTGAAGCGGCAGCATCGCGAGGTAGCGGTACTTCTCCCGGTCGAGCCGGAACGCGTAGGCGGCGCAGATCAGCTGGACCGCGAGGACGGCCAGCCAGGCGAGCAGCGCCGCCCGGAAGTCCACGAAGAGCATCGAGTAGACGGTGAAGACGTCGATGAGCGGCGCGAACACCGGCGTGACGATCTGGAAGAGCACCACCAGGGGCATGCCCACGCGCCCGAAGCGGCCCGAAGGGCCCCTGTCCGTCAGGGACTTGCGGTGCTTCCACAGCGCCTGCATGGTGCCGTACGACCAGCGGTAGCGCTGCGACCAGAGCTGCTTGAACGAACCGGGCGCCTCCGTCCAGGCCTTGGCGTGCTCCTGGTAGACGACCCGCCATCCCGCGCGGTGCATGGCGATGGTGATGTCGGTGTCCTCGGCGAGCGTGTCCTCGCTCATGCCGCCGGTCTCCAGCACCGCGTCGCGGCGGAAGGCGCCGATCGCGCCGGGGATGGTGGGCATGCAGCGCAGCAGGTCGTACATGCGGCGGTCGAGGTTGAAGCCCATCACGTACTCGATGTGCTGCCAGGCACCGATCATGGTGGTCCGGTTGCCGACCTTGGCGTTGCCCGCGACCGCCCCGATCTCCGGGTCGGCGAAGGGCTGCACGAGCTGGTGCACGGCGTCCGGCTCGAAGACGGTGTCGCCGTCCATCATCACGACGATGTCGTGACGGGCGTTGCGGACACCGTTGTTGAGCGCGGCGGGCTTGCCCGCGTTCTCCTGCCGGATGACCCGGACGTTCGGCATGCCGAGCGACTCGGCGATCTCGGAGGTGTCGTCATCGGAACCGTCGTCGACCACGATGATCTCGATCGGATGCGTGCTCCTCGCCAGCGACTTCAGGGTGTTGGCGATGCACTCCTTCTCGTTGTACGCGGGCACGATCACGGTCACCGGCCGGGTGACCGTCGGCCCCCAGCCGAACTTCCCGCCCCGCCCGCGCCTGCGGTTGCGCTGCCGGTAGTGACGGCGCGCGAGAACCAGCATCATCGCGAACCGGCCCATGACGGCGACGCCGACGACGACGAGGAACCAGGACAGCGCCGGTACGACCCACTCGGCGACCGCCACGGCGTAGACGAGCGCCTTGCCCTCGTAGAGGGTCGCGCCGGTGGCCTTCCGCTGGGCAGCCTGCGCGGCACCGCCCGCACCCGAACCCGCACCCGTACCGGCACCCGCTGTCGCACCCGCACCCGAACCCGTGCCCATACCGGCACCCGTTGTCGCACCCGCCGAACCGGCGCCGGACTGCTGCCCGTCGGACCCCTGCCCGTCGGCCTGCCGTCCCGGAGGCAGGCTCGCCCCGTTGGCCCCCGCGGTGTCGCGCGCCTTGGCCGCGGCGCGGTTCAGCTTGGCCTGGGCACCGCTGACCGTGGTGAAGGTGTAGCCCTTCGCCTTCATCTTCTTGATGTACGTGCCGAGCGCGGCGACCGTCTGCGAGCGGTCGCCGCCCGCGTCGTGCATGAGGACGATGGCGCCCTGGCCGTTCTTCGGCGTCGCCCACTGGACGATCTTCGAGACGCCCGGCTTCTTCCAGTCGTCGCTGTCGGTGTCGACGAAGACGCTGGTGTAGCCGAGGCTGCCGAGCTCCTTGTAGACGGGCCAGCTGTAGTTGTCGACGGCGCTGATCTCCGACGAGTACGGGGCACGGAACAGCGTGGTGGTGACGCCGGCCGCGCCCGCGAGGGCCAACTGCGTCTGCTTCAGCTCTCGTTGCAGACGGGCGGTGCTCTGATACGAGAGGTCGACGTGGGTGAAGGTGTGGATGCCGACCTCGTTGCCCTGGTCCACGAGGGTCTTCACGACGTCCGGGTAGCGGGAGACCATCGAGCCGACCATGAAGAAGGTGCCCTCGACGTCGTTCTCCTCCAGGACCTCGAGAACCTCGGGCGTCCAGTTCGCGGTCGGCCCGTCGTCGAAGGTCAGCACGATGGTCTTCTTCGGGACGGACTGTGTCTTCGCGGTCCCTCCCGCGAACGTCAGGATGGGGCCGCCGTCGAGGATCTTCTGGGGAACCTTGTCGTAGGCGGCGCCGTCGCGCACCCGGGCGTCGTTGCCGATCTCGGAGCGCAGATAGCCGTCGAGCAGCATCACGCTGATCAGCGCGAGCAGGAGCAGCAGGGCGAGGATGACACGAGGTTTCTGGAGCGCCGCGGCCTTTCCGGCGGCCCGCTCCATCCTGGAGGGGGCGCGCCGTCGGCCGCGCGCGGGCGTCGTCGTGGTCATGTGAGTGGCCGCGTCCCCGTCAGTTGGCGCCGGTGGAGGCGGACGCCCCGGCGGTCGCCGTGGGGGCGGAGGAGGACGCGGACCCGGTCGGCGGATCCGAGGGCGGGGTTCCGGTGGGCACACGGCCCGGGGCACCACTGGGGGCGATGCCACCCTGCTGCCCGCCATAGCCTCCACCGGGCACCGAGCCGGCCCGGCCGCCGTCGAAGGGGAGGAGCGAGGACGGCGTCAGCGAGGTGCCCCAGCCCATGAAGGCCATACCGAGGACGACCGCGTAACCGAGGCAGCCGACGCCGACGAGCATGCCGACTCTGCTCAGCAGGCGGGCGCGGCGCCCGGAGTTGTCGACGAACACGGGGCCGTCCACGGCAGCGCCGCCGCGTTTGCGGCGACGGCCGCGCACCTGGGCATGGTTTTCGATGGCGGACTCGGATTGCATTCCCCAGACGGTAGGACCCGTTTATGTGCCAGAAACTCTGGATTCTGTGTGAACGGCCCATGAGGGATGCCTCAACCTGTAGTTTCTCTATGAGAATCGAGAAAAGTCCACCCCGCCCGGACCCGATGAATATGAGAGATATGCACCCTTTCGGAGTCCGCATCACCCCTTTTGTCGACACTTTCTGTCGCGCATTCCCCGCGTGATCTCCATTCGGAAATCCGTTCCGGGTGTGACACATTTCCAGTCGGGAAACGACCGTTTGTTTCCGTCCTGAGACAGACATCACGAGAATCACACGAGATCGCGAGAGATCACGAGAGTGGGTGCATACACAATGCGGAGTTTCCTGAGGCCGGCCGCGGCGGTTCTCTGTCTGGTGGCCCTGGCCTGTACGGGGTGCTCCTCGGGCGGCGACGACGCCTCTGACCCGGCGTCCTCGCGGGCCGGCCGGACGACGGCCGCGGCGGCGTCCCCGAACTCGGGGACGGAGGAGTCGTCGGCCACCTCGTACGCCCCGTACGTGAGCGCCACGACCGCCGCCGGCACCGACTCCGCCGGGTCGCCGACCACGTACAACCTGGCCTTCGTGATCTCGGACGGCAACGGCTGCGCACCGAAGTGGGACGGCATGTACGCGATCGGCGACTCGGCCGTGAAGTCCCGGATCTCGGCGCTCAAGAAGTCCGGCGGGAGCGTACGGGTGTCGTTCGGCGGCGCGTCCGGCAAGGAACTCGCGTCGACGTGCGACAGCGCGAGCGACCTCGCCGCGGCCTACGGCGCGGCACTGGACGCGGCCGGCTCCACACAGGCGGACTTCGACATCGAGGGCGCCCGGTTGAGCGACTCCGACTCGGTCGCACTGCGCTCCGAGGCCATCGCGCTGCTCCAGAAGGAACGCCCCGGGCTGACGGTGTCCTTCACCCTGCCCGTCATGCCGTCCGGGCTCGACGCCGACGGCCTGGCACTCCTGGAGTCCGCCAACGACCACTCCGTGGACGTCTCCACGGTCAACATCATGACCATGAACTACGGCAGTTCGTACGCCGATGACATGGGCGACTACGCGATCACGTCCGCCGAAGCGGCCCACACCCAGCTCAAGAAGGTGTTCGGGCTGTCGGACTCCGCCGCCTGGCAGGGGCTCGCGCTCACCTCGATGATCGGCGTGAACGACGTGGCCAACGAGACGTTCGGCCTCGCGGACGCGGCGCAGGTGAGGGAGTTCGCCGCCAAGAAGGGGGTGGCCTGGGTGTCGATGTGGTCGACGTTCCGGGACCAGCAGTGCGAGAAGGGCAGCGCGACGGCGGGCGACGCGGCGACCGACTGCAGCGGCGTGAAGCAGGGTTCGGGGGCGTTCGCGAAGGCGTTCGCGGGCTGACCCGGCTTCCCCCGGTACGGGCCGCGATCAGCTCACTTCCCGGCACGAGCCGAGATCAACGACCGTAGTGGACCATGGCGTTGATCAGCGGCCGCCGTACACCGTGGCGTTGATCAGCGGGCGCGGTGCAGCATGGCATTGATCAGCAGCCGCCGTAAACCACGAAGCTGATCAGAGGCCGCGGTACACCAGTCGGCCGCCGATCACGGTCGCCACGCAGGTTCCCGCACCGCGCCCGACCAGTTCGGCGCGGTCCGCGACATCGAACACGGCGAATCGGGCGGGACCGCCGGGCACCAGCCCCGGCAGCAGGATCAGCGGGGTCGGGGACAGCGCCGGCGGACCCGGGAGCCGGTCGGGCCGCCGTCCCACCGCGAGGCCGACCCTGCGCACCGCCTCGGCCACCGCTCGCGACCGCAGCTCCCCGCCCACCGCCACCGTGCCGTGGGCCAGCATCCGCTGGATCCCGCGCCGCACGCTCCCCCCGAGGCGCGCGGGGTCGGCGCGGAAGATCGCCCGGGCCCGCTCCCCGCCGATGGGCTCGGTGCCGAGCGCCTCGGCCTCGCGCGGGTCCGGATGGTAGGAGGCTTCCAGGAGCTCCGGGCCGTAAGGGTTCAGCAGTCCCGGCGTCAGGATGCCGGGCCAGCGCCGCACCTTCGCGGACGGGCGCACGGCGACCAGGTCCTCGTACGGGCCGACGGCGGCGACGGCCGCCCCGTCCACCAGGACCGCGGTCTCCTGCGACTGCTCGGCAACGTGAATCGTCAGCATGGGCGCGTCAGTTGGAGGCGAGCAGCTTCAGCTCGGGATGCGCCGTGCCGCCCTCGATCGCCGTCGAGGAGATGTGGGACATCACGCGCTCGTCGACCGGGTCGTCCGCCGGGTCGTCGTGGACGACGATGTGCTCGTACGTCGTGGTCCGCTGGGCCGGGACCCGGTCCGCCTTGCGGATCAGGTCGATGATCTCCATGCGATTGGAGCGGTGCTTGGCGCCTGCGGAGGAGACGACGTTCTCCTCCAGCATGATCGAGCCGAGGTCGTCCGCGCCGTAGTGCAGGGAGAGCTGGCCGACCTCCTTGCCCGTGGTCAGCCAGGAGCCCTGGATGTGGGCGACGTTGTCGAGGAAGAGGCGGGCGATCGCGATCATCCGCAGGTACTCGAAGAGCGTCGCCTGCGTACGGCCCTTCAGGTGGTTGTTCTCGGGCTGGTAGGTGTACGGGATGAAGGCGCGGAAGCCGCCCGTCCGGTCCTGTACGTCACGGATCATCCGCAGGTGCTCGATGCGTTCGGCGTTGGTCTCGCCGGTGCCCATCAGCATGGTGGACGTCGACTCGACGCCCAGCCCGTGCGCGATCTCCATGATCTCCAGCCAGCGCTCGCCGCTCTCCTTGAGCGGGGCGATCGCCTTGCGCGGCCTGGCCGGGAGCAGCTCGGCACCGGCACCGGCGAACGAGTCGAGGCCGGCCGCGTGGATCCGCTGGATGGCCTCCTCGACGCTCACCTTGGAGATCCGGGCCATGTGCTCGACCTCGGACGCGCCGAGGGAGTGGATGACCAGCTGCGGGTACGCGCCCTTGATCGCGGCGAAGTGCTTCTCGTAGTACTCGACGCCGTAGTCCGGGTGGTGTCCGCCCTGGAACATGATCTGCGTGCCGCCGAGCTCGACGGTCTCCGCGCAGCGGCGCAGGATGTCGTCGAGGTCGCGCGTCCAGCCCTTGGCGGTGTCCTTGGGGGCCGCGTAGAAGGCGCAGAACTTGCACGCCGTGACGCACACGTTCGTGTAGTTGATGTTGCGCTCGATGATGTACGTCGCGATGTGCTCGGTACCCGCGTACCTGCGGCGGCGTACGGCGTCGGCGGCGGCGCCGAGCGCGTGCAGCGGGGCGTCGCGGTAGAGAGCGAGCGCCTCTTCGGGGGTGATCCGCCCACCCTCGGCGGCACGGTCCAGGACAGACTGAAGGTCGGCCTTCTCGGTCACCGGGAGCGTCCCTTTCGTAAGGGTTGTGGACAGACTCAACCACCCTACGCCAGCCCACCGCACCGGCCGACGCCAGGCCCACCGGCCCGCCGGGCCACCGAGGCCACGCGTCCCCGGGACCGCCCGGGGTCAAGCCCCTCCGGACCGCCCCGGACGCGCCGCCCCCGTCAGGCCGCGTAGGCCCCGATCAGCAGTCCCACGTACGCCCCGGCGATGAGGAACGGGCCGAACGGGATCGACGTCTTGCGCCCCGCGCGCCGCGCGATCACCAGCACCGTCCCGTACAGCGCGCCGAACAGGAACCCGGCGAAGGTGCCGAGGACGACCACGCTCCACCCGTACCAGCCGAGTACCGCGCCGAGGCCGAGCGCGAGTTTCACATCGCCGAAGCCCATGCCGTTCGGGTTGATGAGGAAGAGCACGAAGTATCCGCCCCCGAGCGCGAGCGCCCCGAACAGCGCCGTCAGCCATTTCCCCGCGTGCTCGGGCAGCACGGCGGCCACCCCGAGCAGCGCGAGCGCCGCCGCCGCGAGCGGCAGGGTCAGCGCGTCCGGCAGCCGCTGCACCCGGAAGTCGACCACGGCGAGCAGGACGCCGAGCGGCGCGAGCAGCAGCCAGACGCCCAGCTCAGGACGGGTACCGGTCGCGAGGGCGAGCCCGGCGCAGAGCAGTGCGGTGACCGGAGCGACGAGGAGAACGCTGGGACCGTAACGCGTTCCGCCCGGCGAACGGGCGAGCCCCAGCCATCCGCGCGCGGCCCCGGCGATGGGCTGTCCTTCGGGACAGCGGTCCCGCCACGGCTCGTCCGGGTCGACGGCGAACCGGTACGCGGGCCGGGGCACCAGAAACCCCGCCGCCGCGCCCCAGAGCGCGGCGACGACGATGATCCAGAGATCGAGATCCACGCGTTCCCCCCAGAACGAGTCCGGTTGTACGACTTGAATGACTTAAAACGACTTGTACGACGACCGCAACGACCACGCCGGTCGTGCGCGACACCGGCGACGGCCGCCGCTCACGACCGCCGGGTTCGGCGGCCGTCGCGAGTTCGGCCGCCGTCGGTAGGAATACGTCCCGCCGTCGGTAGGAGGTGAGCCCGACCGTCGGTAGGAGTACGTCCGGCCGTCGGCACGGGTTCCGCCGATGGCCGGCGTGCCATCCGTCGGCACGGGTTCCGCCGATGGCCGGTGTGCGGTCCGTTCGGCGGTCGGTGCCGGCTGCGACGGCCGCCGGTACGCGTTCGACCCGTTGTCTGCGCGGGCCGCACCGGTACGCGTTCGACCGGTTGCCGGAGCCGGCAGGCGTCAGCTCACCGCCGCCGCACCGCTCCGCCAGTTCGGCAGCAGTTCGTCGAGCAGCGCCTCCGTCCGGGGCGGCAGCCCCCGCGCCCCGCTACGGGACACCAGGTCCGCCGCGAGCCGCTTCACCTTGTCCTCGTCCCCCGTCGCATGCGTCGCGCGCAGCAGTTCGTTCCACAGCCGCTCGTCCGCGGGCGCCGAGTTCATCGACGCGTTCAGCGCCTCGATCGCCTTCTCCGCCCGGTCCTTCTCCAGATGGAACGCGGACAGCGCGAGCCCGATGTCCGCGACGAGCAGCGGAAGTTGCGCGTCGATGATCTCGTGGGTGAGCCAGCCGTACCGCCCCTCCGGGCGGTCGGCGAGCAGCGGACCGCGGACGAGGACGAGCGCGTCGGTGAGCAACCGCCCGCGAACTACCCGGCTGTTGACACCGTTACCCTGCGTCGCCTCGTGATAGAGGGAGCGCAGCACGTCCAGGTCGGAGACGACGGACTTGGCGAGGGTGAGCCGTCCGCTCGTGTCGGCGCCCAGGCGAGGAGTTCCGTCGGGGTCGTTGCCGAGCCAGCGGCGCAGCCGCTCGACGAGCGCGTCCCGCACGTCCTCGGTGACCCCGCGCGGCCACAGCGCGGAGGACAGCACACGCGGGTGCACCCCCTCGCGGTGCAGCAGGAGCAGCGCCAGCGCCTCGTGCAGCAGCGGACTGCGTTCGCCTTCGGGCGTCTCCAGGCCGATGATCTCGTACGGGCCCACGAGCCGCGCGTACACGGCGGGCCGCCCCTGTTCGCTGATGTCGACCAGGAACGGCGGGGAGTCGGTCGGCCCGTCGGGCCCGCCCTCCGGGTCCGCTTCGACGAAGAGTTCCACGACCGCCTGCTGCTGGGCGACCGGCAGCAGCTGCGCGTCGAGTTCGAGGCCGAGGAGCGGCGCGAGCAGCTTGCCCTCGCCGGTGATCTCCATCTCCCAGGCGGCGCCCGGCAGTTCGCCGCCCTCGGTGCCGACGAGATAGCCGATCCCCAACCGACCCGCGTCCGACGCCAGTTCGGCGAGTCTGAGGGCGTCGGCCGGGGACGGCTCGACGGCCAGGAGGACGAGGTGCGGAGCCCAACGGGTGTGCTGGGCGGGCCCGGTGCGGCCGGTGAGCACGGAGTCGTGTCCGGCGGCGCCCAGCGCACCGCGCCGCTGCCGCGTCTCGGCCTCCATCGTCTCGACGAGCGCCTCGATGCCGTCGAGGTGACGCAGCCGGTTGGGCGCGAGCGGTGTCAGGTCCTCGCCGAAGCCGACGAGGGTGATCGTCATGCGGTCCGACCAGCCGTTGGTGGCCAACTCGGCGGCGACGGAGGCGAAGACACCGGCCCGGTCGGTCGCGTTTCCGCTGAGGGAGACGATGCCGGGCACGGCCTCCAGGTTGAGCAGCAGCCGCGAGTCGTCCATGGTGCCGAGGCTGACGAGGCCCGGGTAGGGCGCGGCGGTGTCGACCTCCTCGTACCGCTCGGCGTCCGCCCGTGCCAGCATCCAGAACGTCTGGTCCTGGCCGAGCTGCCACGGCGCGGGCGGCTTCCCGGCCGGCTGGGCGAGCTGGAGGTGCAGATCGCCGTTGCCGCCGAGCCAGGCCGCGTAGACGGTCGGCAGCGGGCGCGACTCGGCGGCGAGAGCGGCCGCGAGTCCGCGCAGCGACAGGTCGAGGAGGCGTACGCCCTCGGGGTCGGCGCCCACGAGCAGCGCGTCCTGGGCGTCCGCGGCCGATCCGGTCGGAACCGGCGGTTCCATGCCCCGTCGCCCGCCGACGGCGCCGAGCGCCGACTGCCACAGGGCCTGGCGGCGGCGCCGGCCGAGGGCACCGAGGAGGCCCGCGGCGAGGAGGGGCGCGCCGACGAGTGCCTCGGGCAGCCCGAAGGAGGTTCCGCTCTCGTCGGAGGCCGACTGCGAGCCCTGTCCGTCGCGCGAGTCCGCGGAGGTGCCGTCGAAGGAGTCGTGCCCGCGCTCCTGGCCGGCGTCGCCGCCGACCCGCTGCTGGGGCACGCGGAACTGAGTGGTGTCCCGGTCGCCTTGGCCGTCCTGACCGCTCTGACCGGCCTGGGCACTCTGGCCACCCCGGCCGGCGTCGCCGCCCTGCTCGCCGGAGCCCTGCTCGCCTCCCGCCTGCTGGTGGTCGCCGGACTTCGCGTAGTCGTGGATCTGCTGCTGGACCTGCTCCGGGATCCCCGGCTTCGCGTCGGGCATCTCGACGAGTTCGCCGCCGTGGGCGTCGCCGGGCATCTCCATGATCCAGCCGGGCCGGATGAGGCTGGCCTCGGACAGCCTGGACCCGTCGGGCTGCGTACGGTCCTTGTTGAGCTCGTAGATCTCCTTGTACCGGCGCCCGTCGCCGAGGTGGCGCTGCGCGATCTCCCAGAGCGAGTCGTGGTGACGGCCCTCGGGGGGCTGGATCCGGTAGTACTTCGTGTCTCCGTGCCGAGCGGAGGTGCCGGCGTCAGGCTGGGCGGCGGCCCGGGCCGCGGCCTCGGCGGCCTGCTCGGCGACCGCGGCGGCGGCTCCGGCGGCGGCCCGCTCCTGCTGCTGCCCGAGCAGCCCGCCCGGGGTCTGCCGTGCGGCGGCGACGGAGCCGTGCTGGTTGCCCTCCAGGCTCTGGCCGAACTGGGAGAGGCCCGGCGTGAAGCTCGCGGCGGCGGCGCCGACGAGCAGGAGCGCCGCGACGAGCTGACGGGCCAGCAACTGGCTGGGCCCGGCCCCCGGCACGCGGTTCGGCAGGCCGACGCCCGACAGCGCGGCCTTCATCTCGACGAGGACGCACGCGGTGAACTGCGCCCACGCGAGCCACACGATGACGGTGAGCACGTGGATGAACGTGCCGACGGTGATCTCCTGCTGGAGCCAGTCCATCGAGGGCGCCCCGTGAGGCAGCGGCCAGCCCACGGCGGACACCAGCGCGCCGGGCACCCCGACGAGCAGCACCAGCAGGGCGAGGAGCGCCCCGAACGCCTTCACGAAGTCCCCGAACGTCCGACGACGCCGGGGCAGGGGCTGCGGCGTCCGATTCCTCGGACCCGGCGAGCCGCCCGTCGGACTGGAGGTGGTGCGTCGCGCCATGGCGGATGTCCTGGGGTCGTGTGGGGTGAGCGTGAGTTCGGGGGTGAACCGAGCCTACTGAGAGTCTAAGGAGGGTGTCGAAGACCGGACGGACGGCTTTGACCCCCGCCCGCCCGTTTCATCACCAACCGCCCGGGTCAGCCGAGTTACCGCATCACTCCGACGCTCGTCGCCACCGTTGACCTCTCACATCTTTCACAACATCCACGAGACGGCCCCTACGAGCTCTGCGTAATCCACCTGTTGACGCGTGCAGGTCCGGAGAGAGACCAGCACCCTTTGCCCGCAGTTGAATTCGGCTATACCAACGCCAGACCCGACCTCAATAGGGTCACAAGGTTGGCATGAACACGGAGCAGCGCGGGGACGGAACCGCGCGTCGGACCACGGGGCATCGATGAGCGATCTGAAGGCGGACACCCAGCGCATACGCGAGTGCTCTCGCGCGTTGCAGCGGATCCACCACTCCTTCACCGACCGAGCCAACCCGGCCGAGGACTTCTCCGCGGCGGAACTGGGGAACAAGCACATCGTCGACGCGTTCGACGACTTCGCGAGCAACTGGAAGATCCATCGCAAGGACCTGGCCGCCCAGATCAAGACCCTCGGCACGATCACCTGGGAGGCCGCCAAGAGCTACGACGCCATCGACGCGGAACTCGCGGCCGCCCTGCGCCGGCAGGACGCGAAGGCCAAACAGGGCGCGGGGCCCGCGTGAACCGTCCACCGGTCCACGAGTAGTCCGTGCTGGGTGAGGACGGCGACCCGGTACCGGGCGACCCGGACGCGATCGCGCTGCTCGGCCAGTCGCTCCGCGAAATGGCGAACGACATTCAGCGCGAAGCGGGCGATGTCGAGGCGCTGAGCGGGGTCGAGTCCTGGAAGTCCAAGGCGGCCGACGCCTTCCGTGACACGGCGCAGGACACCATCAAGCCTCTACGGAAGGCATACCACCGGTACGACAAAGCCGCGAGCGCGATGGGTACCCGCGTCCGCCAGGACAGCACCACCGACTGGGCCTCCGCACTCGAACACGCGCAGCAGTTGGCCGGCGAGGCGTTGAAAGCGGCCAAGGACGCGGACGCCGAGCACCGGTCGGCGACCAAGAGCATCGGGAGTCTGCCGCCGCACACGAAGGACAACGACCCCGAGTCTGTGCGGCTGAAGAAGAAGCGGGACGACGCCGCCGACGACCTGGGCGCCGCGAAGGCCCAGCTGCGGGAGGCCAAGCGCGTGCGCGACGACGCCGCGGACCGAGCTGCCGCCGTCATCCACCGCGCGATCACCCACGACGGCATGCACGACTCCGGATGGGACAAGTTCGGCAACACCGTCGACTCCGTCGCGTCCGAGGTCGGGGAGACGATGAAGGAGGCGGGGGAGGTCCTCGTCTCGGACCTCGCTTCCATCGGCAAGGCCATGGTGGACGACCTCGGTTCGACGATGGCCGTGCTCGGGGGGCTCGGGCTGGCGGTGGCGGGGGCCGGCGAGGAGGTCGGCGGCGTCCTGCTGGACGCGACCGGGATCGGGGCGGCTCTCGGGATTCCGATCAACGTGGCGGCCGCGGCCCAGATAGTCACCGGACTCTCGATTGCGGGCGCCGGGGCGACCAGCATCATGAACGACGCGATGGGGCCCGACAGAGTCGACATGACATCCGACGGATCAGGCGGGGGCGGCAGCGGCGACTGGGACACAGCAGCCGACGTCGACCGGACGAAGCCGTCGGGGCAGACCGATCCGGATGCCCGGCCCCGTGGAAATCCTGAATCGCTCAGCAAGAATGACGACGCGGAGACAGTGCGCGCAAAGGGGCGAGAGGTCCACTCGGCCGAGACCTTGGCCCGGCAGGGGTACGACGTCGAACAGTCTCCTGGCAAGATGCCCAACGGAACCAAGCCCGATTTCCGTGTCGAAGGGAAGATCTTCGACAACTACGCCCCCACCTCCGACAACCCCCGCTCCATTTGGCGGGCCGTGGAAAAGAAGGTGGACAAGGGACAGACGGAGCGGGTCGTCCTGAACCTCGGGGACAGCGGAGCCGACCTCGGTGCTCTTCGTCAGCAGTTTCAGAGCTGGCCCAAGGAAGGCTTGAAGGAGGTGATGGTGATCGACCGCGAAGGCAACATAGTTCATCTCTATCCGTAGGAACCAAGGGAATCATTCTGTATGGCAATCGAATACGACCTCGACATCGCGACACAGTCGTCCGCGTCCGAAGTCGCGGCCTGGCTCGCCGAGATCGGCAGGGAATCCGGTGTGTTCGACGAGTCGATCACGGGTGAGCGACTGACGGACAAGGGGGCGTTCGGGTACACACGTCCAGGGACCTGTGTCAGCGTGATCCAGCAGCGGCCACCGCAGCCGTGGGACCCCATCGTCACGAGCCTCGGCTTCACTCCGACGGTCGGCGTCGGATTTCGCATGGGCAAGGAAGCGGACACTTCGGATCAGCAGGACGACATGATCCGCCTGGTGGAACCCCTGCTGGATCGAGTCGAGGGCGACGCCGTTCTGCACTATCAGTTCGAGGTCGTCTGGCTGCTCCGCAGGAACGGCGAACTGACCCTGAACGAGAGGGACGATCTGTGGAGGCCACAGCGACTGGCTCTCATGACCCGTCCCTATCGCAGGGAATCCCACACCTTGGATATGGATTGAGCTCTCCGGTTAACTTCAGGTTCCACTCATCCGACATGCCCGGACGGGTCATCTGGTGCCCTGAGGCCGAGGTCGCACACGCATTCAAGGGAAGTTCGGACGTCTACTCCGGGCTCTACGGGACAAGCTCGGGTGTGGGACAACTCGTCGCTGGTGAATGCGTCATAGATTTCAGGGACTTCCGGAAGTTCTCCGAAGTGGCCGTGGACCGGTTCACGACGTCGGATCAGGGAATCCTCCGCTCCCTGAGCCTCGGATTCATCGCCACCGCCCTGGTACTCATCGACAGGGCCGGTCACCCGACTCCGGCCATGCCCGGTCCGGCTCAGGAACTGGCCTGGAGAACGCTCCGGAACGAGCACGCGCGGGCCATGCCCGTCTGACAGGACCAGGGGAAGGCGTACGCCGGCAAGGCGTCCGATCCGACCACCCCGGATCCGAACCTCCGGCTCCGGTCGGCAGGTCAGGGCCGTTCGTCGACGAACGGATCCTCCCCATTCCGTCCGACGTGATCAACGATCACGCGGCAGCCAGGTCGCACCACACGTACTTGCCGATGTCGCCGCCCTGCCTCAGCGGATGCCAGCCCCAGTCGTCGGCGCAGGCTCGAACGAGGACGAGACCCCGGCCCGCTTCCGCGTCGGCCGCGACCGGCAGGTCGTACGGCGGTGGCATCGGGCTCGCGTCCCAGGCGCCGATCCGCAGCACCCCGTCACGCCAGTTCAGCCGCAGCGCCGCGGGCCCTTTCGTGTGCCGTACGGCGTTGGAGACCAGCTCCGCAGCCATCAGCTCGGCGACATCCACCAGCCGGATCAGACCATGGAGGGTCAGGACCAGGCGGACGGTACGACGGCAGACGGTGACCGCCCGCACGTCCTGCGGGACATGCAGGGTGTAACTCCAGGGCTCGGCTTCGGACATGCGTGAACTCCGTTCTTGGAACGAGGAGTTGACTGGGATGAGGCGACACCGGGCGGTGGCAGTGCCGCAGCCGTCACGACAGGACGGAGCGGTGCGCTTCCGGGATCCCGGGTGCCACAGGGTGACCTTTACGTCACCGAAAGTAGACCTAACTATTTAGATCTCGCAAGACGGTCGCGTAATCTGCCCCCGAACGAGTCACGTGCATGGGCGGGCCGAGAGGGGAAGCCAATGGCATTGAGGCGAGACCCGACGGCACGTCAAATGCGCCTGGCGGCCGAACTGCGCCGCCTCCGCGAAGCGGCCGGGCTCGCATCGCGGGAAGCGGCCACACTGCTCGGAGTGAGCCCCGCGCAGATCAGTCAGATCGAAGCCGGCCTCGCGGGCGTGAGCGAAAAGCGGCTGCGCAGACTTGCGGCACAGTACGTCTGCACCGACGAAGCGTTCGTGGAAGCCCTGGGCGCCCTGGCCACCGACCGGACCCGCGGGTGGTGGGAGGCGTACCGCGGCTTGCTGCCAACACCGTTTCTCGACCTTGCCGAGCTGGAGCACCACGCGGCATTTCTGCGGGACGTCCAGTTCCTCTACATCCCCGGCCTTCTCCAGACGGAGCAGTACGCACGCGCGGTCTTCTCCTACCGCGTGCCCGAACTTCCGGCGGAAGAAGTCGAGTTGCGCGTACGGCACCGAATGCACCGCAAGGCACTGCTCGAAGGTCCCGCGCCCAAGCGGTACGACGGCGTCGTCCACGAGGCGGCACTGCGCATCATGGTCGGCAACCGTGCCACTTCAAGAGCCCAACTCACCCATGCGCTGGACCTCTCCGAAGCCGACCACGTCACCGTGCGCGTCATTCCCTTCGACCTCGAGGGTTTCGGTGGCGCCACTAGGAGTTGTCTTCAAATGTCACGCCCACATCAGGAGCGAGGCGAGGGTGACGGCTGCTTGGTAGGACTCGGCGGTCTTGTCGTAGCGGGTGGC
>NZ_JBEXGX010000034.1:0-84737 GCF_040607495.1 Streptomyces sp. NPDC005281 | reverse complement strand
CTGCGCCTGCTGCAAACCGTCGTGGCCGTGGCCGCCGAGAAGAACTCCACCCTCGTCCTGCCCTTCCCCGTCGAACTGCTGCGCTTCCTCGAACGGGCCCAGTCGGGACAGCAACCACCCGAACGACCGCAGCAGCAGCGACAGCAGCGGGTGCCCGATCCCCGGCCGCCAGCTGTTCCCGAACGGACACCGGATCCGCAACAGGGTCCCGCTTCCGATGAGCCGGCCGATCCGCGGTAGAGCTCGGTCCGCCGGAGCCGGTGCCCTGTCCGGGGGGCGATTTCAAGACAGGCCCGGATCCCGCGTGTCGCCGTGGTGTGAGGCGTGTGCGGTGTTTGCTGTGCGAATCCACGGGGTGTGACCACGCACAGTCAGGGCGTAGAACCCGTACGGCTGTTGCCGTACAGGCGTCTTGAAGTCGACCTTGTGTGTTCCCTGTGCGTCTCGGAATAGTGGTCGAGGAACAACTGGCATGGACGCGACGGTACGGACTCTTCCGCCGTGCTCGGAGTCCATGTCCGTACGCCTTCCGGTCCCGGAGGTCCCCACAACCTCCCGGACCGACCCCCCACAGGAGGACATGAGTTGAAGCACCGACGTATATCCGGCAGGCGTGCCCTCATGACGGGTGCGGGCATCACCGCGCTGGTCGCCGCCGGAGTCACCTTCCAGACTGCGAACGCGAGCGAGGTCCCGAAGAACCCCGAGCCGCACACCCTCTCCGTCGTGGCGGCCGGAAAGCTCGCCTCGACCCTCGGCGAGGACCTGGGCGCCGATGCCGCGGGAACGTACTACGACGCGAAGTCCCGGCACCTCGTCGTCAACGTGCTCGACGGGACCGCGGCCAAGACGGTCGCGGCGGCCGGAGCCAGGGCGAGGATCGTCGAGAACTCCCTCGCCGAGCTGAAGAGCGCCCGCGCCACACTCAAGAAGGACGCGACCGTCCCCGGTACGTCCTGGGCGACCGACCCGGAGAGCAACAAGGTCGTCGTCACCGCGGACCGCACGGTCTCCGCGGCCGACTGGGCCGAACTCGCCAAGGTCGTCGACGGTCTCGGCGCCAAGGCGGAACTCAAGCGCACGAAGGGGGAGTTCAAGCCCTTCATCGCCGGCGGTGACGCCATCAGCGGTTCCGGCGGGCGCTGTTCGCTCGGCTTCAACGTGGTCAAGGGCGGGCAGCCGTACTTCATCACCGCCGGGCACTGCACCGAGGCGATCTCCACCTGGTCGGACGCCGACGGCAAGCAGATCGGCACGAACGAGCAGTCCAGCTTCCCCGACAACGACTTCGGCCTGGTCAAGTACACGGCGACCGTGGACCACCCGAGCGAGGTCGACCTCTACAACGGCTCCACGCAGCCCATCGCCAAGGCGGGCGACGCCACCGTCGGCATGAAGGTGACCCGCAGCGGCTCCACGACCCATGTGCACGACGGCACGGTCAAGGGTCTGGACGCCACGGTGAACTACGGCAACGGCGATGTCGTCAACGGTCTCATCCAGACCGACGTCTGTGCCGAGCCCGGCGACAGCGGCGGCTCGCTCTTCTCCGGCGACACCGCGATCGGCCTCACCTCCGGCGGCAGCGGTGACTGCACCGCGGGCGGCGAGACGTTCTTCCAGCCGGTGCCCGAGGCGCTCTCGGCCTTCGGCGCCCAGATCGGCTGACGCCTTTCGGAGCCCGGATCGGCTGACCGTCTTCGGAGCCGGATCGGCTGACGGCTTTCCCGGTCCGGCTTTCCCGGGGAGGCGGAGCCCCGCTCCCGCGCATGTCGCGGGGGCGGGGCTCCCGGTGTTTGCGCAGGTGGGATCGGGCCTGAGTGGATGTCGTACAAGTGTTCGAGAATTGGTCTATGGTGGGGGTGGGGCAGCTGAGAACAAATGTTCGAGAGTCGTAAGGGCTCACAGGTCAGGAGGTGTGCGTGCCGGGATTCACGCATCTGCACACCGCCTCCGGGTTCTCCCTGCGGTACGGGGCCTCGCACCCGGGGCGCCTCGCCGAGCGCGCCTCCGAGCGGGGCATGGACGCCCTCGCGCTCACCGACCGGGACACGCTCGCGGGCTCGGTCCGGTTCGCCAAGGCCTGCGCGAAGGCGGGCATCCGCCCACTGTTCGGCGTGGACCTGGCGGTCGGGGAGCCTGTACGGGGGGAGCGGGCGGCCCGGGATTCCGTACGGGGTGTGCGGGCGGCCGGGGAGCCCGTACGGGGGGAGCGGCGCCGTACCCCGGTGCGCGGCGGTGCCTTCATCGACGAGTCGACACCCCGCGCGACCTTCCTCGCCCGGGACGGAGCCGTCGGCTGGGCCGACCTCTGCAGAATCGTCACGGCGACGCACGCGGGCGGCCGGGAGAACGGCCCGCCCCTGCTGCCCTGGCCCGACAACCACGCCGAAGGCCTGACCGTGCTGCTCGGCCCCGACTCCGACGTCGGCCGCGCGCTCGCCGCGGGCCGCCCCGACCGCGCGGCCGGCCTGCTCGCGCCCTGGCGGGAGATCTACGGCGACGCCCTGCGCCTCGAAGCCGTCTGGCACGGCCGTCGGGGCACCGGTCCAGGCTCCCTGCGCCTCGCCGCCCGCATGGTCGGCTTCGCCGCCGAGCAGCGGGTGCGTCCCGTGCTCAGCAACGCCGTCCGGTACGCCGACGCGGGCCTCGGCCCGGTCGCCGACGTCCTGGACGCGGCCCGCCGGCTCGTCCCCGTCGACCCCCGGGGCGAGCTGGACTCGGGCGAGGCCTGGCTCAAGGACGAGGCCGCCATGCTGGCCGCCGCCGAGCGGATCGTCGAGGCGGCGGGCTACCGCCGTGACACCGCGCACCGGCTGCTCGAACAGACCCGGGCCACCGCCGCCGCCTGCCGCGTCGACCCCGAGGACGACCTCGGCATCGGCGGCGTCCACTTCCCCGAACCGCGTCTCGTCGGCGCGGACCGGCGCACCGCCCAGCGCGTCCTGGCCTCCCGGGCGGCGGCGGGCATGGTGCAGCGCGGCTACGCCGGCCGGCGCGCGTACTGGGAGCGGATGCATCACGAGCTGGACATCATCGCCCACCACGGCTTCGCCTCCTACTTTCTGACGGTCGCTCAAGTGGTGGACGACGTACGGGAGATGGGTATCCGGGTCGCGGCGCGCGGCTCCGGCGCCGGTTCCCTGGTCAACCATCTCGTCGGCATCGCGCACGCCGATCCCGTCGAGCACCGGCTGCTGATGGAGCGCTTCCTGTCCAAGCGCCGACCGGTGCTGCCCGACATCGACATCGACGTGGAGTCCGCGCGCCGTCTGGAGGTCTACCGCGCGATCATCGGCCGGTTCGGCACCGAGCGGGTCGCGACCGTCTCCATGCCCGAGACCTACCGGGTCCGGCACGCCGTCCGCGACGTGGGCGCCGCCCTCTCGCTCGACCCGGCCGAGATCGACCGGATCGCCAAGGCCTTCCCGCACATCCGCGCCCGTGACGCCCGCGCGGCCATGGACGAACTCCCCGAACTGCGCGAACTGGCGGGGCGGAAGGACGGATACGGCAAGCTGTGGGACCTGGTCGAATCCCTCGACGCCCTCCCGCGCGGTATCGCCATGCACCCGTGCGGGGTACTCCTGTCCGACGCCTCCCTGCTCGCCCGCACGCCGGTCGTGCCGACCAGCG
The DNA here is from genome assembly GCF_040607495.1 of Streptomyces sp. NPDC005281. Taxonomy (NCBI): domain Bacteria; kingdom Bacillati; phylum Actinomycetota; class Actinomycetes; order Kitasatosporales; family Streptomycetaceae; genus Streptomyces; species Streptomyces sp. NPDC005281. Next base: position 81,101 of record NZ_JBEXGX010000034.1, on the reverse strand, counting down.
GCGAGGGGCTGCCCATGTCGCAGTTCGACAAGGAGGACGTCGAGGATCTCGGGCTGCTCAAACTCGACGTGCTGGGCGTGCGGATGCAGTCCGCGATGGCGCACGCTGTGGCCGAGGTGGAGCGGGCCACGGGGGACCGGCCGGACATCGACGCGGTGGCGCCGGGCGACCCGGCGACGTACCGGCTGATCAAGTCCACCGAGACGCTGGGCTGCTTCCAGATCGAGTCGCCGGGCCAGCGCGACCTGGTCGGACGGCTTCAGCCCGCGACCTTCCACGACCTCGTCGTCGACATCTCGCTCTTTCGGCCGGGGCCTGTCGCCGCCGACATGGTGCGGCCGTTCATCGAGGCACGGCACGGCCGGGCGCCGGTCCGCTATCCGCACCCGGACCTGGAGGGGCCGCTGAAGGAGACGTACGGAGTCGTCGTCTTCCACGAGCAGATCATCGACATCGTCGACATCATGACCGGCTGCGGACGCGACGAGGCGGACCGGGTGCGGCGCGGGCTCTCCGATCCCGAGTCGCAGGGGCGCATCCGGTTCTGGTTCGCGCAGCACGCGGCGGCGAAGGGGTACGGCGTGGAGACCGTCGCGCGCACCTGGGAGATCGTCGAGGCGTTCGGGTCGTACGGCTTCTGCAAGGCGCACGCGGTGGCCTTCGCCGTCCCGACGTACCAGTCGGCGTGGCTGAAGGCCCATCACCCGGCCGCCTTCTACGCCGGGTTGCTCACGCACGACCCCGGGATGTACCCGAAGCGGCTGCTGCTGGCGGACGCGCGGCGGCGCGGGGTGCCGATCCTGCCGCTGGACGTGAACCGGTCGGCGGTCGCCCATCGTATCGAACTGGTGTCTGAATCGATGGGCTCGGGTTCCGGCTCGGGCTCGGGTTCTGGCTTGAGTTCCGGCTCCGGCTCGGGCTCCAGTTCCGGTTCGGATTCCGGCTCCGGCTCTGGCTCTGGCGCCGGTTCTGGCTCGGGCTCCGGCTCGGGATTCGGCTCCGCCGAGCGCTGGGGTGTCCGGCTGGCGCTCTCCGACGTGCACGGCATCAGCGAGGCCGAGGCGGCGCGGATCGCGGACGGGCAGCCGTACGCCTCGCTGCTCGACTTCTGGGAACGGGCCAGGCCGAGCCGGCCGCTCGCCCAGCGGCTCGCGCAGGTCGGCGCGCTGGACGCGTTCGGCGCCAACCGCCGTGATCTGCAACTTCACCTGACCGAACTGCACCGCGGCTCCCGGGGCGCGGGCGGCGGCCAACTCCCGCTGTCCGGCGGGCGGAACACCGCCTCCGCCGGGCTGCCCGACCTGTCCTCGGCGGAGCGGCTGAGCGCCGAACTGGGTGTGCTCTCGATGGACGCCTCGCGCAACCTGATGGACGATCACCGCGCGTTCCTGGGGGAGTTGGGCGTGGTCACGGCACGTCGGCTGCGCGAGGCGCGGCACGGCGAGACGGTCCTGGTCGCGGGCGCCAAGGTGGCCACCCAGACCCCGCCGATCCGCTCCGGCAAGCGGGTCATCTTCAGCACGCTGGACGACGGGACGGGCCTGGTCGACCTCGCCTTCTTCGACGACTCCCACGACGCCTGCGCCCACACCGTCTTCCACTCCTGGCTGCTGCTCGTACGCGGAGTGGTGCAGCGCCGCGGCCCGCGCAGCCTCAGCGTGGTGGGCGCGGCGGCCTGGAACCTCGCCGAACTGGTCGAACTGCGCGCCGAGGGCGGCCTCGACGTGGTGGCGGCCCGACTGGCGGAGCCCGCACCGGAGAAGCCGGGAAGGCCGGGGGAGCCGGGGGAGTCGGATGGGGAGGGCGAGCAGGGCGGGCCGCGGGAGCCGAGGCGCCAGGGACCGTCAGGCGACGGCGGTCCTTCCGGTGACGGAGGTCGGTCCGGCGACGGCGGTTCGGCCAGGGGTCGGACGATCCGGATGCCCACGGGGTACGAGATGCACCCCTGGGCCGATCTGCGTCCCGCGGGTGAAGGGCCCGCGGGTGGAAAGAAGTTGTGGCACCAGAGCCCGGGGAGTGCGGGATGACCATCCTCTGTATACGTTTCCAGCTGCCTCCGATGCACGAGGCCGCCCTGCCCCGACTCCTCGGTGTCCTGGAGGAGTTCACCCCGGTCGTCGAGGCGCTGCCACCCGACGCCGCCCTGCTCGATCTGCGGGGTGCCGAGCGGTACTTCGGGCGCGGTGCCGTCGAGTTCGCCTCACTGATCCGGGTGCGGACACTCGCCCTGTACGGGATCGACTGCGTGATCGGCGCCGGGCCCGGGCCGATGCTCGCGCGGATGGCGCTGCGGGACGCCGTACCCGGGATGACCCGGGTGGTCCCCGAAGAGCCGGACGCCGTAACGGAGTTCCTCTCCGGCCGCCCCGTCACCGCGCTGCCCGGCGTCGGCGGCGCCACCGCCCGCACCCTGTGCGAGTACGGCCTCGACACCATCGGCAAGGTCGCCGCCGCGCCCCTGTCCACACTCCAGCGCCTCACCGGCGTCCGGCCCGGCCGCGAACTGCGCGAGAAGGCGTCCGGCATCGACCGCGCCCGGGTCGTGCCGAACGCCACCTCGCGATCTCTGGCCGCCGAACGAACCTTCCAGTGCGACGAGTTGGACCCCTCGAGGCATCGTCGGGCCCTGCTCTCCGCGGCCGAGGAACTCGGCACCCGGCTGCGCTCCCTGGAGAAGGTCTGCCGCACACTGACCCTCACCGTGCGTTACGCCGACCGCTCCGCGACCGTCCGCAGCCGTACCCTCGAAGAACCGACCGCCCACTCCTCGACGCTGACCGGCACCGCGTACCGCCTGTACGAGGCGCTCGGCCTCCAGCGCGGCCGGGTCCGCGTGGTCGCCCTGCGGGCCGAGGGTCTGACCTCCGCCGCGCAGGCCTCTCATCAGCTCACCTTCGACCCGGTCGACGAGAAGGTCCGCCGCATCGAGCAGGTCGCGGACCGGGCCCGGGCGAAGTTCGGCCCCCATGTGATCGGCCCCGGGACCCTGGCCGCGTGACACCGGGCGGCCCTAGTTGGCCCAGAGCGGCGTGAGGACCGAGCCGTCGGCCAGTTCCGCGCGAAGGCCGATCGAGGTGGTGACCCAGGAGAGCGCGGGCTCCTGGCCCGGGTTCTCGATGCCGAGGGTCGCGCCCGGCGTGATGATCACGGTGTCGCCCGCGGTGATCCGCTCGGTGCGGCCGTCGAGCGTGACCAGCAGTTCGCCGGAGAGGAGATGGAAGATCTCCTCGCGGTTCACCGTGTGCACGGGGGCCCGGTGCCCCGCGGGAATCTCCGCGCGCCAGGCGCACAGCTCCTTGCTGCCGCTGCGGGGAGTGGCGTACGAGACGAAACGGGCGCCGTGGACCTCGTGGACCTCGGCTTCGGACGAGCGGACGACGGGCATGGGTGCCTCCTGGATCAATATGGTCAAGCAGCTTGACTGACTGCTGAGAAATATAGTCAAGCAGCTTGACCAAGTAGTCAAGGGTGTTTCAATGCATGCGTGCAGAACTCCGAGGCCATGGCCCTGTCCGCCGCCCTGCTCGCCGCCGCCGGCGAGCTGACCCAACGTATCCACGAGGGCGTCGTCGCCCGTGGATTCGAGGGGCTGCGGCCCGCGCACGGCTTCGCCTTCGCGCGGCTCGCGCCGGACGGGGCGACGGTCACCGACATCGCCTCCCACCTGGGGGTCACCAAGCAGGCCGCCAGCCAGCTCGTCGAGGAGCTCGTCCGCAAGGGGTACGTCGAGCGGCGGCCGCACCCCGCCGACGCGCGGGCCCGGCTCATCGTGCTCACGGAACTCGGACGGGCCTGCACCCGGGCGGCGGAGGAGTCCGCCGCGGATGCCGTGCGGGCGTGGGCCGAAGTGCTGGGGGAGGGTGAAATGCGCGCGTTGTGCACGCGTTTGACCCGCATCGCGCCCTACGGTCCCATCAGGCCCGCCTGGTGACACTCCGTCACCGGTGACGCCCGTCCTGGTTATCACTGGAAGTTTTTACTGACGCGTAACTTCACATGGTTGCTACTCGACCGTAACTTGACGAGTGAACAGCATCCTCGTGATCCGGATCACAGGGCGTACACCCCCACAACTCCCTTGAGCCGCAAGGAGATCACCCGATGCTGCCCTGGAAGCGAGTGCTCAGACCCCTGGCCGCGCTGCTCCTGACCGCAACGGTCGCAGTCATCCCCGCCGCCACAGCACATGCTGATTCCGCCCCCAGCAGTGGCTGGAACAACTACTCCTGCAAGCCGTCCGCCGCGCACCCGCGCCCCGTCGTCCTCGTCCACGGGACCTTCGGGAACTCCGTCGACAACTGGCTGGCCCTCGCCCCCTACCTGACCAGCCGCGGGTACTGCGTCTTCTCCCTCGACTACGGGCAACTGCCCGGCGTCCCCCTCTTCAACGGCCTCGGCCCGATCGACGCGTCGGCCGCACAGCTCCAGGTCTTCGTCGACAAGGTGCTCGCCGCGACCGGCGCCGCCAAGGCAGACCTGGTGGGCCACTCGCAGGGCGGCATGATGCCCCGCTACTACCTCAAGTTCCTCGGCGGCGCCGCCAAGGTGAACGCCCTCGTCGGTATCGCCCCCGACAACCACGGCACGACCCTCAACGGACTCACCAACCTGCTCCCGTACTTCCCGGGCGCCGGGGACCTGCTGTCCACGGCGACCCCGGGACTCGCGGACCAGATCGCCGGCTCCGCGTTCCTGACCAAGCTCAACGCCGGCGGCGACACCGTCCCCGGCGTCCACTACACGGTCATCGCCACCAAGTACGACGAGGTGGTCACCCCGTACGAGTCCGAGTACCTGAGCGGATCCGACGTCCACAACGTCCTGTTGCAGAACCTGTGCGGGCTCGACCTCTCCGAGCACGTGGCCATCGGGATCTTCGACCGGATCGCCTACCACGAGGTGGCGAACGCGCTCGACCCGGCGCACGCGTCCACCACCAGCTGCGCGTCCGTGTTCAGCTGACCGGCTCGGCGGACCACTCGTCCATGGTGGTCCGCCCGAGCGTGCCGGCGTGATCGTCCGGCCGTCCGCGTTCCGCGGGCAAGCGGAACGCGGACGGCGGAGGCACGCCGCCGGGGGCTGTCCGGCCTGAGCCGCCGGTCAGCCCCCGGAGTTCTGCGGCACTAGCGCCCGCGCCGGCCGCCCGGCGTCGCGCGTCGCCGCACCGAGGCGAACAGCGCTGCGGCACCGAGCGCGAGCGCGGCGGCACCGCCGATCGCGACGTACGAGGTGGAGGCGTCGCCGCCGGTCTCGGCGAGGCCCTGGGAAGATCCGGCGGCGTCCGGCAGGTTCTCCGAGGAGCCCGCGGTCTCGGCGGTGGTGACCTGGGCCTCCTCGGCCGCCTTGGCCCGGTCCGCGCTCGGGGCCGGCTCCGCGGAGGTACCGGCGTCGCCGTCACCGTGGCCGTGGTGCTCCACGGTCGACTTGTCGCCACCGTCCTCGATCTGCTTCTCGGACGGCGCCGAGGCGCTCGGCGCGGGAGCACCGCCGCCCGCGCCCTTGCCGCCCGCGCCGCCGAACGCCACGTCGGAGCAGGAGTAGAAGGCCTCCGGACTGTCCGAGCGCTGCCAGACCGCGTACAGGAGCTGCTTGCCCGAGCGCTCCGGGAGGGTGCCGGAGAACGTGTAGAAGCCGCCCGAGGCCACCGGGTCGGTGGCCGTCGCGACCGGGTGCGCCAGGTCGAGGTCGCCCCAGGCCAACGACCGCGACGGGTCGTAGCCCGACTTCGTGATGTAGACCTTGAACGTGCCCTTGTGGGGAGCGGTGACCCGGTACTTGAAGGTGTACGAGCCACCGCTCACGCTCGTCGCGGGCCAGTCGGAGCGCGCCAGGTCGAGGCCCTTGAACTCGGCGTTGCCGGCGCTGCACAGCTTGCCGTCCGGGATCAGCTCCTGGTGCCGCCCGTTCGCGTCACCGATGCGGATGCCGTTCCAGTCGTACAGCGCCTGGGTACCGCCCGCCGCGACGGCCGCCTTGCAGGCGTCCGACCTGGGGTGCTCCGGACCTTCCGCGTAACACTGGGACACCCGGCTCACCGGGTCCCCCATCGAGCCGTGCGCCGAGGCCGGCACCGCGGCCAGCGCGGACAGGGCGAGCGGGGCGATGCCGAGGACGGCGACGCCGGCGGCCTTGCGGCGTGCGGACATGGGGAACTCCTCGAAGGGTCCTGGTACGTGGGGTGGGTCCCGAACGGCGCTCCGAGCGGGGATCCCGTGGGGGTGATCAGAAAACTAGCCCCAAGAAACCGAGAAATCGCCTGCTGGAGGCGGGGGAGGGAGATCCTTATGGTGCCTTTAAGGGAGCGCTGAGACTGCGATCAGGTAGGTGGGGTGCGGGCATGGCGGAGACGTTCGGGGGCTCCGGGGGGACGCCCGAGGGGTTCGGGGTGCGGGTGGCCGTCGCCGCCGACGTGCCCCTCGTGAAAGCCGTGATCGATGCCGCGTTCCAGCCCTATGTGGAGCGCATCGGGCTCGTGCCGGTGCCCATGGAGGCGGACCACGCGGCGAATGTGGCGGCGGGGCGGGTGTTCGTCACGGGGGAGCCCGTCGTGGGGCTCGTGGTCGTCGAGCAACGCCCGGACCATCTGTACCTCGACATCATCGCGGTCCGGCCGGATGCCCATGGTCAGGGCATCGGCGGACGGCTGCTGCGTTTCGTGGACGCGCACGCGCGAGCGCTCGGGCTGGAGGAGATCCGGCTCTACACGAACTCGATGATGTGGGAGAACCAGAAGATCTATCCGAGGTACGGGTACGAGGCGACCGAGCGGCGCGTGAACGGGCCGTACGACCGGATCCACTACCGCAAGCGGCTGCACTGACGGGGCCGCCACCGCAGGCGGCTGCACTGACGGGGCCGCCGCGGGCGGTCGGCAGGCGTTCGGCGCGAGCCGCGAGTCGCGTGCAGCGCGCCGCGAGGGCGCGTGCCTGTCACCGCCCGGGCCCGTCCGTACGTGGCCGCCACGGGCCCCGTGGCGGCCACGTACAGCCGCCTGTACGGGGCCACCGCAGGCTCCCTCGAACGGGCGGCGTGCCGTCGCGCGAGGTGTCCGGGGCGGCGGCTCAGCCGTTCGGCCACCAGGTGCGTGCGATGTCCTTCCGGACTTCAGGGCGCTCGGCGGGGCGCTCGTCGGGTTCGTCCCGTACACGGCGGGAGTCCGACTTCCTCAGGGGCTTCTGCACGGTCACACGGCGCATGGCTGCCTCCTCGGGTCCACCCGAATGCGCGGTTGCACGGGGGCGGACCGTTTCGGGGAGAGTTCCTCATCGGCCGCGAAATGTCTGTGGCGCCGGTCACCCGCCGGGCCTCCGAGACCGACGCGGGCCGATTGTCAGTGGTGGGTGACATCGTGGAACGCATGGTGAGCGACGGTGGGACGAATCCAGGGGCCGGCGTCGACTGGGACGCCGAGTCCGGCACCTTCGACGAGGAGCCCGACCACGGGCTGCGCGACCCTGTGGTCCGCGGAGCCTGGGCGGCCCGGCTGCGGGACTGGCTGCCCGGGAAGCCCGGTGATCTGCTCGACGTGGGCTGCGGCACCGGCAGCCTGTCGCTCATGGCCTCCGAGCAGGGGCATCGGGTCACGGGAGTCGACCTCGCCCCGCGCATGATCGACCTGGCCCGCGCCAAACTGGCCGGGCGGGACGCCGCGTTCCTCGTCGGCGACGCGGTCGCACCGCCCGTCGGAGAGCAGCGGTTCGATGTCCTGCTGAGCCGCCATGTGCTGTGGACGCTGCCCGATCCCGGGCGCGTGCTGAGGCACTGGCGCGGGCTGCTGCGCCCGGGAGGGCGGCTGGTGCTCGTCGAGGGCGTGTGGGGGACCCTGAGTCCGGTCGGCATACCCGCCGAGCGGATCGTCACCCTGCTCCGGCCGCTGCTGTCCGACGCCGCCGACCTGAGGGTGGAGCCGTTGTCGGCCGACGCGCGCCTGTGGGGCCGTGACGTCGAAGACGAGCGGTACGCGGTGGTGGCCTCCTTCTGACCAGTCCCGTCTCCTGGACGGTGCCGTCTCCCGGGCGGTCCCGGCGTCTACGTCAGCAGTGCCTCGAAGCCGCCTTCGCGGGCCAGGTGTTCGAGGTCGTCCAGGGCCTTCTCGGCGGCGGCCGCGGCGGCCGGGTCGGTGGTCGCCAGGCCACTCTCCGCGAACTCGTCCTCGTCCAGACGCCGTACGTCGATGCCGTCGGCCGAACGCCACAGATCCAGGTCGAGATCCTCGACGACCAGCCGGCCTTCGGAGACCGTGGCCGGACGGGTGATGTCGCAGTACCAGCCCTTGCGTTCACCCGCGGAGTCCCGGACCTCCTTCACCGAGTACCAGCGGTCCCGCCAGTAGTACTCGGTGAAGACATCGCCCTTCTCGAACTGCACGAAGCCGAAGTCGCGGACGCCGTCTCCCGCCCAGGGGGCTCGCACGACCACCCGGTTGCCGTCGTCCGAGAGCAGCTCGGCCGGGTAACTGATCTTCGTACGGCCTGCCTTGACGAGTACGATCTCCACCGAACCAGGCGTGTCAGCCGAGGTCACGGACATACTTCACCTCCGTTGCGCAGATTTCATAGCCGAACCATTCATTGATCGCCAGCATCGGCCCGTTGCCGGCGTCGTTGCCCGTGAACGCGTCCGTGAAGCCGGCCGCGCGAGCCCGGTGCAGGGAGTGGTTCTTGGCGAGTTTGGCGAGGCCGCGGCCCCGGAAGGCGCGGCTTGTGCCCGTCATCACGGTGGCGTAGCGGGTGCCGCCGTCGGTGCGGGCCGCGCTGAACGCCGCCGGGCGGCCGTCGACGAGCGCGACGGAGGTGAGCTCGTGACTCAGCAGTGGGTGGTGCCAGGTCTCCGTCAGCCAGGCTTCGTAGTCCGTGAACTCGCGGTCGATGTCGCTCGGTTCGTCGCGGAGCGTCTCCGCATCCAGTGCGAACAGGGGCCGGGGGTCGTCCGCGAAGTCCGCTCCGGTGCGCAGCTCCACGCCGTCCGGCGGGGACTGGAGCGGGGGCAGCGCGCGGTTCGCCAGGTCGAGGCGGAGGAAGTGCGCCGAGCGGGCGGCGCGATAGCCCCGCTTCTCGGCGAAGACGCGGCAGCCGGGCGCGTCCAGTACCCAGGCGTGCAGCCGGGTCGCGCCCAGGGCGGCCAGCCGCTCCTCGGCGGTGCGGGCCAGCAGCGAACCCGCGCCGCGCCCCGTCCGTTCCGGCTGCACGTGGATGTTGAGGCTCCCCTGGCCGGGCTCCGGGCTGTCGTGGACGAGGCCCACCTGCGCGGCGCCGATCACCTCCCCGTCCTCCTCGGCCAGCAACGGCCGGTAGTGGGAATCGGGATGGGCCCGCTCCACGTCGTAGGCGACGGACTCGGGGGTGAAGAGCATGAACGGGAGGGCCTGGTGACGAATGCGAGCGAACGCCGCGGCGTCGGCCAGGTCTCCGTGCCGCAGTTCGCGAACGATCACGGTCATGTGATCGCACGCTACGCGGGCGCCGAGTGCGGGGGCCTCTCATTTTCGTGCGGGTACGCGACAATCGCCGGGTGACCCTGAAGATCCGCATCGCAGAGGGGGCCGCGCCGTACGAGCAGGTGCGCGCCCAGATTTCCGAGCAGGCCCGGTCCGGCGTGCTGCCGGTCGGCTACAAGCTGCCCACGGTACGGGGGCTGGCCGAGTCGCTCGGCCTCGCGGCCAACACCGTTGCCAAGGCCTACCGGGCCCTGGAGTCGGACGGGGTGATCGAGACGCGGGGCCGCAACGGTACGTTCGTCGCCGCCGCCGGGGACGCCGCGTCCCGCGAGGCCGCGTCGGCGGCGCAGGCCTACGCCGAGCGCGCGCGACGGCTCGGCCTGACCGAGGCCACAGCACTGGACGCCGTACGAGACGCCCTGCGGGCGGCTTTCGAGGACGCCTAGCCGGACTGCGGCCCGAGCGGTGGGCCCGGGCCGGTTCGAACCCGAACCCGTGCCTCCGGCCCGAACTCGGCGATGGGCCCTGCCCGTTACAGATACAAGCCCGCGTCCGCGCCCTCGCGTTGGTCCGGGACCGAGGTCGGGGTCGTTCCGCGGCGCAGTGCGTACAGCTCCGCCAGGGTGGCGCCCTCGCGCGAGACGCCTTCCTCGGTGCCCAGCCAGCCCACCGCCTCGCGCCGGGTGAGCGGTCCGACCTCGATCCGGGCGAGGCAGCGGCCGGGGCGGACGACGGCGGGGTGGAGGCGCTCCAGGTCCTCGTTGGTCGTGACGCCGACGAGGACGTTGCGGCCCTGGCCGAGCAGTCCGTCGGTGAGGTTGAGCAGCCGGGAAAGGGCCTGGCCCGCGGTGTGCTTCGCCTCGCCGCGGATCAGCTCGTCGCAGTCCTCCAGCAGGAGGAGCCGCCAGCGGCCCTTGCCGGTGCCGTCCTCCTCGCCGATCGCGATGTCCATCAGATAGCCGACGTCGGAGAAGAGCCGCTCGGGGTCCAGCACGCAGTCCACCTGGCACCAGTCGCGCCAGGAACGGGCCAGCGTGCGCAGGGCGGAGGTCTTGCCGGTGCCGGGAGGGCCGTGGAGCAGCAGCAGTCGGCCCGCGATGTCCTCGGGGGTCGTCTTCATCAGGCGGTCCATGGCGTCCGCCACCGGTCCCGTGTAGTTGGGGCGGACCTCCTCCCAGGTGCCCGCCGAGATCTGCCGGGTCGTGCGGTGCGGTCCCCGGCGCGGCGACACGTACCAGAAGCCCATCGTGACGTTCTCCGGCTGTGGTTCCGGCTCGTCCGTCGCGCCGTCCGTGGCCTGCTTCAGCACCTTCTCGGCGAGCTCGACGCTGGTCGCGGTCACCGTGACGTCGGCACCGCGGTTCCAGCGGGACACCAGCAGCGTCCAGCCGTCGCCCTCGGCGAGAGTGGCGCTGCGGTCGTCGTCGCGGGCGGAACGCAGCACCCGGGCGCCCGGTGGGAGCAGGGTCGCTCCGGACCGTACGCGGTCGATGTTCGCCGCGTGCGAGTGCGGCTGCTCGCCCGTCGCGAAGCGACCGAGGAACAGCGCGTCGACGACGTCCGACGGCGAGTCGCTGTCGTCGACGTTGAGCCTGATCGGCAGAGCGTCGTGTGGGTTCGCAGACATGTCGCCATGATCTGCCACCCGGGCTCCCCGTGCACCCGGTTTCCGCGGTGCGTCGCCTGTGTCGCGCCCGGTCCCGCTCTTCCGGTGTATTCCGTCAGTCCTGTGGCGGGCCGCGCGGCGACCGCGCTCGGCGCGCAGACGATCTTCCCCGGCAACCGGGACTCATGGGTGGGGGAGCTCAACTCCTGCCTCCTCAAGGGGTGTTGTGGCCTCGCCGACGCGGACCGTCGTAACGGCTCCCCGATCTTCCCGACTGCGTGCTCCGGGAGTTGACAAGTTGTCGGGCCGTGTCATCCGGCCGGCATTCAACTGTCATGGACATGTAACGAAATATGTGATGAACGGGGGCAGATCCACCGGTTCTTGCATAAGAGTCTTGGCATGGACACTTCCTGTCAACACGCGTAGCTGCTACCAAAGTTGTGGCAGAGATCCTGCTAAAGGGAGGTTCCATGAGACGTCCCAGATTTTCGGCATACATGACCTCACTCCTCCTCGCCGTCGGCCTCGCCCTTACCGGGGCAGCCGCGGCGCAGGCGCAAACCGCGGCCGCCACCGGCTACGTGGCCCTCGGTGACTCCTATTCCTCCGGTGTCGGCGCAGGCAGCTACATCAGCTCCAGCGGCTCCTGCGACCGCAGCACGAAGGCGTACCCCTATCTCTGGAACGCCGCGCATTCACCCTCGTCGTTCGACTTCACCGCCTGCTCGGGTGCTCGTACGGGTGATGTCACGGCGAATCAGCTCGGCCCGCTCAGCTCCTCCACGGGCCTCGTCTCGATCACCATCGGCGGCAACGACGCCGGCTTCTCGGACGTCATGACGACCTGCGTCCTCCAGTCCGAGAGCACCTGTCTCTCCCGCATCGCCACGGCGAAGGCGTACGTCGACTCCACGCTCCCCGGCAACCTCGACTCGGTCTACTCGGCGATCAGCGCGAAAGCCCCGGCCGCCCATGTGGTCGTCATCGGCTACCCCCGCTTCTACAAGCTCAACGGCAGCTGTCTGACCGGACTTTCGGAGACCGAACGGTCCGCCATCAACGGCGCGGCCGACTATCTGGACAGCGCGATCGCCGCTCGTGCCGCCGCCCACGGCTTCACGTTCGCCGATGTCCGGGGCAAATTCACCGGCCACGAGATCTGCTCGGGTGATGCCTGGCTGCACAGCCTGAACTGGCTGGACATCGGCGTGTCGTACCACCCGACCGCGAGCGGCCACTCCGGCGGCTACCTGCCGGCCTTCACCGCGGCGGCCTGACCTCCGGGCCCCCACCCCGGAAACCTTCGAGAGAACGCCGTCCCGGCAGGGTGAACGCCCGCCCCGCCCAGGGACATCGCCTGCCCCGTCAGGGGGAGGCGGACACGGATGCGGAGGCCCCGTCCGTCGGGGTCTCCGTCACACATGTGATGGTGAACGGAACGGAGTTCGAGGTCACGCGCACCGGGCTGCGCACCTCCACGCTGATCGAGTTGGCGAACTCCCCGCTCGTGTCGTACGTGGTCGCCACCACCGTCTTCCGCTGAGTTCTGCCGCCGCCCGCGGGGAACGACAGCGTCTTCCAGCCCGCATCGGTCACCTCGCCGGTCCGCGTCACCCAGCGGTACTCGACATCCACCGGAACACGGCCCACCGTGAACGTCGCCGTGAACGAGGGAGCCTGTGTGCCGGGCGGCGGACAGGCTCCCTTGTAGTCGGTGTACTGACCCGAGACCGTCACCTGGACGGACTGCGCGGGCGGGGCGGTGGTCGAACTCCCGCCCCCAGGAGCGCTCTTGGAGGGGCTCCCGCCGGCGGTCGCACCGGTTGTCGCGCTCTCGCTCTTTCCGCCGCCCGAGGCCGTGCCGCCGTCCCCGGTGCCCCCACTGCCGCTGTTCGCCCGCCCGTTGTTCCCGGCGTCCCCGTTGTCCTTGTTCAGCAGGGCGTACGTCAGTCCGCCGAGGGCGAGCGCCAGCGCGAGCAGGCCCGCGATCAGGGCGAAGGCCGCCCGGCGATTGCGCTCGGGCTCCGCGGGGGTGGCCGAGGGCAGTGTCGCGGAGGGCGGGCCGAACCCCTGGGGCGGTGTCGGGGAGGAGGAACCCGGCAGGCCGAACACCCCGATCGTCGGGGCCTCGGAAGAGCGGGTCGCGGCGCCCAGGGGGCGCGTGGGCGCCGTACCGCCCGCCGCGACCACGCGCAGCTCGTGCTCGGCCGCCTCGGCGCTCGTCCGCTCGGCCGGGTCCTTTGCGAGCAGACCCTCGATGACGGGGGCGAGCGGACCCGCGCGACGCGGCGGCGGGAGCGGTTCGTCGACGATGGCCCTCAGGGTGCTCAGCGGAGTGGGCTGCCGGAAGGGCGAGTTGCCCTCGACCGCCGCGTACAGCAGCACCCCGAGCGACCACAGATCCGACTCGGGCCCGGGGGTGCGGCCCAACGCCCGCTCCGGCGCGAGGAATTCGGGCGATCCGATGACCTCGCCCGTCATGGTCAGGGCGGAGCTGCCCTCGACCGTCGCGATGCCGAAGTCCGTCAGGACGACCCGTCCGTCGTTCGACATCAGCACGTTGCCCGGTTTGACGTCCCGGTGCAGGACCCCCGCCTCGTGCGCGGCACGCAGCGCGGCGAGCACCTCGGCCCCGATGTGGGCGGCGCGCTGCGGGTCCAACGGCCCCTCGGCGTCCAGCAGATCGGAGAGCGCGATCCCGCGGATCAGCTCCATCACGATCCAGGGCCGGCCGTCCTGTGTGGCGACGTCGTACACCGTCACCACGTTCCGGTTGGAGACACGGGCGGCCGCCCACGCCTCCCGTTCCAGGCGCGCGTACATCCGCTCGACCTCGGACTGCGGAAGCCCGGCCGGGGCGCGGACCTCCTTCACCGCGACCTCGCGTTGCAGCACTTCGTCGCGGGCGCGCCACACCGTGCCCATGCCGCCCTCGCCCAACGGCGAGAGCAGGCGGTAGCGCCCCGCGATCACACGTTCACTGCCCGGGTCTTCGGACACGTGCGTCCCCCATTCGCATCCGCGCGATTTCTCCCCAAAAGTAGCTCAGCCGAGGACGGATGCCGCCCCCTTGAGCACCAATCCGGCCCCGAGAGCCACGACGATCAGCGCCGATCCGAGGGGCGCGGTCCTGCGGACCAGGAGCACGAGGCGTCCCTCGGCCCATTGCCGCCGTCCGGCCAGGGCGCGGTTCATGCCGCTGCCGAGCTTGACGACGGCGAACCCGGCCGCCGTCAGCGTCAGCGCGAGGCCCACGCCGTAGGCGAGCACGAGAAGAAGGCCGAACCACGCCTGTCCGAGCGCCGTGGCGCCCACGAGCACGACGACCGCCGACGGACTGGGGACCATTCCACCGGCGAAGCCGAGCAGGATCGTTCCGCGGACGGTGGGGGCGATCTCATGGGTGTGGGTGAAGCCGCCGTGGGTGTGTTCGAGGGCGGGGGAGTGGGGGGTGCCGCCCGAGCGGCGGTCGTGCCCGTGCCCGTGGTCATGACCGTTCTCGTGCCCGTGGTCATGACTGTGCCCGTGGTCGTGGTCGTGGCCATGAAGGTGCTGGTGGTCGTGGCCACGACCGTGCTCGTGCTGGTCACCGTGCTCGTGCCCGTGGTGGTGTGGTTGGTCGTGGGGCCGGGTTGCCGTCGCGGTCTCGGTCGCGGGGGGAGCGATCGTCGTGACGGACGCGGTGGCATGGGCCAGTACCAGGGGACGCGCCGCGTGATCGGTGTGCAGGTGCTGGGTGTCGTCCGCGTGGTCGTGGTCGTGCGCGTGGTCGTGTGTGTGCGGAGGGACGGGTGCGTGCTCGTGGTCGTGGCCGTGATCATGGGTATGGGCATGGGCATGGGCCGGTGCCCGGTCCTGGCCGTGCTCGTGCGCGTGACCGTCCCCGTGGGCGGACGCGTGGCCGCGGTCATGGTCGTGGTCGTGGTCGTGCGTGTGGCTCGTGTCGTGCCGATGTCCGTGATCGGGTGTGTGCCGCAGGTCGTGCCCGTGTGCCTGTGCGTGTGCGGCGGGTCGGCTGCGCCAGGCCCGTCGCAGGAGGGTGAGGCCGGCCCCGGTGACGAGGACGCCGCTGGACACGCCGAGCCAGGCGATCACGGAGGGGGTCGCCGCCGATCCCGCCGTGACCAGCAGGCCGAGCGCGACGACCCCGAGGGTGTGGGTGACGGTCACCGAGGCGGCCAGGGGCAGCACGTCCTTGAAGCGGGCCCGGCCCCCGCGCGCCGCCGCCGTCGCGGCCATCAGGGTCTTGCCGTGGCCTGGCGCGAGCGCGTGCATGGCACCCAGGCCGACGGAGATGACCAGGGCCAGTGCGGCGAAGCCGAAGGTGAGGTGATGGCGGGCCACCAGGTTGTTCAGGGCCTGGGTCCAGCGGTCGGCGCCGCGCGGGAGCACGGACGCGGCCGGAGCGTCGCGGTGCTCCTCGACGAGGGCGGGGCCGCCGGGGCGGATCCGCAGCGAGGCGGTGGCGGTGTCGGCGGGCGAGGAGAGCAGTGCCTTGGGGTACTGGGTGAGCTCCGACGAGACGGACTTGCGCGGTACGTCCGAGGAGGTGAGCGTCATCCGGTCGCCGCGGGCGGTGATCTCGCGCCAGCCGGGGCCGTGGTCGGCGCCCGCGCCGTGGAAGTCCACGGTGACCGTGTCCTTGCCGGACAGCGGCGCCGTCAGCCGGCACTCCACGCGGAGTGTGTGGAGTCCCGCCTGTCCCGGCCGCAGGCGTGCCCGGCTCGCCCCCGCGGTGAGCGTCACCGCACGCCCGTCCACCGTGACCTCGCTGCCGTGCGCGGCGGTCTCGCACCGCTGCCGGGCCCAGCCGGTCATGCCGAGCCGTTCGATGTCAGGCTCGGCCTGGGTGGCGGGGATCTCGGCCAGGTCCTCGACGTGATCGACGCGCAACTGCCCGGGGGCGGCGACGAGTCCGTCGTAGCGGTTGACGGTGAAGTTGCCCAGCGGATGCGCGCTCGCCGACCCGGCCGGGCCCAGCACGAGCGCGCACGCCGCGGTCAGGACCGTGCCGCAGAGGGCGAGCAGCCGGGGCGCCCTCACTTCGCGGCCTCCAGTGCCTTACGGGCCTCTCGGGCGCCCAGCGGAGAGAAGCCCGGGTTCAGGTCCAGGGCCGCCTTCAGTGCCGTGCGGCCCCGGTCGGTGTGGCCGGTGGCCCGCTCGATGACGCCGAGGTGGTAGAGGAAGGACGCGTTGCGGTAGTTCGTCGACGTGGCCCGGCGCGCGTATTGCAGGGCCTCCGTGTCACGGCCCGACACATGCAGGGCCCAGCCGAGCGCGTCCGCCGTGTGCACGGTGTGGCGGCGGGCCCACTCGGCTCGGGCCGCCGCCAGCGCGGCCTTGTGGTCGCCGTGGTCGGCGGCGGCCAGCGCGGTGTCGAGGTCGGCGTTGACGCCGTAGGCGTGGGCGAGGGAGATCCAGGCGCTCACCAGCCGGTACTGGTCCCGGGCCTTCCGGGCGTCGCCCGCCGCGCCACGGGCCTCGTACAACTCACCCAGTTCGACGAGCGGTTGGGGAAGCGGGTAGCGCTGCACGACCTGCTCCATCCCCTTGATCGCGGCCGCCCTGTCGCCCAGCGCCGCCTGGGTGCGGGCCCGGCCTTCGAGGGCGGGGAGGTAGTTGTCGTCGGCGGCGAGTGCTCGCGCGTAATAGGTGAGTGCCGAGTGGTAGTCGCCCTGGTTCCAGGCCAGTTGGCCGAGCGCGGACGTCACGTACGAGACGTCGCCGCGGCTGGTCGCCGTCGCGAGCGCCTGTTCCAGGACCCGGCGGGCGGTCTTCACGTCGCCGCGCAGCTCGTGGACGTAGGCGTACCGGGTGAACACGGGGACGCCCGGTCGCCGTGAGTCCGCCAGGTCGGCCGCCTTCGACGCCTCGTCGTAGCGCCCGAGTTCGACGAGAGCGTCGATGCGGGAGGACAGGGCGCGTTCGCTGTACGGGTTCTGCTTCAGCGCGAGGTCGGCGTACTTCAGGGCACCGGCGAAGTCGTGCCGGGCGGCCCCGAGGGCGGCCAGTCCGGCTAGGGCGGGATCGTAGTCGGGGCGCAGCTTCAGGGACCGCTCGAGCGCCTCCTGCGCCTGCGGGTAGCGCGAGGGGTCGCCCTTGGTGCGGGCCTGCTCGACATAGGCGAGGCCGAGCGTCGCCCAGCCTCCGAAGTCCTTGGACTGGGTACGGAGATGGGCCTGGAGGGAGAGGATGCTCGCGTCGAGGTCGCCGCTCGCGAGCAGCTGCGGTGACACGCCGTTCGACACCGCAGCGACGGCGGGAGTCGTCGCGCCGTCCCTCAGGGCGCCGAGCACCACCGCGCCCGCCGTCATGGCGACGGCCAACGCGGCCGCGCAGAAGCCGAGTTGTGCGGCCCGCCAGCGACGCTGTGACTGCGACAGCCGGCGCACGGCGGCCACCCGCTCGTCGACCGCGTCCGCGGCGCCCTCACCGGACGTGACACCGCCGGTGTCCCCGGAGGGGGCCGTCACGGGGGCTTCCCCGGCGGGGTCGGCTGCCGAAATATCGCCGGGGGCGGACGCGGGGACGGAGGCGGAGGCGGTTTCGCCGTCCGAGCCGTCCGAGCCGTCCGCCGAACCGTCCGAGCCGACTCCGGCATCCGTGTCGGCTGAGCCGTCCGCCGAGCTGGCGTAGGTGGCCGAGCCGACTCCGGCATCCACGTCGTCCGAGCCGTCAGCCGCGCCGGCCGAACTGGCCGAGCCGACCCCGGCATCCGCGTCGGCCGAGCCGACCTCGCCCGGCACGCCCGCCGAGCCGGCCGAGCCGACCCCGCCCGCCTCGCCCGCCGCCGAGGCGACCGCGCCCGACATCGTGTCCTCGGCCGGCGTCCTCTCCGTGGTCTTCTCGGCGGGCGTGGCTCCCACGGTGCTTTCGTCGGGCGTGGCCTTGTCGGCGTCCGGCGTCGCGTTGTCGTTCGTACGCGGGGACATGCCCTCTCCTCAAAGTCCTTGGCGAAACGGTAGTCGTGGGGGTGGGGGAGGCGCGGCCCGCACCGTGGGGGGTTGGACTGCGTGCGGGCCGCGCCGGTCGGTGAGCCGGGTCAGTAGGCCCGGTTGTACATCCGTCGTCGCCACCACAGCAGACCGGAGCCGATGAGCAGGATGCCGGCGGCACCCGCCGCGGCGGAGCCCGCGATCAGGACGGTGTTGGTTCCGCCGCCGGAGTTCGTCCCGGCGGGCTGAAGCGCGTCACCGAGCTGGCTGCGCACGTCGGTTCCGCTGGTCGTGCCCTTGGCGAGGGCGCCGCGCGAACCCGAGGTCGGCTCGGCGACGTACGGGAACGACTTCTCGAAGCTCTTGTCGTTCTTGTCGACGGCGTCGCCCAAGTCGTTCTTGGAGCCGACCAGTTCACCTTCGACGACCTGGAGCGAGGCGTCGATCACGTCGTCGGTGAGCCGGCGTCCGTTCGGGAAGCCCGCGTTGTCGCCGTCGAGGACACCGAGCCGCTTGGGATGCATGGTCGGCTTGATCGAGGTGTTGAGGCGCAGTTCCTCCGCCGGACGCACGTGCGGCGGCTGGTTGAGGCCCTTCACGCCCTTCAGGAACACGTCGACCAGGTCGTTGCGGGGCTCGGCCGGAGCCTTGATCTTGTAGATCGACTCGATGAGCTTCGGCAGCTCGGGGTTGGTGACGTTCTTCAGGAACTGGGCGTCGTCCCAGGGCGCGGACGCGTTGAACTTGTCCTTGTCCTTCTGCGGGTTGACGACCTCGTTGACCAGCGGCATGCCCAGACGGGAGACCTGGCGGTAGCGGCCGCGGGCGTCCTTGCGCTGCGTGGTGGACCAGATGCCGACGATCGGCTGTCCCGCCGACTCGCGGATCATGTCGTTCGGGACCTGGAGGGCTATGGAGTTGACGTTGTAGCCCTTGAGGGTGTCCCGCCCGACCTCGCTCAGGTTCCCGCCGTACAGCAGGTCGAAGACGCGCAGGTCCAGGAAGAACGGGTCGTCGGCCTGTCCGGCGAACGTCGTCGAGTTGCCGGCGAGCTTGGAGACCGCCTGGTAGCGCAGCTTGGCGTAGTCCGGCATCGACGCCTTGCCGACGTTGGACGGAGCGACCGGCACATCGTCCGCGACCTTGGTCCGCGACACCAGCCGCTGGTTGTGCAGCCGCAGCAGATCGATGTCGTACGTCTGCGTGATGTTCAGGTCGGGGTCGTCCAGGCTGGTGACCGGACCCGTGTTGTAGAGGAAGGTGTTGCCGTTCTTGCGATGCGTCTTGAAGGTGTAGCGGTAGATCAACTCACCTTGCGCGTCACCGTTGTTGTCGATGTGGATGTCGTACTGGGCGTCGTCGGCGAACGTGTAGAAGTTCGGGCCGCCGGCCGGCTCCTCGAAGGGAATCCAGTTCGCCACGATCGTCGTCGTGTCGGGCTTGTCCGGGCTGACGAACGCGTACACGTCCGTGTTGTCGTACTGGGGAGTGCCCGAGATCAGCGGGGCCTCCCGGTGGCTGGAGGCGGAGGCCGCCCCCGGCGCCAGCGCCGTCGCACCGGCGGCCGCGAGCCCCCCGGCAGCCAGCGCACCGCATACGAGGGTCACGAGAGTCCTGCGACCCGCGCCGCTCCTGGAGATAGGTGTCATGCCGTCCGTCCTCTGTCCAACTTGCCTGACGCACGCCATTCGGAGCGGTCGCCGGGGTGGATTGGTCGAATCCCAAACGTCTTTACGGCGGTTCCCCCAGCTTGTTTCATCGAGGGGCCGGGTTCTTTCCCGACGGGCACCCGGGCGGGTCGGCGTGAGACGTGCGTGACCCCCCGCCGCGGGCAGGGGACAGACCGGCCGCGGATCACACGAACTGATCGGTGCCGGACACGCGTTTTCGGCTCGCCGATCCGTAACCCATCCGTAGACAGGTTCGCTGCGAAGACGTAGGGGAAAGGACGGGCCGTGCACGGCCGGAGAGGGGGACGGGTGGAGGCTGACGAACTACTGGTACTGGTGGCCGGAGGCGACCAGAAGGCGTTCGAGGAGCTGTACGGACTGGTGTCCGGGCCGGTGTTCGGACTGGTGCGCCGCGTGGTGCGGGACCCGGCACAGTCGGAGGAGGTGTCGCAGGAGGTTCTGCTCGAACTCTGGCGCTCCGCACCGCGGTTCGACCCCAGGCGCGGCAGCGCACTGTCCTGGATCCTCACCCTCGCGCACCGCCGTGCCGTCGACCGGGTGCGCAGCGCCCGCGCCGCCACCGAGCGCGAGCAGCGCGAGGGGCAGCGCAACCACCGCCCCGCCTTCGACCAGGTCGCCGAGGAGGTCGAGGCCGGACTCGAACGCGAGTGGGTCCGCCGCTGTCTGGACCGGCTCACCGCCCTCCAGCGGCAGTCCGTCACCCTCGCCTACTACGACGGCTACACCTACCGTGAGGTCGCCGAGCGGCTCGCCCTGCCGCTGGGCACCGTCAAGACCCGTATGCGCGACGGGCTCACCCGCCTGCGTGAATGCCTGGGAGGGGTCGCGTGAACGTCGACGACCGCCTGCCGGGCCGTGATCCGAACGGAAGAGAGGGGGGTGCCGCATGAGCGTCCTCGACCGACTGCTGGGCCGCGATCTGCACTCCCTCGCCGCCCCCTATGCCCTCGACGCGTTGGAGAGCGAGGAGAAGCGCCGTTTCGAACGCCATCTGAAGGGCTGTGACCGATGTGCCGAGGAGGTAAGGGCGTTGACCGAGGACGCCGTACGGCTCGCCTGGTCCACCGCGGCGGTCCCGCCGGCCGTGCTGCGCGAGCGGGTGCTGACCGCCGTACGGACGACACCTCAGGAACCGGCCGCCCGGGACCTGTCCCACGCGCGGGCGTTCCGGCAGCCCACGCGTGCGCGTGCCCCCAGGTTCCGGCCGCTGTTCGCCCCGCTCGCCACCACCACGGCCGCCGCCGCACTCGTCGTCGCCGCGCTCTTCGCGGTGCAGGCGACCCAGGCGCGCGACGACCTGAACCAGGAGCGCGCCCAGGCACGTGAGATCGCCCACGTTCTCGCGGCTCCAGACGCCCGGGCGACCGGTGAACGGGACGCGCGGGGCCGCGGAATCGGAGTGGTGGCCTCCGCGTCGGAGCGGCGCGCCGTCGTGACACTGAGCGGACTCGGCACGCCCGCCGGCGGACGCGTCCATCAGCTGTGGCTCATGCGCCCCAACGAGAAACCGCGTTCTCTCGGCCTCTTCGACCACGACACGCCCCTCGTCGCCGGCGGTCTGACCAAGAACGCGACGTCACTCGCAGTGACGGTCGAACCTCATGGGGGCTCGGAACAGCCCACGACCTCGCCGGTTGTTCAACTCGCCCTGGAAACAGTTGGATTCGGAGAGTGACCGTCAACCCCCTTATGGGGAAGGTGAATCCTTTGTCCGAGATACACGCGCGCCACGAGGGGGCGATAGGGTTAGTCTGCCCGGGCCGGGTGGACTTGTACGGGTGGGGAGTGACATGGAACAGATAACAGTGCGCAGCAGGGCACGCGTCCCTGCGATCACGTGCGGGAGCAGCGCGACCAGTTCGCGCCTCGACCGACATCTCGCGGTGCTCGGCGGTCCCGCCATACCGCAGCGCGACACGGCCGAGGCGACGTCACTGATGCTCGAGCTCACGACTCGTGACCGCGCGCACGACAGCGGCTCCAGGGTCGCGCGCGTGCGGCGGGTCTCGCTGTTCGCGCCGCTCAGGCGGCTGCGCCGCTCGCTGTTCGGCGACCGCTGACCGGCTGTCGGCACCGGCCTTCCCGACCCGCGCTCCGGCGGCTCCACCGAACCGGCGCAACGCTGTCCCTCCGCGTCCGTCATCCCCACGGCGGGCAGCGGTGCCCGGTGATCACCACATCCGGAGCGCGGGTCATCACCGTCACCGAGCCGTGAGGCTCAGCGCACCACACCGTCCCGCCGCAGCTCGGCGACGTCCGTGTCCGTCATGCCCAGTGCCCGCAGCACCGCCCCCGTATGCTCACCGAGCCGCGGGACGGCTCCCATGCGCGACTCCTCCCCGCCCGGCAGCGTGATCGGAGGCAGGAGCGCCCGCAGCGGCCCGGCCGGCGTTCCGACGTCCCGCCATCTGTTCCTGGCCGCCAGCTGAGGATGCCCGGCCACCTCCGTCACGTCCCGCAGCCGTGCGCAGGCGATGCCCGCGGCCTCCAGCCGGGCCACCGCCTCGTCGGCGCCGAGCGCGCCCAGAGCCTTCGACACCAGCGCGTCCACCTGCTCCCGGCCGGCCACCCGCGCCGCGTTCGTGGCGAAGCGCGGATCGTCCGCCGCCTCGGGCAGCCCCACCACCTGCTGGGCGAGCCGCCGCCACTCCCGGTCGTTCTGCACCGACAGCAGCACCCGCCCGCCGTCAGCCGTCGAATAGACGTCGTAGGGGACGATGACGGCATGGGCCAGGCCGGTGCGGGCCGGCGGGGTTCCGCCGTGCATCGCGTGGTGCAGCGGATGCCCCATCCACTCCGCGAGCGCGTCCAGCATCGACACCTCGACCGGACCCCCGCGCCCGGTCGTGCCGCGCCGCACCAAAGCCGCGAGGACTCCCGAGAAGGCGTACATGGCCGCCGCGATGTCCGCGGCCGGGATGCCCGCCTTCACCGGCTGCTCGGGCGTCCCGGTCACCGACACGAGCCCCGCCTCGCACTGCACGAGCATGTCGTACGCGCGTTTGCCGGCGTACGGCCCCGACGGCCCGTATCCGGAGATGTCCACGGCGATCAGCCGGGGATGCTCGGCGCACAGCGTCGCCGCGTCCAGGCCCAGCCGGGCCGCCGCTCCCTGGGCGAGGTTCTGCACGAACACGTCCGCGTCCGCGACGAGCCGGCGTACGACATCGAGCCCGCGCGGGTCCTTCAGGTCGAGGGCGATGGACTCCTTGCCCCGGTTGCACCACACGAAATGCGAGGCCAGGCCCTGGGCCGCGGTGTCGTAGCCGCGGGCGAAGTCCCCGCCGTCGATCCGCTCGACCTTGACGACCCGGGCGCCGAGATCGGCGAGCTGCCGGGTCGCGAAGGGCGCGGCGACGGCTTGTTCGACGGCGACGACCGTGATGCCTTCGAGGGGCAGAGGCTCTGGCTGCATGCGATGGATCATGGCCCCTGGACATACTTTTGTCATGCACTGATTTCCGCGGAGCGAGCCGGCCGGCCTCGGCGGGCGGTCCTTGTACCGGCCGGTTGTCCTTGGCGGGCGGGCCCTCGACCACCCGGTTGTCTTCGGCGGGCAGTCCTTGTACCAGGCGCTTGTCGTCGGCCGGCGGGCCCTTGACCAGCCGGCCGGACGCGGTGGGTGGCCCCTGAACCAGCGTCCGTCACTCTCGGCGGGCGGGGCCCTTAGATCAGCGCGAACTGGCCCTCGGGTCCCTCTTCGTGGTGGTCGAGCACCGAGGCCGGGCGGCGAGCCGCGTCCGGGACCGGGAGCACTCCGGCCGTGCGCAGCTCCGTCCGGGTGATCGGCGCCCGTGGCTCCAACGCGTCCTGCTGGGGCCGGAGTTCGGCGAGGAGCGCGAGCACCGTGATGAGTTCGAGGAGTTCGGACGTCCACACCTGCGGCCAGCCCGCGGGGCCGATCGCCTCCAGCGTGCCCGGCTCTCCCGCCGCGGTCCTCGCCGCGACCCACTGCTCCAGCACGCGGACGCCGCCGACCTCGAAGTCCCAGGCCTCGGGCGGTACGGGCGAGATCCTGCCCTCACCGAGGTGCAGGCACTCCTCCTCGCGGTCGTAGTAGGGGCCGGTGATCAGGGTGCCCGTGGCCGTACGGGGCCCCTGGGGCGGCGATGACAGCGGCGCGCGCACGTACGGGCGCCGGCCGCCGGGGAGTTTGGGCCGCTCGCCGTCGTGTCGCATCAGCCGCAGCACGCGCCGGCCCAACTCGACGCCGTACGACCACACTTCGGGGTCGGCGGTGAGCGGGACCACGCAGCCGTCCCGGCCGTGCCGCGCGGCCGCCATCGTCCAGGCGAGGACATCGACGGGGGTGGGCGGGCGGCCGAGGCGCGAGCCGAGGTACTCCAACAGGCCCGGGGCCAGGTTCGGTTCACGGCCGCCGGGACGCCGGTAGAGCGGACGCACCCGCCCGCCGCGCCCGGCGCTCAGCGGCAGCACGGACGCGGCCAGCAGGGCCGGTCCGGACGTCTCGGGCACCGGGGTCTGCTCGACCGCGAACACCTGCTCCTCGCCCGCCACCCGCCACAGCTCGGGGCGGGCCGAGTCGATCAGCCTGTGGTCGGGAATCAGCCACTGCTCGTCGAAGGGCGCGCTCAGCACCCGGACCGGCGGCGGACAGGGGTCCGACGCCCGCCAGAGCCGGCCCGTCCCGCTGGACTGGCCCGGCAGCTGGGCGACGGCGGAGTGCGTGGTGCGCGCCCGCGTCGGCCCGAACAGCGTCTCGCGGTCAGCTCCTTCGGCCCGTACGAGGGCGTCCCAGCGGGCCTTCAGGGAGGCCGCGTCGGGGGCCGCCGGCCACCTCCGGCCCAGCCTCGGCGGTGCGACGGACCACGGCATGAGGTCCGCGAGCAGCGGAGCGGCGTCGGGCGTCACGCTCGGCATCGTACGACGCGGGCGCCGCTCGCCGTCCCCGTACGCCATCGTCAGTGGGCGTCGAGGGTGACCGTGAACGAGAAGCGGTCGCCCCGGTAGTGGATGACCGCCACGTCCAGTGCCTGCCCGTCCTGGCCGTGGATGACGCCCGTGTAGCGCAGGATCGGGCTGAGCAGCGGCACCTGGAGCAGACGCGCCGTCTCCGGGTCCGCGAGCGTGGCCTCCACCGTGTCGGTGATCCGGCTGATGCCGACCCCGAGCACGTCACGCAGCACCTTGGTCATCGGCCAGCGGATCAGATCCTCCCGGTCGATGCGGTCGGCCAGCTCGGGCCGCAGGTAGTTGCGCGCGTGGTTCGTCGGTTCGCCCGTCGCCTCGTCGCTGCGCAGCCGGTGGTACGTCGCCACCTCCTCCACATCCGGGAAGAATTCCACCAGTTCACCGGAAACGGGTGCTTTCCCCTGGTCCAGCAGCACGGTCGTCATGCCCGACTGCTGGGCCACGATCGCGTCCACCGAGCCGAGCAGCCGCACGGGCGTGCCCCGCCGGGCGCTCGGCTCGATGAACGTGCCCCGACGGCGGTGCCGGGTGATGAGCCCCTCGGTCTCCAGCTCCTTGAGCGCCTGCCGCATGGTCAGCACGCTCACCCCGTAGTGCCCCGCGAGCTGCTCCTCGGTGGGCAGCCTGAGGGGATCCTGGGGAGTGCGGCCGAGTATGGAGGCACGCAGGGACTGCGACACCTGATACCACAGCGGCAGCTTGCGGTTCAGGACGATCGAATCGGGAGCGAAGGAGGTCACGAGGGTATCCGTACCGGTCGCGGGCGTGGAAGGCAACGGCCGGTGCTGCTCAGCCGGCGGGACGGAAGTGCCGCCCGAGCCCCTTCCACACGTCGTCGTAGCCGCGCTGGAGGTGTTCCGCCCGCGCCGCCTGGGCCGTCGCGGCCACCGGCCAGCGCGTCTCGAACATGAAGGCGAGGCCGTCGTCGATCTTCTGCGGCTTCAGTTCGGCGGCGCTGGCGCGCTCGAACGTCTCCTGGTCGGGTCCGTGCGCCGACATCATGTTGTGCAGCGAGCCGCCGCCCGGCACGAAGCCCTCCGCCTTCGCGTCGTACGCGCCCTCGATGAGCCCCATGTACTCGCTCATCACGTTCCGGTGGAAGTACGGCGGCCGGAACGTGTCCTCGCCGACCAGCCAGCGCGGCGCGAACACGACGAAGTCGACACCGGCCAGCCCCGGGGTGTCCGACGGCGAGGTGAGCACCGTGAAGATCGAGGGGTCCGGGTGGTCGTAGCTGATCGAGCCGATCACATTGAAGCGGCGCAGGTCGTAGACGTACGGCACATGGTTGCCGTGCCAGGCGACGACGTCCAGCGGCGAGTGGTCGTACGTCGCCGTCCAGAGGTTGCCGCAGAACTTGTTCACCACCTCGACCGGGCCCTCGACGTCCTCGTACGCGGCGACCGGGGCGAGGAAGTCACGGGCGTTGGCGAGGCCGTTGGCGCCTATGGGGCCGAGGTCGGGCAGCTGGAAGGGTGCCCCGTAGTTCTCGCACACATAACCCCGGGCGCCGCCGCCCCGGCCGTCCTCCGGCGCGGGGTCCAGCAGCTCCACCCGGAAGCGGACCCCCCGGGGGATCAGCGCCACCTGCCCCGGCTCCACGTGCAGCAGCCCGAGCTCGGTGCGCAGCAGCAGGCCGCCGCGCTCCGGGACGATGAGCAGCTCGCCGTCGGCGTCGCTGAACACCCGCTCCATCGAGGCGTTGGCGTGGTAGAGGTGCACCGCGATCCCGGTGCGCTGACCGGCGTCGCCGTTGCCGCCGAGGGTCCACAGGCCCGCGAGGAAGTCGGTCCCGGCGGGGGGCTCCGGAAGCGGGTTCCAACGCAGCCGGTTCGGGTCGGGCACCGTCTCCGTGAACGGCGCCGAGCGCAGGTTGCCGTTGTCGGCGCGGGTGAACGCGGGGTGCGCGGCCGACGGCCGGATCCGGTACAGCCACGAACGACGGTTGGACGCCCTCGGCTCGGTGAACGCCGAGCCGCTCAGCTGCTCCGCGTACAGGCCGAGCGGTGCGCGCTGCGGCGCGTTGCGGCCGTGCGGCAGGGCCCCCGGGACCGCCTCCGAGCTGTGTTCGTTGCCGAATCCGGAGAGGTAGGCCGGCCCCTCGGCCGTCTTCCTCGCATCCCCGCTCATGATCGCTCCCTCGCGCCTGATTCCTATGTATCACCGTAGGATTCCGGCCCGCCCCGCGCAAGAGGCCGGCCGGGGTGGCGCGAGGGTTGGCCGGATTTGCCAGGGGACTAGTACTTCAGGGCGTACACGCGGTCCAAGAACCCCACTCCAGGGGGATCCGGCCGTAAGGGGCCTTGTTCTACGCTCCCGGACATGCGGTGGACGTGTGGACTGCTCACCGCGCTCGCGGTCTGCGCCCTGCTCGGCGGAGCCGCGGGCTGCGGCGCCGGTGATGCGCACGAGCGGGGGACCACGGTCTCCGCCTCGCCCGTGGGCACGTTGCTCGACAGGACGGACGAGGAGGGACGGCTCTACCGCGAGGTGGGCAGGAAGGGGGCACCCGAGGTCGCGATCGAGATCCAGCCGGACTCCGCCGACACCTGGGACGTGCGGCTGGCCGTCCGCAACTTCCGCTTCTCGCCCGCGGGTTCACGAACCGCGCCGGTCGCCGGACATGGCTTCGCCCGGCTCTACGTCGACGGCCGCGCCGTCGCCCGGCTGCGTACCGCCGAGTACCGCCTGGCCGGATACCTGGTGCCGCGCGGCACCCATCACATCACCGCGCGGCTGTACGCGGACGACGGCACCGTGTGGGCCGTCCACGGCAAGCCCGTCGAGAGCACGGCCGACATCACGGCCTCGGGTTCCGCCCCGGCGCCGGGCTCGGAATCGCCGAAACCCGAGGCGGCGGCCCCCGCCGCGGCGGCCGTGGTGGCCACGTCGGCGCAGGACTGACGCCCGCGACCTCACGGGCCGCGCCGGGCGGCACCTGCCCGACGCGCGTCGAGTGGCCGCGCTGCGTCGATGCCCCGCCGGAAGGTCGATGCCCCGCCGGAAATGAGTGGTCATGGCACGGAGCCGCGTACTCATGGGCGAGGTTCACCGGACCCCGGCGGAAAGGCATCATGAAGAACGTGCCCCATGCGACCTCGCTCCGCAGAGCGCCCGTACAGCGGCGTAGCGCAGAACGCCTGACCCGAATCCTCGACGCCTGTGCCGACCTCCTGGACGAGGTGGGCTACGACGGGCTGAGCACACGGGCCGTGGCCCAGCGTGCCGGTGTGCCCATCGGCTCCGTCTACCGCTTCTTCGGCAACAAGCGGGCGATGGCCGACGCGCTCGCCCAGCGCAACCTGGAGCTCTACACGGAGCGCGTCGCCCGGAGCCTGCTCGAGACGGACGGGGCGGGCTGGCGGGCCGCGATGGACGCGGTGCTCGACGAGTACCTCGCCATGAAGCGCACCGCGCCGGGCTTCTCCCTCGTCGACTTCGGCAACCAGATACCCGTCGGCGCCCGTTACGCCGAGCCCAACACCCGGGTCGCCGACCGGCTCACCGACCTGCTCTCCGGCTATCTCGACCGTGAACCCGACGACGATCTGCGCCGCTGTTTCCTGGTCGCCGTGGAGAGCGCCGACACCCTGGTCCACCTCGCCTTCCGGGTCGATCCCGCGGGGGACGAACGGATCATCGAGGAGACGCGCGAGCTGCTGCGGGCGTATCTCGCCAGGGTCCTCGACTGACCGGTCGGGCTCCGGGGCGCCCAAGGCCGGTCTCCCTGCCGAATTCCGGCCGAATCCCCGCCGGACGCGCCTGTCCGCTGCCTGGGGCGGCGAGGGTGAATGGCGCGTCGCCCGCGGGATGCGGCAGCCGCCGCCGCGCGGAATTGCGACCTGACCCCCGACGGACCCTCCCCACCGTGCGTACCGGTCGGTATGCTCGCTCGCGTCCGTGTGCCACCCAGGCCACCGCCCTCCGGGAGGACCCGTGTCCCGTACCTCCGGTACCACCCCCGACTCCCGAACCGCGCTGCGCGTCTGCCCCCTGTGCGAGGCCACCTGCGGGCTGACGCTGACCATCGAGGGCACCCGGGTGACCGGCGCCCGCGGTGACCGCGACGACGTGTTCAGCAAGGGCTTCATCTGCCCGAAGGGCGCCTCCTTCGGCGCCGCCGACGGCGACCCCGACCGGCTGAGCACCCCTCTCGTCCGTGAGAACGGCGAACTGCGCGAGGCCACCTGGGAGGAGGCCTTCGACGCGGTGGCCGCCGGACTGCGCCCGGTCGTCGAGCGGCACGGCCCGCACGCCGTCGGAGTCGTCCTCGGCAACCCGAACGTGCACACCATGGCCGGCGCCCTCTATCCGACCGTCCTGCTCGGCGCCCTGCGCACGCACAGCGTCTTCACCGCCTCCACGCTCGACCAGATGCCCAAGCACGTCTCCAGCGGCCTGCTGTTCGGCGACGCCAACGCGATCCCCGTGCCGGACCTGGACCACACCGACCACCTGCTGCTCATCGGCGCCAACCCGCTGGAGTCCAACGGGAGTCTGTGCACCGCCCCCGACTTCCCCGGCAAGCTCCGGGCGCTGCGGGCCCGCGGCGGCACGCTCACCGTCATCGACCCGCGCCGGACCCGCACCGCCAAGCTCGCCGACCGCCATGTGGCCATCCGCCCCGGCACCGACGCCATGCTCCTCGCGGCGATGGCGTACGTCCTGTTCGAGGAGAAGCTCGTCGACCTCGGCGCGCTCGCCCCGCACGTCCAGGGCGTCGACGAACTCCCGGACGCGCTGCGGGACTTCACTCCCGAGGCGGCGAGCGCCGCCTGCGACGTGGACGCCGGGACCATCAGGGAGCTGGCCCGCGAGCTGGCCGCCGCGCCCACCGCCGCCGTCTACGGCCGCATCGGCAGCTGCACCGTCCCGCACGGCACCCTGGCCAGTTGGCTGGTGGACGTCCTCAACATCCTCACCGGCAACCTCGACCGCCCCGGCGGCGCCCTCTTCCCGACGGCCGCCACCGACCGGAGCCCCCGCCCGGCGGGCCCCGGCCGCGGCTTCGCCCTCGGCCGCTGGCACAGCAGGGTGAGCCGGCACCCGGAGGCCAAGGGCGAACTGCCGCTGGCCGCACTGGCGGAGGAGATCGACACCCCGACCGAGGACGGCAGCCCGGTCCGTGCCGTCATCGTCGTCGCCGCCAACCCCGTCCTCTCCTCGCCCGACGGTCTCCGCCTCGACAAGGCGCTCGAATCGCTGGAGTTCATGGTCAGCGTCGACCCCTACCTGAACGAGACCTCGCGCCACGCCCATGTCGTGCTGCCGCCGCCCCCGCCCTCGCGCAGCGCGCACCACGACTTCGCGTTCAACACCCTCGCCGTCCGCAACCAGGTCCGCTACAACCGTCCCGCCGTCCCCCTGGAGGAGGGCCGGATGGCGGAGACCGAGATCCTCGCCCGGCTCGTCCTCGCCGCGACCGGCATGCACGGCGCCGACCCGTCGGCCGTGGACACCATGGTCATCGAGGGCACCCTCGGCAAGGCGGTCGAGGACACCGCCTCGCCTGTGCACGGACGCGACCCGCGTGAACTCGCCGCCGCCCTCACCGGCGAGAACGGCCCCGAGCGCCGGCTCGACCTGATGCTGCGCCTCGGCCCGTACGGCGACGGCTTCGGCGCGCACCCCGACGGTCTGACCCTGGACAGGCTGCTGGCCGACCCGCACGGCATCGACCTCGGACCGCTCTCCTCCTGCCTGCCGCGGCGGCTGAAGACGCGCAGTGGGAAGATCGAGCTGCTTCCCGGACCGATCGCCGGCGATCTGCCGCGTCTGCGGGACGCCCTGCTCGAACGCCCGGCGGCCGTCGTCCTGGTGGGCCGCCGGCATCTGCGCTCCAACAACAGCTGGATGCACAACGTCCCCGCGCTCACCGGCGGTTCCAACCGCTGCACCCTGCACATCCACCCCGACGACGCGGCCCGGCTGGGGCTCGCCGACGGGGCGCCCGTGCGCGTCAGGGGCGCCGGCGGGGAGGTGACCGCCCCGGCGGAGATCACCGACACCGTACGGCGCGGAGTGGTGAGCCTCCCGCACGGCTGGGGGCACGACCGCCCCGGCACCCGGATGAGCCACGCCGCCCTTGACCCCGGGGTCAACGTCAACCAGCTCCTGGACGGCTCGCTGCTCGACCCGCTGTCCGGGACGGCGGTCCTCAACGGGGTCCCCGTGGAACTGGCGGCCTGCCCCTGAGCGGTCCCGGATCGATCGACCTGGAGCCCCGGGCCGCCGCGGACGACCATGAGCCGCCGGGGCCCGGGGTGTCGTTGCGCCGGAAGGGCGATACCTGACGGGGGTACGGGCGTAGTTGCGCCCCTTCGCGGATCTTCTGTGAGAACTAGTCAGATGACCTGAAATTTGTATGAAAATCATCTGACTCGGAGGAATCCCGCATGTCCACCTCGTCCCACACCGTGCCACGTCGCGGCGCCGGCGCCCTCGCCGCCCTCGCGGTCGCGGGCACCGCTCTCCTCGGGGCCCCGGCCGCCGTCGCCGCCCCCGGTGACAACGGCGACGTCAAGGTCCACGACGCGAACACCCCGTTCGCAAACACGCGGGACGATCCGAAGGTGTGCCGCTTCTACCTCGACGGCTTCAACTTCGACGCCGGGCAGCAGATCACCTGGTCGATCGCGACCCAGCCCCCCACCACGCGCACCCCCGTCCTCGCGGGCACGCTGTCCACGTCCGACACCGGGCGGGCCGGGACCCGCATCTTCACGCTGCCCGACGGCCAGTACAAGCTGACCTGGAACTTCCAGGGCGTGAACGGCGCGGCCAAGAGCAAGGTCTTCAAGGTCGACTGCCCCGTCGGCGCTCCGACCCCGTCGCCGACCAGGACCGGCGGACCCAGCGGGACGCCCAGCCGGCAGAGCGGTCCGGGCGGTGGACCCGGCCCGAGTCGCTCGGGTGCTCCCGGCGGCGGCCCCGGCGGACAGCAGGCCGGTCAGGGCGGACAGCAAGGTGGCCCGGGCGGGCAGCAGGGCGGTCCCGGCGGACAGCGGGGCGGCCCCAACGGAGGACCCCCGGCGGGTGGCGGCGGTCTCGCCCACGAGCAGAACTTCTCGCCGGTGGCCGGTGCGGCGGCCGCGGGTCTCGTAGTGGCCGGGGGAGTCGTGTTCCTGCGGCTGCGCCGACGCAGCAATGGCGCCGCGTAGGCGACGGAGGCCCTGGTACCGGACGCGCGCCTACCGCCTGACGAGGACCCTCGGGGTCACCGTCGCGCTGGTGGTGGGCGGCGTCTGGTGGGCGGGGGACGGTGAGCCCGCCGCCACCGTGGCGTCCGGCGCCGTACCCGAGAACGGCGCCGCCTCCCGGGCCCCGGCCGGGGAGGCGGGCGCCGGGCACGCGGCGGACGCCCGCCCCGGCGGCGCCGCGCACGGCCGGCGGCACCCGTCCCCGGCCGCGGGCCGGCCAGCCGGACACACACCCCCGCCCGCCCCGCTGCCGCGCTCCCGGGCCGCCTCCCTGCGCATTCCCTCCCTCGGCGTCGACGCGCCGGTCATCGGTCTCCGCCTGGACCGCGGGCGACGGCTCACCGCGCCGCCCGTCGACGACCCGAAACCCGTCGGCTGGTACACCGACGGGCCCACGCCGGGCGAACGCGGCACGGCCCTCGCCGTCGGCCATCGCGACACCCGGACGGGCCCCGCCGTCTTCGCCCCGCTCGAACGGATCCGGGCCGGCGCGCGCGTCGAGGCCCGGCGCGTGGACGGACGGACCGCCGTCTACACGGTCTACGCCGTACGCACGTACGCGAAGTCCCAGTTCCCCGACCAGGAGGTGTACGGCGACCGGGGGCGCCCCGAACTGCGGCTGATCACCTGTGGCGGCGCCTACGACCGCGCCACCGGGTACGCGGCGAACGTCATCGCCTTCGCCCGTCTCACGGAGATCCGCGGCCGGGCCGGCGCCCGCTGAGCCGAACCGCGGCGAGGCGGACCGGGGTTCGGGCGGGCGCCCGCGCTGCCCGGCCCCGGCCGGAGCGGTATCCGATCGTCCGTTTCCGCCCGTACCGAACCCGCGCGTCCGATACCGCCATGTGTCTTCCCCCGGACGTGCGCGGTCCGTTAGCTTCCGTGACTCAAGGTCCCGTACGACCCGTACGGGACGACCGGCCGCGGAGCACCAGCGCCTTGCACGCCCCCGGGGGCACCTGTCATGACACGCGCCATCTCCCTGCACCACGTCAGCAAGTCGTACGCCCGCGGGCCCCGTGTGGTGGAACGGTTCTCGCTGGACATCCGGCCCGGCGAGTTCCTCGTGCTGCTCGGCCCCTCGGGCTGCGGCAAGTCGACCGTGCTGAGGATGATCGCGGGACTCGAGGAGGTCTCCGAGGGCGAGGTGCACCTCGACGGGGAGTACTCCAACGATCTGCCGCCCTCCGACCGGAACATGGCGATGGTGTTCCAGAACTTCGCCCTCTATCCGAGCATGACCAGCCGCGACAACATCGGCTTCCCGCTGCGCATCGAGTCGCCGGGCGCGGACCCCCGGGCCCGGGTCGACGCCACCGCCCGGATGCTCGGCATCCAGGACCTCCTCGACCGCTTCCCCAACCAGCTCTCCGGCGGCGAGCGCCAGCGCGTCGCGATGGGCCGGGCGATAGCGCGCCACCCCTCCGCGTTCCTGATGGACGAGCCGCTGTCCAACCTCGACGCCAAGCTCCGCAACCATCTGCGGGCCGAGATCTCCAAGCTCACCAGGGACCTGGGCGCCACCACGGTCTACGTCACCCACGACCAGGCCGAGGCCATGTCGCTCGGCGACCGGGTCGCCGTGATGCGCGGCGGAGTCCTCCAGCAACTGGGCACGCCCCGCACGGTCTACGGGCTGCCGGCGAACGTCTTCGTCGCCGCCTTCATCGGCACCCCGAGGATCAACCTGCTGCGCGGAGTCGTCCGGGCCCCGCTCGACGGCGCCATGACGATCAGTCTCGGCAAGCAGTACCTGCGTCTGCCCGAACCCCTTTGCCTGGACCACCAGTTGCTCCGGGTGCAGCAGGGCCGCGAGGTCATCGTCGGACTGCGCTCCGAGGCCATACGGCTCGCCAGGGCGTCCGAGGCGCGGCCCGGCGAGGTGGCGATCACCGGTCTGGTCGAGCACGTGGAGTTCCAGGGGCACGAGGTCCTCGTCCACTTCGACACCGGCTCGCGGCCCGCCTTCGTGCCCGACCTGGAGTCCCCGCGCCCGTCCCGTGCGACACGCCGGCGGCGCCGTGAGGGCACCGTCCTCGACCGGCTGCGGGGCCACGCCGGGGCGCTGCGGGCCGGGCCCGTCGTCGTCCTGGACCATCCCGCGGACGGCGAGGCCGATCACGACGGACAGACGCCGCCCGAGGGACGGCTGCCCGGCGATCTCGTCGTGCGCACCACACCCGACCTCGAACTCCGTCACGGCATGCAGATCCCGCTCCTCGTGGACCTCGCCCACCTGTTCGTCTTCGACCGGAGCGGCGAACGGATCTGCCCGGCACCGGACCGGCTGCCCGACCTGGACGAGTGACGTTCCCGGGCACGCCCGGAGCGGACGGTCGCGGGGTGACGGGACCCGCCGTGCGGCAGGTCACCCTGGCGCCGCAAAACTATCATCGCTAGTTTAGGTCCCGGACGACGCTGCCCCGCCCGGGAGGAACACGATGAAGGCACATGACGGCATGTACATCGACGGGGCATGGCGCCCTGCCGCCGGACGGGACACGATCGAGGTCGTGAACCCGGTGGACGAGCAGGTGATCGGCCACGTCCCGGCGGGCACGGCCCTGGACGTCGACGCCGCCGTGCGCGCCGCCCGCGCCGCGTTCCCCGGCTGGGCCGCGACCGCGCCCGCCGAACGGGCCGCCCGCCTCGCCGCCCTGCGGGACGTCCTGGCCGCCCGCAAGGACGAGATCGCCGAGACCGTCACCGCCGAGCTCGGAGCGCCGCTCACGTTCTCCCGGGCGGTGCACGCGGGCGTCCCGGTGCTGGTCGCCGGCTCCTACGCCGAGCTGGCGGCGACGTACGCCTTCGAGGAGAAGGTCGGCAACTCGACCGTCTACCAGGAGCCCGTCGGCGTCGTCGGCGCGATCACGCCCTGGAACTACCCGCTCCACCAGATCGTCGCCAAGGTCGCCCCCGCGCTCGCCGCGGGCTGCACCGTGGTGCTGAAGCCCGCCGAGGACACCCCGCTCACCGCCCAGCTGTTCGCCGAGGCCGTGGCCGAGGCGGGTGTCCCCGCCGGTGTCTTCAACCTGGTCACCGGCCTCGGCCCGGTCGCGGGCCAGGCGCTCGCCGAGCACCCCGACGTCGACCTCGTCTCCTTCACCGGCTCCACGGCCGTCGGCCGGCGGATCGGCGCGACCGCGGG
The DNA here is from genome assembly GCF_040607495.1 of Streptomyces sp. NPDC005281. Classification (NCBI taxonomy): domain Bacteria; kingdom Bacillati; phylum Actinomycetota; class Actinomycetes; order Kitasatosporales; family Streptomycetaceae; genus Streptomyces; species Streptomyces sp. NPDC005281. The sequence continues at coordinate 46,151 of NZ_JBEXGX010000034.1, read as the reverse complement.
CGCCGCCGTCAAGCGCGTGGCCCTCGAACTCGGCGGCAAGTCCGCCAACGTCATCCTGCCGAGCGCCGACCTCGCCAAGGCCGTGAACGTCGGCGTCGCCAACGTGATGTCCAACTCCGGCCAGACGTGCAGCGCCTGGACCCGCATGCTGGTCCCCGCCGACCGCTACGACGAGGCCGTCGAACTGGCCGCGGCCGCCGCCGCGAAGTACGCGGACCGCATCGGCCCCGTCGTCAACGCCACGCAGCGTGACCGGGTGCGCGGTTACATCGAGAAGGGCGTCGCCGAGGGCGCGCGGCTCGTCGCGGGCGGCCCCGAATCCCCGCGCGAACAGGGCTACTTCGTCGCTCCCACCGTCTTCGCCGACGTCACCGAGGGGATGACGATCGCCCAGGAGGAGATCTTCGGCCCGGTCCTGTCCATCCTGCGCTACGAGGACGAGGAGGACGCCCTGCGGATCGCCAACGGCACCGTGTACGGGCTCGCGGGCGCGGTGTGGGCCGGCGAGGAGTCCGAGGCGGTCGCCTTCGCACGGCAACTCGACACCGGCCAGGTCGACATCAACGGGGGACGCTTCAACCCCCTGGCCCCCTTCGGGGGTTACAAGCAGTCGGGCGTGGGGCGCGAACTCGGCGCCCATGGCCTGTCCGAGTACCTCCAGACCAAGTCCCTCCAGTTCTAGGAGCGTTCACGTGGTTCGCGCCGCCGTTCTGCCCGCCGTGGGTGCCCCGCTGGAGATCACCGGGATCGAACTCCCCGACCCGGGACCGGGCCAGGTCCGGGTGAGACTCGCCGCCGCCGGGGTCTGCCACTCCGACCTGTCCCTGTCCAACGGCACCATGCGGGTGCCGGTGCCCGCCGTGCTCGGCCACGAGGGCGCCGGCACCGTCGTCGCCGTCGGCGAGGGCGTCGGCCAGGTCGCGCCCGGCGACCGGGTCGTTCTCAACTGGGCCCCCTCCTGCGGGAGATGCCACGCCTGCTCGCTGGGCGAGGTGTGGCTGTGTGCCGACGCGCTGACCGGCGCGGGAACCGTGTACGCCCGTCGCGCCTCCGACGGGAGCGATCTGCACCCCGGCCTGAACGTCGCCGCGTTCGCGGAGGAGACAGTGGTTCCGGTCTCCTGCGTCCTGCCCGCCCCGGACGGCATCCCGCTCACCGAGGCCGCCCTGCTCGGCTGCGCCGTCCTGACCGGATACGGCGCCGTCCACCACTCCGCCAAGGTGCTGCCCGGCGAGACGGTCGCCGTGTTCGGGGTCGGCGGGGTCGGGCTCGCAGCCCTGCAAGCCGCCCGGATCGCGGGCGCGTCGAAGATCGTCGCGATCGACGTCTCGCCCGGGAAGGAGGCGCTCGCCCGCGAGGCCGGGGCCACCGACTACGTCATCGCCTCCGACACCACCGCCCGCGACATCCGCGCCCTCACCGGCAGGCAGGGCGTCGACGTAGCCGTCGAGTGCGTCGGCCGCGCCGTCACCATCCGTACGGCCTGGGAGTCGACCCGGCGCGGCGGCCGCACCACCGTCGTCGGCATCGGCGGCAAGGACCAGCAGGTCACGTTCAACGCCCTGGAGATCTTCCACTGGGGCCGGACCCTCGCGGGCTGCGTCTACGGCAACTCCGACCCGGCCCGCGATCTCCCGGTGCTAGCGGAACACGTCCGCGCGGGCCGCCTCGACCTCGGGAGCCTGGTCACCGACCGCATCGCCCTGGACGGCATCCCGGCGGCCTTCGACAACATGCTCGCGGGCAAGGGAGGCCGGGCGCTGGTGGTGTTCTAGGGCCTGTCCGACAATCCCTGGCCGGGCCCCCTCGGGGGAGGCGAGAGCGCCCGAGGCGGCCCGGAGTCACGGCTGTTCCGTCCGCTTCCCCGGCTCAGGGGCGGACGTGGGCGCCGGAGCACCGGCAGGAGCGGTGGCCGCGGTCCGGGCCGGCCCGGGAGCCGTACCGTGCCCGGCGTCCGGACCGGCATCGGGCCCCGCGTCCGGCCCGGCGGCACCCGGTTCGGGCGCGCTCGCCGAGGCCGGTCCTCCGCGCGGCCGGGAGCGCGACACGGCCACGCCCGCCAGGCACAGCACACCGCCCGCCAGGGTCAGCAGCCCGGGAACCTCGTCGAGGAAGAGCCAGGACATCAGCACCACCAGGGCGGGCACCGCGTACGTTGTCGCGCCCATACGGCTCGCGCTCGTCCGGGCGAGGGCGTACGCCCAGGTCGTGAACGCCAGCGCGGTCGGGAAGACGCCCAGATAGACCATGTCGAGCGTCGCCGTGAGGGGGGCGTGGGCCGCGTCGTGGACGAGCTGTCCCGCGAACGGCAGACACACCACGGCCCCGACCAGACAGCCGTAGGTCGTCACCTGGAGCACACTCGCGCGCCCGAGCGCCGGTTTCTGCGCGACGACCCCGGCGGCGTACGCGACGGCGGCGAGCAGGCACAGCACGACCCCGAGCACCGAGGAACCGCCGCCGCCGGACATCGACAGCCCCACCGCGACCGCTCCCGCGAACGACACCGCCATGCCGGCCAGCAGCCGCGGCGGCATCGCGTCCCCCAGCAGCCTGGCCCCGAGCAGGGCGATCAGGATCGGGCCGATGTTCACCACCAGCGCCGCCGTACCGGCGTCCACCTGCTGCTCACCCCAGTTCAGGGCGACCATGTAGAACCCGAACCACAGCACCCCGGATATCGCGATGCCGCGCCAGGCATCGCGCGGCGGCAGCCCCTCACCCCGTACGACGCACACGGCACCGAGCACCAGCGCCCCCGCCAGCAGCCGTCCGAGTGCCAGCGCGCCGGGCGAGTACGAGGCGCCCGCGCTGCGGATCGCGACGAACGCGGAGGCCCACAGTCCGACGGTGACGGTCGCCGCACCGGCTGCGAGCAACTGCGCACGCCGCCCGGGCGGCGCTACAGGGGAGGTGTTCATCATGCTCCTGAGACTAGGCGGGTCACCACGCCCGGGCTCGCGGATTTCGGACGCGCAGGTCGACGTGGGTCCGAGCCCGGTGGCCGGCCAGGAGCCGAGCCCGGTGGCCGGCACGGCGCCGAGTCGGAGACATGCCGGGTGCCGCCGGGGACCGCCCCGCTCAGGCTTCCCGGCCCAGCCCCGCGTACTGCACCGCGAGGCCGTCCAGCAGTGCTCGGAGGCCCGTCTCGAAGGCCCGTTCGTCGATCTTCTCCTGCTGTTCGGCGAGGAGGTGCGCCTGTCCCAGGTGGGGATAGTCGGCCGGGTCGTACGCGCTCTCGTCGTCCACGAAGCCCCCGGCGAAGGAACCCAGCGCGGAGCCCATGATGAAGTACCGCATCAGCGCCCCGATCGAGGTGGCCTGGGCCGGCGGCCAGCCGGCGTCGACCATGGCGCCGAAGACGGCGTCGGCGAGCCGGAGTCCGGCCGGTCTGCGGCCCGGCCCGCGCGCGAGGACCGGGACGATGTTCGGATGGTCGCGCAGGGCCGCGCGGTAGGAGACGGCCCAGTCGTACAGCGCGGTCCGCCAGTCGCGGCCGTCCTCGAACATCGACAGCTCGACCTGCGCGCTCACCGAGTCCGCGACTGCCTCAAGGATCTGGTCCTTGGTGCGGAAGTGGTTGTAGAGGGAGGGCCCGCTCACCCCCAGTTCAGCCGCGAGCCGGCGTGTCGAGACGGCTGCCAGGCCCTCGGCGTCCACCAGTGCCCGTGCCGTCTCGACGATGCGGCCGGTGCTGAGGAGGGGCTTGCGCGGTCGGGCCATGGCGCACATAGTAGGGCTGCACCATGAAACTAGCAGTGCTAATTTAAATGTACGGCTTTCAAAGTCCGCCGACTGTGGGGTGACCCGGCATGAACCTCGGGCTCAGCGATGAGCAGACCGCCGTCCAGCGACTCGCCAAGGACTTCGTGCGCCGTGAGATCGCCCCGCACGTCGTCGCGTGGGACCGCGCCGAAGAGGTCGACCGCTCCATCGTGAAGAAGCTCGGCGAGGTCGGCTTCCTCGGCCTCACGATCGACGAGGAGTACGGCGGCAGCGGCGGCGACCATCTCGCGTACTGCCTGGTCACCGAGGAACTGGGGCGGGGCGACTCCTCCGTGCGCGGGATCGTCTCCGTCTCGCTGGGACTCGTCGCCAAGACGATCGCGCACTGGGGGAGCGAGGAGCAGAAGCGGCACTGGCTGCCGGGGCTGACCTCCGGCGAGTACGTCGGCTGCTTCGGGCTCACCGAGCCCGGCACCGGCTCCGACGCGGGACAGCTCTCGACCCGGGCCGTACGCGACGGCGACGACTACGTCATCAACGGCAGCAAGATGTTCATCACGAACGGCACCTGGGCCGATGTCGTCCTGCTCTTCGCCCGCTCCAACGACGCCCCGGGCCACAAGGGCGTCTCCGCCTTCCTGGTGCCCACCGACACCCCGGGTCTGACCCGCCGCACCATCCACGGCAAGCTCGGGCTGCGCGGCCAGGCCACCGCCGAACTCGCCTTCGAGGACGTGCGTGTGCCGGCGAGGGCCATGATGGCGCCCGAGGGCAAGGGCTTCGCGGTGGCCATGTCGGCGCTCGCGAAGGGCCGGATGTCGGTGGCCGCGGGCTGCGTCGGCATCGCCCAGGCCGCCCTGGACGCGGCGGTGACGTACGCGACCGAGCGGGAGCAGTTCGGCAAGACCATCGCGCACCACCAGCTCGTCCAGGAACTGATCAGCGACATCGCCGTCGACGTGGACGCGGCGCGGCTGCTGACCTGGCGGGTCGCCGACCTCATCGACCGCGGGCTGCCGTTCGCCACCGAATCCTCGAAGGCCAAGCTCTTCGCCTCGGAGGCCGCGGTGCGCGCGGCGAACAACGCCCTCCAGGTCTACGGCGGTTACGGCTACATCGACGAGTACCCGGTCGGCAAGCTGCTGCGCGACGCCCGTGTGATGACCCTCTACGAAGGCACCAGCCAGATACAGAAACTGGTCATAGGGCGGGCTCTGACGGGCGTCTCGGCGTTCTGACTCTGAGTACCTTCCTGAGTACGACGGCGGATGTGGCGGCGGCCACATCCGCCGATCCTTGTCCCATGACCGAGACGCCCGTCAAACAGCAGAACACGGCAGCCTTCTACGGCCAGGCCGTGGCCTCCTTCTCCGTCGCGATGGCCGCGACCGCCATCGGCATCTTCAAACTCCAGGCCGACGCATGGGTGCGGGCCTTCCTGGCCGTCGCCGTCCTCTACCTGGTGACCTCCGCCTTCACCCTCGCCAAGGTGATCCGCGACCGTCAGGACGGCAACCGCCCCGGCGGCCGGGTGTACGACCCGTTCGAGAAGCTCTGAACCCCCGGGCGGCCCTGACCGGCCGACGACGCTAAGCGCCCGCTCAGGTTCAGGGGTATGGTGTTCACCCTGTCAGTCGAGAAGGGGCGAACAGCGATGAGTACGGCGCAGGAGACGCCCGGCGGCGAGATGCAGCCGTGGGCCGAGGTGACCCCGGACGCGGCGCGGCGGCTGCTCGTCGCCGCGGTGGAGGCCTTCGCCGAGCGCGGGTACCACGCGACGACGACCCGGGACATCGCGGGCCGCGCGGGCATGAGTCCGGCCGCGCTGTACATCCACTACAAGACCAAGGAAGAGCTGCTCCACCGGATCAGCCGCATCGGACACGACAAGGCGCTCGACATCGTGCGCACCGCCGCCGCGGCCGAGGGCACGGCGGCCGACCGGCTCTCCGACGCCGTGCGCTCCTTCGTACGGTGGCACGCGGGCCAGCACACCACCGCGCGCGTGGTCCAGTACGAGCTGGAGGCCCTCGGGCACGACGCCCGGGCGGAGATCATCGCGCTGCGCCGGCAGGTCGACGCGGAGGTCCGGGGCATCATCCAGGACGGTGTCGCGACGGGCGAGTTCGACGTCCCGGACGTCCCCGGCACCACCGTCGCCGTGCTGTCCCTGTGCATCGACGTGGCGCGCTGGTTCAACGTCGAGGGCCCCCGCACACCGGACGAGGTCGGCGCGCTGTACGCCGACCTGGTCCGGCGGATGGTGGGATTCAAGGAGTAGGCCGCCTCGGCAGCCCCTGCCCGGTCACGGTCACGGACGCGCGGGCGCGGGGCTCGGTGGTCCGGACGCACGGGCGTGGGCCCTGGCCCGGGGCCCATGAAGGCGCGGGCGCCCGCCCCGGGCGTGGTTCACAGGTAGTAGCGCGACACCGACTCCGCGACGCAGACCGGCTTGTCGCCGCCCTCGCGCTCCACGGTGAAGGCGACGGAGACCTGCACGCCACCGGGCACGTCGTCCACCGCGGTGATCGTCGCGGTGGCGCGCAGCCGCGAGCCGACCGGGACGGGGGCGGGGAAACGGACCTTGTTCGTCCCGTAGTTGACGCCCATCTTCACGCCCTCGACGCGGATCAGCTGCGGGCCAAAGAGCGGCAGCAGCGACAGGGTGAGATAGCCGTGCGCGATCGTGGTGCCGAACGGGCCCGTCGCGGCCTTCTCGGGGTCGACGTGGATCCACTGGTGGTCGCCGGTCGCCTCCGCGAAGAGGTCGATCCGCTTCTGCTCGATCTCGACCCAGTCCGTGTGGCCCAGCTGCTCGCCCACGGCGCCCCGCAGTTCGTCGACCGTCGCGAACGTCCTCGGCTCTGCCATGTCCCTGGCCTCCCGCATCTCATAGTCTAAGCGACTGCTTAGCATGGTCCGCCGGGCGGCGCATGTCAACGGACCGGACGGGTGGCGCGGTGGGTAGGTTGGGCGGGTGCCCCAGATTCCCGAGACGGTCCATGAGCTGACCGTCGGACAGTTGTCGGCCCGCAGCGGCGCCGCCGTCTCCGCCCTGCACTTCTACGAGTCCAAGGGCCTCATCAGCAGCCGCCGCACGTCGGGCAACCAGCGCCGCTACCACCGTGACGCGCTGCGCCGTGTCGCCTTCGTGCGGGCCGCCCAGCGCGTCGGCATCCCGCTCGCCACCATCCGCGAGGCGCTCGCCGAACTCCCCGAGGAGCGCACCCCGACACGGGAGGACTGGGCCCGGCTGTCCCGGGCCTGGCGCTCCGAACTCGACGAGCGCATCAAACAGCTCGGCCGGCTGCGCGACCACCTCACGGACTGCATCGGCTGCGGCTGCCTCTCCCTGGAGACCTGTGTGCTCTCCAACCCCGACGACGTCCTCGGCGAGCGCCGGACCGGCTCCCGGCTCATGGTGGAGCAGGCCGGCGCACAGCCGCCGGCGCCGCGGGAGCGGAGACCGGCGGCCGCGTGCGAACCAGGACCGCACCGCGAACCGGCGGCGGGAGACCGCCGCTGACACATCCGTCCCCGGCCCGCCCCTATTCGTACTCGGTGCCGCCCTTGCGGGTCAGGTAGGCCGGGCTGACCGCCTTCGCGATGGCCCGCCCGCCCGTCACCGGGCTGTACCGCTCGGCGGCGGTGAGGGTTCCCTCCGGCCCGCCGGGAGCGGGGGACCCGGGACGGATCACGACTCCCTCGCGCAGGTGCAGCGCGCGACCGGACACGGTCTCCCGGCCGGAGGCGATCCCAAGGACGCGCTCGACGTCGTACGGGCCCTCGTACAGCCTTGGTACGAGCGGGAGTTCGCCGGCCAGCAGCTCCTGCGCGTCCAGCCAGCGGACCTCGCCGTCGATCTCCGCGGACACGTCGAACACGGCGTAGCCGATCGCCTCGCGCCGCCCGTCGGCGCCGTACGTCAGATCCTGCACACCCGCCCCGTAGACCTCGCCGAAGATGCCCACGCGGCGCGCGCCGAGGCGTCCCGCGATCCGGGCCGCGGCCTCGGCGACACCGTGGCCGTGCACCGCGCGCCAGTACAGGTTGCGCGGATCCTCCTTCAGCGCCAGGGACTTGGCGCCGAAGCCCTTCGAGGACACCTGGGCGCGGCCCTCGTCGGCGAGGTAGGTCAGCAGGCAGGCCGAACCGTGCAGCTTCTCCGTCACGACGACCGGCTCGCCCGGCGTGAAGATGTCCGGATACCGCTGGATGTTCTCGATGTCGACCCAGGGCAGCAGATCGGGCGCCGCCTCGACATCGCCGTTCATCGTCGGCGGGATCGGCGGCACCCATTTCACGATGCCGAGGAACTCCGCGAAGTCCGTGCCGTCCTCCGCGGCCCGCGCGAGGTCCACGTCCGCCAGCGACTTCGGTCGGCACACGATGCCCTGCGACAGCTCGCCGCGCAGCCGCACCGCCCTCACTCGGTCCGACGAACTTCCCGCGAGCCGCCCGGTCAGCCCCAGCTCCTCGATCAGCGGGGCCGGCAGCACGGACTGCTCGGGGATGTACACGGCCCGTTCCCCGGTGCGGTACGCGCCCTTGGCGACCACGGCGCGGTACAGGCCGACCTGGGCCAGTTCGAGCGCGTCGGCGTTCGGGTGTTCGTGGATCGTCAGCACTTCGGCGGTGACGCGCAGCGTCGACACGGGGGCTCCTCGGGTTGCTCAGCCGTTCTCCATCGCCCCCAACTTTCCGCGCGGGAAAAGGCTGGAACCAGCGGGTTTACGGCTGCTACGGTCACCGTGCGTTCTTCTCGGTCCCGGTGCACGCCGGGCTTCGAGGGCAGGCTGCCGCGCAGGCCGTGGCGAGGACGGCGACCGCCTCCGCCGCCGGTCGGGCCGTCGCCCGCACGGCATCGGCACGACGGCGTCGCCTTGCCGATCCGGGCTCGGTTCCGACGGCCCGTATCACCCCCGACGGCGCGGGACACCCCCCGGCTGTCCCCGCGCCGCGAACGGCGTGTCCGGCCACGGGCCTTCCGCGGCCGACGGTTCACCCCCTGGTTCCGCTGCCCGGCACCGCTCGGCCGGGCGGGGCGCTCACGCGGACACGAGCAGCCGGCCGCGCCTGGCGCCGGCCAGTGCTTCCGGGGTCAGGACGGGCCGCGGCACCACGATTCCGCAGCTCGTGCAGACGGGGCCCGACGACGGTTCGTGGGCCAGTTCGTACATCCAGACGAGGCGTCCGCCGGCGCACACCGGGCAGACCGCGCCCGGCCGGCGCTCCAGCGCCGCGATCAGCCGGCGCAGCACCTCGCCCAGTGGTTCATGAGGGTGGACACGGGGGTTGTCGCACCAGGCGACGCCGAAGCCGCCCCAGGTCAGGCGGTGCCAGTCGTCGACACTGCCCGGCCTGCGCAGCCCGTCGTGCTTCTCCTTCTTGCGACGCTGTGCGAACTCGACCTCGTAGGCGAGCCAGACGGAGCGGGCCTCCTCCAGTTCGTCCAGTGCGGCCACGAGCCGCGCCGGATCGGGGGAGCGGTCCTCGGGCTCGAACCCGGCCCGGGAACACAGATGGTCCCAGGTCGCCCGATGCCCGTAAGGGGCGAACCTCTCCAGGCACTTGCGCAGTGAGTACCGTCGCAGTGCCAGATCACACCTCGGATCTCGCGTCTGTCTCGCCAGACTCCGGAAACCGGCCATCGTCCTGCACCTCCGTCACACCTGCACCTGTACTCCGGTCACTTCGGCGCCGTCCCGTACGGACGTCGTCGAGTAGACGTATCGACAAGCGATTCGGCTCCATCCAATTTTTCGACGCCCCCCCGCGAGCCTCCCGCCGAGTGCCTCGGGCCTGCCCTCTGTCGCCGCCGGACGGCCATCGACCGGAGCGGCGGCGCGCCCTCGGCCGCTGTGAATCCAAAAAACTGACGCATGTTCATCTTCAAACTCGGGGATACCGGCGGTAACGTCCGGCCCACCCCCCGTCGGTAGGAGCTGACATGCCACCGAGCAACCCACGCACCACCTTGGACAGACTGAGAACTCCCCGCAGATTCCCCAAGTTCCTCAAGGCAGCATCCCTATGCGTGCTCATTGCCGGCCTTTTGTCGCCGCTTTCCCCGGCGGCCGCCGCGGACACCTCGACCACGGTCGCCGCGAACGACTACTGCGGCGGCCAGTGCTCCGACATCCTGCCGCCCGGTGAGAACGGCAACGCCACCCTCGCCCAGATCCTGCTCAACCAGGTCTTCGGCACCCAGCCCGGTCACGCCGAGGACCAGCTCGGCCTCTACGGCAACCTGGCCTCGGGCTACTCGACCCTCACCGATGCCAAGATCAACGACTTCTTCAACGACGCCTCCTTCGGCGTCGCCTCCAACCAGGTCGAGTCGACCACCAAGCCCGGCGGCCGCACCGACGTGACGATCGTCCGCGACAAGAAGACGGGCGTCCCGCACATCACCGGCACCACCCGCTACGGCACCGAGTACGGCGCCGGGTACGCCGCGGCCCAGGACCGGCTGTGGCTGATGGACGTGTTCCGCCATGTCGGCCGCGGCCAGCTCACCAGCTTCGCGGGCGGCGCCGCCTCCAACCAGGGCCTGGAGCAGGAGTTCTGGCGCAACGCGCCCTACACCGAGGCCGATCTCCAGGCCCAGATCGACGAAGCGACCGGCAAGGCCGGAGCCCGTGGCACCCAGGCCCTCGCCGATGCCAACGCCTACCTCGACGGCATCAACTCCTACATCGACGCCTCCGACAGCGGGCGCTACTTCCCGGGCGAATACGTCCTGACCGGCCACAAGGACTCCATCACCAACGCCGGCACCATCGACCACTTCAAGCTCACCGACCTGGTGGCGCTCGCCTCCGTCATCGGCTCGCTGTTCGGCTCCGGGGGCGGCGGCGAGGTCAACAACGCGCTCTCGCTGCTGGCCGCCCAGTCCCAGTACGGAGTGACCGAGGGCACCAAGGTCTGGGAGTCCTTCCGGGAGCGCAACGACCCGGAAGCGGCGCTCACCGTGCACAACGGCCAGAGCTTCCCGTACGCCGCCAGGCCGGACAGCCCGCAGGGCGAGGCACTGCCCGACGCCGGCTCGGTGGCCCAGGAACCGCTGGTCTACGACCGCACCGGCAGCGCGGCCACCGCGAGCGCCACCGGCGCCTCGGCCACGGCGGCCACGACCTCGCTCACCTCCGCCAAGCGCGGAATGTCCAACGCCCTCGTGGTGAGCGGGAACCACACCGCCAGCGGCCACCCGATCGCGGTCTTCGGTCCGCAGACCGGCTATTTCGCGCCACAGCTGCTCATGCTCCAGGAGATCCAGGGGCCCGGGATCAGCGCCCGCGGCGCCTCCTTCGCGGGCCTGAGCATGTACGTCGAACTCGGCCGCGGCCAGGACTACTCCTGGAGCGCGACGACCTCCGGCCAGGACATCATCGACACGTACGCCGTCGAACTGTGCCAGGACGACTACCACTACCTGTACCACGGCACCTGCACGGCGATGGACAAGGTCGAGCGGACCAACTCCTGGAAGCCGACCACCGCCGACGGCACCGCGGCCGGCTCGTACCGGATGCAGGTCTACCGGACCAAGTACGGGCCCGTGGAGTACCGCGCGACCGTGGGCGGCAAGAAGGTCGCGTACACCACCCTGCGCTCCTCCTACATGCACGAGGCCGACTCGATCATCGGCTTCCAGATGCTCAACGACCCGGACTACGTGAAGAGTCCGGCGACCTTCCAGAGCGCGGCGCAGAACATCAACTACACCTTCAACTGGTTCTACGCCGACTCGGCGCACACCGCCTACTACAACAGCGGCGACAACCCGGTGCGGGCGAGCGGCGTCGACGCGGAGTTCCCGGTGTGGGCGCAGGCCGCGTACGAGTGGCAGAACTGGGACCCGGCCACCAACACCGCCTCCTACACGCCGGCGTCCGCGCACCCCAACTCGGTGGACCAGGACTACTACATCTCCTGGAACAACAAGCAGGCCAAGGACTACACCACGGCCTCCTGGGGCGACGGCTCCGTGCACCGCGGAGACCTGCTGGAGGACCGGGTGTCCAAGCTGGTCGCGGCGGGCGGCGTGACCAGGTCCGCGCTGGTGAAGGCGATGGCCGACGCGTCACTGGCCGATCTGCGGGCCGAGGACGTGCTCCCGAACCTGCTCAAGGTCGTCAACGGCTCGCCGGTCACGGACTCCACGGCCGCCGCGGCGGTGACCAAGCTGTCCGCGTGGGTGACGGCGGGCGCCAAGCGCACGGAGACGTCGTCGGGTTCGCACACCTACGCCAACGCCGACGCGATCCGCCTCCTGGACGCCTGGTGGCCGCTGCTGGTGAAGGCGGAGTTCCAGCCCGGGCTCGGCAGCGACCTTTACACCGCGTTCGGCAGCAACCTCCCCGTCGACGAAGCGCCGTCCGCCGGACACGGACCGACCGGCTCGCACGCCGGAAGCTCCTTCCAGTACGGCTGGTGGAGCTATGTCGACAAGGACATCCGGACGGTGCTCGGTGAGTCGGTGCAGGGTGGCCTGTCGCAGAAGTACTGCGGCGCGGGCAGCCTCAGCGCCTGCCGGGACGCCCTGATCAGCTCGCTGAAGGAGGCGGCCGGCAAGAGCGCGTCGACCGTCTACCCCGGTGACGACCAGTGCTCGGCGGGCGACCAGTGGTGCGCCGACTCGATCGTGCAGCGCACGCTCGGCGGCATCAAGCACGGCAAGATCACCTGGCAGAACCGGCCGACCTTCCAGCAGGTCGTGGAGTACACCTCGCACCGGTGAGCACGGAACGGCGCCGGCCGGCAGCCTCCAGGCCGACACACCTGGGGGCGGTCGGCGCCGAAGCGGCGGCGGGTCAGCGGACGCGGCCCGCCGCCAGCACCACCTGGGCCAGCTCGCGATGACAGATGTCGCTGTGCGCGCCCGCGGGCGCGCCGCCCCGGCACACCACCGAGGCGGCGTCGATGTTGACGCACCCCGAGACCGGCAGCCGGGTGCGCAGGGCCTCGGCGAGCGTGAACGACGCCGTCCCCGGCACCGCCTGCACCCCGTCGTGGCCCATCGCGCCCCACTGTGTGCCGAGGACACTGCCGATGCCGAAGTCCGCCACGACCGACCGGTCGTCCCCCGCCATCCGCGAGGCCAGCGGATAGACCGTGCCGAGCGCCGAGTCGAAGTGGGAGTAGCAGCACACCAGCGGGCCGTCGATCCGGTGGTACTGCCCGTCCAGCACCCCGCTCGCACGCGGATCGTGGGGAAGCCGCGGGGCGAACGCGTAGTGCGAGAAGGCGCCTTGGAGCAGCGTCACGGACTTGACCGTGTGCACTCCCGGAGGAAGCCCCCGCAGCGCGAAGGAGACCAGCCGGCCGCCGAAGCTGTGCCCGACCAGATGCACCCGTACGTCGGGTGCGACCGCCGCGAGCCGGCCGACCGCCCGTCCGAGGCCGCGTTCGCCGACGGTGCCCGCGCGTCTCTTCATGGCGTAGTACGTCGCCTGGCGCAGCAGTTCGAGCGCACCGTCCCACAGCCGGGGCAGCGCGAACGCGGGGGCCTGCGTACCGGCGAGCGCCTGAGCGAACTCGGCGCACACCGTCGCGGTGTCCCCGAAGAGCATCTCGGGATCGCTCTCCGGTACGCCCTCCGCCAGGGTGTCCGCCGCGAAGGAGGCCTGCGGACCCTGCGGCCGGACCTCGACGAGCAGCCGTACGAGGCGGCCGAACTCCTCCAACGAGGCTCCCTCGTCCGGCTGCTGGTCGAGCAGCCGGGCGATCTGCTCGACCACGGTGGCGCGGCCGGGGAACACCTCGAGCAGGGCGTGCCGGGTGTTCTTGCCGAGCGGCGAGGCGCTGTCCTCGGTGACATCGGCGGCAACCGACGGCGGGAAGTCCGGGATCGGTTCGTCCGAGAACCGCATCGAGGGCCAGACCACTCCGACGTAGCCGAGGCGCGCGGTGGGCGCGAGCTCCGGGACGGGTTCGAAGAACTGGCTGAAGAGCCGGGTGGCCGCGGACCGGTCGTTGTTCCAGCCGTGCGTGAAGACGATCAGGTCGCGGACACCGTGCCGCGGCACCTCCTCGAGCCATCGGTCCCGTTCGTGGCCGTTTGCGTCCCCGTCCGCGTCGAAGGTCAGCTCCCAGTAGGGAGAAACACTCACTGCCGGTTCCGTCATTTCTGGCCCCCTGACCCCGCGGGCGGTGCGATATGGGCGCATCGTCCACCCGGCGGGGAAAGTTGGCCATACGTCACGGCCTATTCATCGCGCATCCGTCACTCTTTCGTGGTAATGGGCCTCGGCTCACTCGTAGATGAGGTAGTGCTTGCGGACCCGGCGGAAGGCCTCCAGCTCGTCCTGCCAGGCCGCCACGACCTCGTCGGTGCCCGCGCCCGCGTCGGTCATCGTGCGCACCAGCGTCGAACCGGTCAGCTTGTCGATCCAGTTGTCGGGGCGCCAGGCGAAGCCGCTCCAGGCCTTCTTCGCGGTCACCAGGAGGGCGATTCCGGTACGGACGGGCTCGTACGCCGCCCGGTCGTGCACATGGATCTGCACCCCCCCGATGGTTCTGCCCTGGAACTTGGAGAAGGTCGGAGCGAAGTAGGCCTCTCTGAAGTGCACGCCGGGCAGGTCCAGTTCACCGGCCGCCGCGGCCCAGCGCCCGTCGAGGCCCTCCGCGCCGAGCAGTTCGAAGGGGCGCGTCGTCCCCCGCCCCTCTGACAGGTTCGTCCCCTCGAACAGGCAGGTCCCGGAGTACACCAGCGCGGTGTCCGCCGTCGGCATGTTCGGGCTCGGCGGCACCCAGGGCAGCCCCGAGGCGTCGTAGAACTCCCCGCGGCTCCAGCCCGACATGAGCACCGTGTCCAGTTCCACGGTCGCCGTCAGGAACTCCCCGTTGAAGAGCCGGGCCAGCTCCGCCACCGTCATCCCGTGCGCCTGGGCGATCGGCCGGCGTCCGACGAACGTCGCGAACTCCTGGTGCAGCACCGGTCCTTGGGCCGACCGTCCGGTGACCGGGTTCGGCCGGTCGAGCACCACGAACCGCTTGCCGGCGAGCTGTGCGGCCTCCATGCAGTCGTACAGCGTCCAGATGTACGTGTAGAAGCGTGCTCCCACGTCCTGGATGTCGAAGACGACGGTGTCCACGCCGGACGCGGTGAAGATGTCGGCGAGAACCTGACCGCTCTTCAAGTACGTGTCGTAGACGGGCAGTCCGGTCGCCGGGTCGTCGTAGCGGCCTTCGGAGCCGCCCGCCTGCGCGGTGCCCCGGAATCCGTGCTCGGGGCCGAAGACGGCGGTCAGGTCCACCCGGGTGTCGGCGTGCATGACGTCGACGATGTGCCGGACGTCGCGGGTGACGCCCGTGGGGTTGGTGACGATCCCGACGTGCCCGCCGCCGAGCCGGGCGTACCCGTCCCCGGCCAGCCGCTCGAAGCCGGTGCGCAGCCGGGTGCCGGGGTTCGCGGCCCGTACCGCCGCCCCGGCGGGCAGCGGGGTCAGGGCGGCCGCGGCGGTGCCGGCCGCGAGCAGTGACCGTCGGGACATGCGCATGATGGGACCTCCGTGATCGCGGAAGGCTGGCACAGGCACGCTAAGGGCTCCCGGGGGAAGTTCGTAGGGCACGGACACCACCGGCCTGTCGTGGCTCGTCACAGGGCCGCCGCACAGTGGCCGGGAGCCCTTCCCCTGGTACATACCGACCGGTTAGTCTGGCGTCGCAGCAGAGCCGTGTCACGTCGCGTCGAAGGAGACCCGTGGTGGAAGCCATGCAGGGTGCGGGAGTCGTCGTCACCGGAGCGGGGGGAGGCATCGGGGCCGCGCTGGCCCGCCGTTTCGCCGCCGAGGGAGCACGGGTCGTGGTCAACGACCTCGACCCGGACAAGGTGAAGGCCGTGGCCGACGAGATCGGCGGCATCGCGGTCGTGGGCGACGCCTCCCTGATCGTGGCCGAGGCCCGCGACGCACTCGGCGGCACCGTCGACGTCTACTGCGCGAACGCGGGCGTCGCCTCGGGCGGCTCCGAAGCCGCCGACGAGAGCGTGTGGGCGCTGGCCTGGGACGTCAACGTGATGGCCCACGTACGCGCCGCCCACGCCCTCCTCCCGGACTGGCTCGAGCGCGGCAGCGGCCGGTTCGTCTCGACCGTCTCCGCCGCCGGACTGCTCACGATGATCGGCGCCGCGCCGTACAGCGTCACCAAGCACGGCGCGTACGCGTTCGCCGAATGGCTGTCCCTCACGTACCGCCACCGCGGGGTGAAGGTGCACGCGATCTGCCCCCAGGGCGTGCGCACCGACATGCTGGACGCCACCGGCAGCGCGGGCGACCTCGTGCTCCAGCCCACCGCCATCGAGCCCTCGGCCGTCGCCGACGCGCTCATGAAGGGCATCGAGGAGGACCGCTTCCTGGTCCTGCCGCACCCCGAGGTCGCCGCGTACTACCAGGCGCGGGCCGCCGACCCCGACCGCTGGATGACGAACATGAACCACCTCCAGCAGAAGCTGGAGGGCGCCGAGTGACCCGCTACGCCGACCGGCCCTGGGTGGCGCTTCTCAGTGAGGCGCAGCGTGGCCCGGTGAATCCCGCCGACACCCTGGTGCACGCCCTCGCGGACGTCGTCGCCCGCACCCCCGACCGCACCGCGCTCGCCTACTTCGACGGGCGGCTGAGCTACCGCGAACTCGACGAGCTGAGCGACTCCGTGGCCGGGCACCTCGCCGCCGGCGGCCTGGAGCGGGGCGACCGTGTGGCGATCATGCTCCAGAACTCCCCGCACTTCGTGGTCGCCCTGCTCGGCGCGTGGAAGGCCGGCGCCACGGTCGTGCCCGTCAACCCGATGTACAAGTCCGGCGAGGTCCGGCACGTCCTGGACGACGCCGAGGTGAGCGCCCTCGTCTGCTCCGACCGCGCCTTCGACGCCTATCTGCGCGAGACCGCGGCCGACTCGCCGGTACGGGTCGTGCTGACCGCCTGCGAACTCGATCTCCAGACCCGGAACGACCCGCGCGTGCTGGCCTTCGAGCGCCTGCCCCTCGACAAGGCGGCCGACGACCTCCTCGCCGTCGCCCGGCAGGGACACGAGGCACCCGGCGACCGCGTCCTCGGCCCGTCCGACATCGCACTGATCAGCTACACCTCGGGCACCAGCGGCACCCCCAAGGGAGCCACCAACACACACGGCAACATCATGTACAACGCCGAGCGGCAGCGGACCGGCCTCGCGCTGCCCGAGGCGCCCGTGTACTTCGCGCTGGCGCCGCTGTTCCACATCACCGGGATGGTCTGCCAGCTCGCCGCCTGCCTCGACAGCGCGGGCACCCTCGTCCTCGCGTACCGCTTCGAGGCCGGGGTCGTCCTCGACGCCTTCGCCGAACACCGGCCGCTCTACACCGTCGGCCCCTCGACCGCCTTCATGGCACTGGCCGCCCACCCGGACGTCACGCCGGACCACTTCTCGTCGTTCGTGAACATCTCCTCCGGCGGCGCCCCGCTGCCGCCCGCCCTCGTCGAGCGGTTCCGGGCCGGCTTCGGGCCCTACATCCGCAACGGCTACGGACTCACCGAGTGCACCGCGCCCTGCGCCTCCGTGCCGCCGGGTCTCGAGGCGCCGGTCGACCCGGCCTCCGGGACCCTGGCCGTGGGCGTACCGGGTCCGGACTCCGTCGTACGCATCGTCGACGACCTGGGCCAGGAGGTCCCCTTCGGCGAGCAGGGCGAGATCCTCGTCAGCGGTCCGCAGGTCGTACCCGGCTACTGGCGCCGCCCCGACGCGACCGCCGAGACCTTCCCGGACGGCGAACTGCGCACCGGGGACATCGGCTTCATGGACGAGAACGGCTGGCTCTACGTGGTCGACCGCAAGAAGGACATGATCAACGCGTCCGGCTTCAAGGTCTGGCCGCGCGAGGTCGAGGACGTCCTTCACACCCACCCGGCGGTCCGCGAGGCGGCCGTCGTCGGGATCCCGGACGGCTACCGCGGGGAGACCGTCATGGCGTACATCAGCCTGCGGCCCGGAGCCGCCGAGGACCCCGAGGCGCTGGCCGCGTACTGCAAGGAGAGACTGGCCGCCTACAAATATCCGCGGCGGGTGGAGATCCTGCCCGAACTGCCGAAGACGGCGACTGGGAAGATCCTTCGTCGGGAACTGCGTTCCCGGTCGCAGGAGTCCCAGTAGTCTCCGGTACTCCCACTCCCAGTAGTCTCCGGTACTCCCAGTAGTCTCCAGGGCTCCCGGCAGTCTCCAGGACTCCTCGCGGACAAAAGACAACGTTCGAAGACGTATCGCACGAAAGGCAGGTGGCGGCAGTGCCCAGGACGACGGACGGGGACGGGGCTCCTGTTCCGCAGCGGCTCCTTGCCGCCGCCACCCGGCTCTTCGCGGAGCAGGGCTACGACCGCACCTCGGTGCAGGAGATCGTCGAGGCGGCGGGTGTCACCAAGGGTGCCCTCTACCACTACTTCGGCTCCAAGGACGACCTCCTGCACGAGGTCTACGCGCGCGTGCTGCGCCTCCAGCAGGAGCGGCTCGACGCCTTCGCCGACGCGGACGCGCCCGTCGAGGAGCGACTGCGGCGCGCGGCGGCCGACGTGGTCGTCACGACCATCGACAACCTCGACGACGCCTCGATCTTCTTCCGGTCGATGCATCATCTCGGCCCCGAGAAGCTCAAGCAGGTGCGGTCCGAGCGGCGCCGCTACCACGAGCGCTTCCGGGCCCTGGTCGAGGAGGGCCAGAAGAAGGGCGTCTTCTCCACGGCCACCCCCGCCGACCTGGTCGTCGACTACCACTTCGGCTCGGTCCACCACCTGTCCACGTGGTACCGCCCGGACGGCCCCCTCGCCCCCCAGGAGGTCGCCGACCATCTGGCCGACCTGCTGCTGCGCGCACTGCGCCCGTAGCGCGCAGGGGCAAAGACCCTGACAGAGCACTGCGGCCCCACCGTCCGGTGGGGCCGCAGTGCTGTGACGTCACGTTCACGGTCAGACGTACTTCTTGATCTCCCGGTGGGCCAGCGAGCGCTGGTGGACCTCGTCGGGACCGTCGGCGAGCTTCAGCGTCCGCGCGGCGGCCCACAGTTCGGCCAGCGGGAAGTCCTGGCTGACACCGCCCGCACCGTGCAGCTGGACCGCCTTGTCGAGGATGTCCACGACCGTGCGCGGAGTGGCGATCTTGATGGCCTGGATCTCGGTGTGGGCGCCCTTGTTGCCCACCGTGTCCATCATCCAGGCCGTCTTCAGGACCAGCAGCCGCAGCTGCTCGACGGCGACCCGGGCGTCGGCGATCCAGTTCTGCACGACACCCTGCTGGGCCAGCGGCTTACCGAACGCCGTACGCGACACAGCCCGCCGGCACATCAGCTCGATGGCCCGCTCGGCCATGCCGATCAGCCGCATGCAGTGGTGGATCCGGCCCGGACCGAGCCGCGCCTGCGCGATGGCGAAACCGCCGCCCTCCTCGCCGACCAGATTGCTCACCGGGACCCGGACATGGTCGAAGACGACCTCCGCGTGCCCGCCGTGGGAGTGGTCCTCGTAGCCGTACACCCGCATGGCGCGCCGGACCTCGAGGCCGGGGGTGTCGCGCGGGACCAGGACCATCGACTGCTGGCGGCGGATGTCGGCGCCGTCCGGGTCCGTCTTGCCCATCACGATGAAGATCTTGCAGTCGGGGTTCATCGCCCCGGAGATGTACCACTTGCGGCCCGTGACGACGTACTCGTCGCCGTCCCGCTCGATCAGCGTCGTGATGTTCGTCGCGTCGGAGGAGGCGACCTCGGGCTCCGTCATCGCGAACGCGGAACGGATCTCCCCGGCGAGCAGCGGCTCCAGCCACTGCTTCTTCTGCCGTTCGTCGCCGAACTGGGCGAGCACCTCCATGTTCCCGGTGTCCGGGGCCGCGCAGTTCAGCGCGGTGGGCGCCAAGTGCGGGCTGCGGCCGGTGATTTCGGCGAGCGGCGCGTACTGGAGGTTGGTCAGCCCGGCACCGTGCTCGGAGTCCGGCAGGAACAGG
Source organism: Streptomyces sp. NPDC005281 (assembly GCF_040607495.1). NCBI lineage: Bacteria > Bacillati > Actinomycetota > Actinomycetes > Kitasatosporales > Streptomycetaceae > Streptomyces > Streptomyces sp. NPDC005281. Next base: position 26,459 of record NZ_JBEXGX010000034.1, on the reverse strand, counting down.
TTCCACAGACCCTGCCTGCGGGCCTCGGCCTTCAACTCGCCGACCACGGCGGGTGTGTCCCACGGCGAGGCCAGCAGGGCGCGCTGCTCCTCCGCGACGGCTTCCGCCGGATAGACGTACTCGTCCATGAAGGCGAGCAGCTTCCCGCGCAGCTCTTCGGTGCGCGCGTCGAATGCGAAGTCCATGGCGGGTCAGCCTTCCTGAAGGGTGGTCAGGCCGTGCTCGATGAAGACGGGGACCAGCTCGCCGATGCGGTCGAAGCCCGCGCCGACGGTTTGGCCCTTGGTGTAGCGGTAGTGGATGCCCTCGAGGATCACGGCGAGCTTGAACCAGGCGAAGGCCGTGTACCAGGAGACCGCGGAGACGTCGCGCCCCGAGCGCGCGGCGTACCGCTCGACGATCTCGGCCGCCTCGGGATGCCCGGCGGCCGAAGCGGTCGTACTGATGGGGGAGTCGGGCAGCTCCAGGCGCGTGCTGTACATGACGAGCAGCCCGAGGTCGGTGAGCGGATCGCCGAGCGTGGACATCTCCCAGTCCAGGATCGCCCTGATCCGGTCGTCGGGCCCGATCAGCACGTTGTCGAGCCGGTAGTCGCCGTGGACGACGGTGGGCGCGGGGGAGTCGGGCAGTTCGCGTCCGAGGGCCGCGTGCAGCTCGTCGATCCCGGCGAGCTCGCGGTTGCGGGACGCGTCCAACTGCTTTCCCCAGCGGCGCAGTTGCCGGTCGAGGAAGCCCTCGGGGCGGCCGAAGTCGGCGAGTCCCACTTCGGCCGGGTCCACCGCGTGCAGTTCGACCAGGGTGTCCACCAGGCCGAGCACCGCGTCGCGGGTGCGCTGCGGTCCGAGCGGGGCGAGCTGGTCCGCGGTGCGGTACGGGGTGCCCTCCACGAACTCCATGACGTAGAACGGGGCGCCGAGCACCGAATCGTCCTCGCACAGGAGCACGGGGTCCGGGACCGGCACGGCCGTCGGGTGCAGCGCGCTGATCACCCGGTGCTCGCGCTTCATGTCGTGCGCCGTGGCCAGCACATGGCCGAGCGGGGGCCGCCGTACGACCCACCGGGCGGTGCCGTCGGAGACCGCGTACGTGAGGTTCGACCGTCCGCCCTCGATCAGCCGGCCGGTCAGCGGGCCGTTCACGAGTCCGGGCCGCTCACGGTCGAGCAGGCCGCGCAGCCGGTCGAGATCGAGACCTGGCGGGTGGTCCGGGCTCATCATTGCTCCTCAGCACACGGGAACGGGACATGACCATGATGCCGACCAGTCGGTATGTCGTCCAGCGGCTGACCGAAACGTGATCGGCGTCTCGCCGCGGAACCGGTTCCCGGAGGCCCGGAGGCCCGGGCCCTCCGCCTCGGACTAGAACACCAGCACCAGCGCGACCGCGGCCATGGCCACCGTGCACAGGGCGGTCGCCGTCGCGTGCCGGGGCATGAGCGTGGCCGGACCCGAGGGGTCCGCGGCCGCCAGGGTCCGGATGCGGCTGTGGGCGAGGGCGAGGAACGCCAGCCAGAGGACGCAGCAGAACGCGAACGCCACGATCCCGGCGGCCGAGCCGCTGTCGCGCAGCGCGGCCTTCGCGGCGAACACCGCGGCGACGGTGCAGGAGAGGGTCGTACGGCGCCAGGCCAGCCGGGTGCGTTCCGGCTGGAGGCCCGGGTCGCGCTCCTCCCGGCGGGCGGTGGTCATCCCGCCCAGCCGACCAGGACGACGACGACCATCGCGACGGCGACGACCGCGACGACGATGCTCAGCACCGCAGGGAAGCGGGACACCGGCAGGTCCTCGCCGCGACGCATCGCCCGCTCGCAGCGCACCCAGTGGTTGACGGCCCGCAGGGCGCAGAGCACGCCCGCCGCCAGCAGCGCCAGGGCGAGGCCCGCCCGCCAGGCCCAGCGCAGGTCCGGCAGGAACTGGTCCACCGCGAAGCCACCGCCGATGAGCGCGAGCGCGGTGCGCAGCCAGGCCAGGAAGGTCCGCTCGTTGGCCAGGGAGAACCGGTAGTCAGGGGTGGTGCCCTCGGACCGGATCTCCCGCGGCGCGAACCACAACCGGACATTGCGCACGAGTTCGATCACGCCCAGGACCCTACCGGGGAGCTCCGCGCGAGGCTCCTCCGGTGCCGTCCGGTGCCGTCCGGCGGGGTCCGGGCGGACGGTTCAGTCCATCGCCCGGTAGTCCGTGAGCCGCTCGCGGGCCGCCAGCCCGTCCGGCACCCACGTCCACTCGTCCAGGCGGCGCTCGATCTCGTCCTCGGTGAGGAAGTCGTGCCAGGCGACCTCCTCGGCCTGCGGGTTCACCGGAAGCTCGCAGCGGACCTCGTACACGGCCGACCACCAGGTCGCGCCCGTCCCGTCGTCGTACAGGAACTTGAACAGGGGGGTCGGCCTGGGGAGGCCGGAGACCCCGAGTTCCTCCTCGGCCTCGCGCAGCGCCGCGTCGTCGTAGGACTCGCCCGCGCCGACGACCCCGCCGACGAACATGTCGTAGAACGAGGGGAACACCAGCTTGGTGGGGGTGCGCCGATGCACGAAGATCCGGCCCCGGGCGTCCCGCGCCTCGATGAACACGCATCGATGACGCAGCCCGCGCGCGTACGCCTCCCCGCGCGGGGACTGCCCGACGACCTGGTCGTTCTCGTCCACGATGTCGAGGATCTCGTCAGTGGCACTCATGGAACCCATCCAAGCAGCTCCGGCTCCACGGAGGGGGCGCCCGCGGCCGTCGGGGTGGCGCGGGACCGGGTGCCCGGGGCAGGCCGGGCGGCCCGGGTGGGCCGGGTGGCGCAGGGCGATGGCTCGACGGCGGGAGCGAGGGCGCCGTGGGGCCGGGGCGGGGAGCGCGGGGCGGGACGTCTGCGTGCGGCGCTCCGGTGTCGGGGGATCGCGGCGGGCGGGGGAGCGTGCGGCGCCGTGGGGCCGGGTGGGCGTGTGTGACGTGCGGGGCCCGGGGCGGGGCGCATGCGGGGGTGCCGGCCGGGTGGAGCCCACGCGGTGCCGGGGCGGCCGGAGTGGGGAAGGGGGCTCAGTGCGGCTGGAGGTCCCGCGAGTGCTCGGGCTCCGTCGTGCCCGAGGGCATCGCCGGGTGCATGCCCAGCAGGACGATCCCCGTCACGATGCCCGCGAGCCCCGCGGCCTGCCAGGCGAGGGCGCCGGCGTCGGTGCGCAGCTGGTCCCCGAGGAAGCCCACCCCGCAGGCGATGCCGGCCAGCGGCTGGGCGGCGGTGAGCGCGGGCAGCGACATCCGCAGCGGCGCGGTCTCGAAGGCGCTCTGGACGAGGATCAGCCCGGTCACACCGAGGACGAGCACCGCGTACGGCTGCCACCCGGTGACCAGCTCGCCCAGTCCGCCCGCGCTGAACCGCTGGCCGCTGATCCGGGTGAGCGCGTCCTGGAGGCCGTACAACAGCCCCGCGGCGGTGGCGAGAAGCACCGGCCCGGCGCTCAGCCGCGACCGTTTCGCGAAGGTGGTGAGCAGCAGGGCCAGACCGACCACGATCCCGATGATCAGCCAGTGCCGGAGCGGGTCGCTGACCGCCTCGCCGCCCTGTGGCTGCCCGGCCACGATGAACGCCGAGACACCGCCGGCGAGCAGCAGGAGCCCGGACCAGCCCTGCCGTCCCAGCGGCTGTTTGGTCTGGTGGCGGGAGAGGGCGAGCGCGAAGAGCAGATTGGTCGCCAGGAGCGGTTCCACCAGCGAGACCTCGCCGTTGCCGAGCGCGATCGCTCCGAGGACCATGCCGCACACCATGAGCCCGATACCGCCCAGCCAGACCGGGACCCGGATGAGGTCGAGCAGGATGCGGGGGGAGAGGAAGTCGCTGAGCGGGGCGTGCGAGGCGGCTTTCTGCTGGAGGACGAAGCCGAAGCCCAGGCAGCAGGCCGCGCTCACGGCGAGGACCAGAACCAGTACCGACACGCTGGGTACCTCGATGCGTCAGAAGTCGGGGCGGGCCAGTGTTGCGTATGCCGCCGACTGTAGTGCCATGGGCCGGGGCCCCGCCCCGGGAGCAGCAACCGGAACCAGGCGGTTGACTCGGTCACCTTTCTTGCCGAGGATTCGGACCGATCAGTAACAAGTGCTGGTCGGCCGCACGGTCGACCACCACCAATGTCCCACCAACCAGCGACGCCGCCGATCGGTTCGTGACAAACGTCATCAGGTCGTCCCAGTGACGCCGGCCGATCAGACCCGTCGGAATGCCGAGAGGACGGGCCCATGGCCTACGACGCAGATGTGATCGTCATCGGAGCGGGCCTCGCGGGCCTCGCGGCGACCGCGGAGCTCGTCGACGCCGGCCGCAGGGTGATCCTCCTCGACCAGGAACCCGAGCAGTCGATCGGAGGCCAGGCGCACTGGTCCTTCGGCGGCCTCTTCTTCGTCGACTCGCCCGAGCAGCGCCGCATGCGGATCAAGGACACGCACGAGCTGGCCCTCCAGGACTGGATGGGCACGGCCGGCTTCGACCGGCCCGAGGACCTCTGGCCGCGCCGCTGGGCCGAGGCGTACGTCGACTTCGCGGCCGGCGAGAAGCGGCCCTGGCTGCACGCTCAGGGCGTGCGCTTCTTCCCGGTGGTGGGCTGGGCCGAGCGCGGCGGCTACGACGCCAACGGGCACGGCAACTCCGTGCCGCGCTTCCACATCACCTGGGGGACCGGTCCCGGCCTCGTCGCGCCCTTCGAGCGGCGGGTACGGGAAGGGGTCGCCCGCGGCCTGGTCGAGCTGCGGTTCCGGCACCGGGTCACCGGTCTGTCCCGCAGCGCGGGCTCCGTCGACACCGTCACCGGAGAGGTCCTGGAGCCGTCCGGCATCGAGCGGGGCCAGGCGAGCAGCCGTACGGTCACCGGCTCCTTCGAGCTCAGGGCGCAGGCCGTGATCGTGACCTCGGGAGGCATCGGCGGCAATCACGACCTCGTCCGCGCCAACTGGCCCGAACGGCTCGGCACCCCGCCCGAGCGGATGATCTCCGGTGTCCCCGCGCACGTCGACGGCGCCATGCTCGGGATCACGGAGGAGGCCGGCGCCCGCCTCATCAACCGCGACCGCATGTGGCACTACACCGAGGGCATCCAGAACTGGAACCCGATCTGGGACAAGCACGGCATCCGGATCCTGCCCGGCCCCTCCTCCCTCTGGCTCGACGCGCGCGGCAACCGGCTGCCGGTCCCGCTCTTCCCGGGCTTCGACACGCTCGGCACCCTCGAACACATCATGAGCACCGGGTACGACTACACCTGGTTCGTGCTCGACCAGAAGATCATCGGCAAGGAGTTCGCCCTCTCCGGCTCGGAGCAGAACCCGGATCTCACCGGCAAGTCGATCAGGGGCGTCATCGGGCGGGCCCGCGCGGACGTGCCGGGACCCGTCAAGGCGTTCATGGACAACGGCGCCGACTTCGTCGTCGAGAAGGACCTCGGCGCGCTGGTGCGCGGGATGAACGCGCTCACCGAGAAGCCGCTCATCGACGAGGCGGCGCTGCGCCGCGAGATCGTCGCGCGGGACCGGGAGATCGCCAACCCCTTCACCAAGGACCTCCAGGTCATGTCGGTCCGCGGGGCCCGCAGGTACCTCGGCGACAAGCTGATCCGCACGGCACCCCCGCACCGCATCCTCGACCCGGCGGCCGGCCCGCTGATCGCGGTGCGGCTCAACATCCTGACCCGCAAGACCCTCGGCGGTCTGGAGACCGACCTCTCCTCGCGGGTGCTGACCGAGGGCGGCGACCCGCTGGAGGGCGTGTACGCCGCCGGTGAGGCCGCCGGATTCGGCGGTGGCGGTGTCCATGGGTACCGGTCGCTGGAAGGCACGTTCCTCGGCGGCTGCCTCTTCTCCGGCCGCACCGCGGGACGGGCGGCGGCCGAAGCGGTGAGCTGACCTTCCGGGTGCGGGGCGGCCGTCCGGCGGGTGACGCCGGGCGGCCGTTCAGGCCACCGCATCGGGGCGGCGGCTCGACGCACCGCACAAAGGCCGCTGTTCGGGCGGTGGCTGCAAGATGGCTGCTCAAGCCGTGTGCGGGGGAGGCCCGTTCGGGGGCGTTCACAGCATGGCACGTACAACTACGGCGTATGCGAAGGCAGTTGACACGTGTAGTGACTTGGTCCGAGCTTGACTTGAACCCGTGGCTCCGGGTTTGCTGTGCGTGATCACCCTTTGACGAACCGCGCCTGTGAGGTTGAGCAGCGGTGTCACCACCCCCACCTCCCCTGGGCCGCGGCCGCAAGCGGACGTCCCAGGCCTTCGACGCCGCTCTCGACGACGCCGAACTCGTAACCGCACGTACCTCGTTGAACCAGGGGCGGTGGACCGACGTCCGCGACCTGCTCGCGGCGACCGGCGACGACTGGGACCGCCGCGGGCACCGCGTCACCGTCCTCGCGCAGGAGTCCGCGACGCTCGCCTGGGCCCGCGACTGGCAGCTCGCCGAACCGGAGTCCGCCGACGCCGCCGTACTGCTGGGCTGCGCCACAGTGGAGCGCGCCCTGCACGGCAAGGAACGCCCGGACAGTGCCCGCGAGGCCTGTCGGCGCGCGGCGGCCCTCGCCCCGGACGACCCCACCCCCTGGCTCGGACTTCTCCTGCTGGAACGCTCGCTCGGGGCCGAGGACGACGTGGTCCGCCTCTTCGACGAGGTGCGCCACCGGCACGCCGTCCATCACCACGCGCACCACCTGATGGTCGCCCGGCTCGCCGAACGCCGGGCCGAGGCGGGCCAGGACCCGCTGCACGAGGTGTACGACTTCGCCAACTGGTCGGCCGAGCAGTCGCCCGCGGACTCGCCGCTCGCGATGCTTCCGGTCGTCGCGCACGCCGAGCGCTACCGGGTGCTCGCCGGTGCCGGGAGCGAGGCCGCCGACCCGGTCGCCTCCGGGCACTGGGCCGGGCGCCGGGCCCGCCAGGTGATGAAGGCCGCCTTCGACTGGTGGCTCGAGTGGGAGCACGGCGACCATCCGCGCCGGCTCGTCGACCTCAACCACCTTGCCCACGCCAAGATCTGCGAAGGCCGGGACGGCGAGGCCGCCGCCCTGTTCCTGCGCATCGCTGAGCATCCGACCGCGGCTCCGTGGTCGTACCCGGACCGCGACGGGTACCAAGCCTTCCGTGCCGCGCGCGACCGCGTGCTCGGCACGGTGTGAACGCCCCCCCGAAGACCGACATCCGAAAGGACGACCCCGCGATGACGACGGGCAGTTCGAGCACATCGAGTACGTCGAGCACGGGAAGACCGGACGCCGACGGCGCCGGCATCAGCACCTTCAAGGGACAGGACCGGGCCCTGCGCGCCGGCCGGCTGGGCACGGCCGGCCTGCTGCTGTCCGTCCTCGCGGCGACCGCCCCGCTCATGGTGGTAGCGGGTGTCATGCCCACCACATTCGCGGTGATGGGCATCGTCGGGCAGCCGCTGCTCTTCGTCATCCTCGGCATCGTCCTCGTGCTCTTCAGCATCGGGTACGCCGAGATGAGCCGGCACGTCCACAACGCGGGCGCCTTCTACGCGTACATCTCGCGCGGGCTCGGCGGCACCCCGGGCGCGGGCGCCGCCGCGGTCGCCCTCGTCGCCTACAGCGCGCTCCAGGTCGGCATCTACGGCCTCTTCGGCTTCGAGGTCTCCGGACTGTTCGCCACCTACCTCGACACTCAAGTCATCTGGTGGATACCGGCGTTGGCCGCCGTCCTCGTCGTCGGCGCGCTGGCCTGGCTCAAGATCGACGTCAACGCCTGGGTACTCGGCGTGCTGCTGGTCATCGAGGTGACCCTCGTCGTCGTCTTCGACATCGCGGCCGTCGGGGATCCCGCCAAGGCCGGTCTGTCGCTGCACGCCTTCAACCCGGACACGCTCACCGGAGCCGGCGTCGGCACCGCGCTGTGCTTCTGCATCGCGGCCTTCACCGGCTTCGAACAGGCCCCGGTGTACGCCGAGGAGACCAGCCGCCCGCACATCCTCGTGCCGCGCGTGATGTTCCTGGCGATCGGCTTCGTCGCCGTCTTCTTCGCGATCAGCTCCTGGGCGCTCACCGTCGCCACCGGGCCCTCCGCGATCGTGGGCACGTCCCAGAAGCAGAGCGCCGGGCTGCTGTTCTTCCTCACCGAGTCACGGCTCGGCTCCACGTTCACCGACGTGCTGCACGTGCTGTTCGTCACCGGCATGTTCGCGGCCCTGCTCAGCTTCCACAACGTCGTCGCGCGGTACGCCTTCGCCATGGGCCGCGAGGGCCTGCTGCCCAGCGCCTTCGGCCGCACCTCCGAGACCAGCGGAGCCCCCGGCACCGGCTCCCTCCTGCACACCGTCGTCTCCCTGATCGTGGTCGGCGGCTTCGCCCTGGCCGACGACAGGCCGACCGGCGACCCGACCGCGCCCGTGCTCCAGCTGTTCACCTGGGGCGGAAACGTCGGAGCGCTCGGCGTGACCCTGCTGATGGCCGCCGCCTCGCTCTCGGTCATCGTGTTCTTCGTCCGCCGCGGCGCGGCCCGCGCCCAGTCCTGGCGCCTGGTCACCTCGGCCGTCGCGGGCCTCGCCCTGCTGGTCATCGCGGTCTACACGGTCAAGGACTTCGACGTGCTCGTCGGCTCCGGCCCGGACTCCGCCCTGAACGTGCTGCTGCCCGCCGTCATCGGCGTCGCGCTCGTCGTCGGACTGGTCCAGGGTCTGGTGCTGCGCGCCCGCAAGCCCGAGGCGCACGCCCGGATCGGTCTCGGCAACGAGGCGTTCCAGTTGGACAAGGCGGCCGAGTCCGGCTCCTGACGCGGCCCCGCCGTCCTCTTCGGAGCCGATGGTCCGGGACCGTGGGTGAGAAGAGATGACGGAACGCTGACGAGCACCCGCAACCGCTGGCCTTTTGGGGGTCGCGGGTGCTCGAATCAAGGGGTGAACACTGATAGGCCCGGGGAATCGGACCCGGATCGGCCGATGCCCCGGGAACCGGAGCACGAAGAACACGAGGCGCCCGCGGAGCGCGGCAGGCCCATCGGCCGCCGGGTGCTGCTCGGCACGCTCGGACTCGGCGCCCTCGGCGTCCTGACCGCGCCCACGGTCCAGCGCGGGATGGACGCCTTCCTCGCGGGCGCCTCCCAGCGCGACCCCACGGGCCTGACGGGGCTCCTGCCCAACGGCGGCGGTTTCCGCTACTACTCGGTGGCCGCCTCCGTCCCCCACAAGAACGAGACGAACTACCGTCTCACCGTCGACGGCCTGGTCGACCACCCCACCAGCTACACCCTCGCCGACCTGCGCGCCCTGCCCCAGACCCGGCTGGTGCACGACGTCCAGTGCGTCACCGGCTGGCGGGTGCCGGGCACCCCCTTCGAGGGCGTACGCCTGTCGCACCTCCTCGACGCCGCCGGAGTGCGCTCCACGGCCGGGGCCATCCGCTTCACCTGCTTCGACGGTACGTACTCGGAGAGCCTCACCCTGCGCCAGGCACGGCGCCCGGACGTCCTGGTGGCCCTGCGCATGCAGGACAAGCCCGTCGGCCACAACCACGGCGGTCCCGTCCGCCTCTACGTGGCCCCGATGTACTTCTACAAATCCGCCAAGTGGCTCTCCGGCATCACCGTCACCGAGGACGTCCGTCCCGGGTACTGGGAGGACCGGGGATACGACGTCGACGCCTGGGTCGGCCGTTCGAACGGACGCGACGATGAACCCACGAGCTGACGAGTCCCCGGCCGTGTCCGCGCACTCCTCCCGCGTACGGCGCTTCACCCGGGCCGAGCACTGGGTGCACCGTGTCACGGCCCTGCTGATGGGGTTGTGCGTGGCGACCGCGGCCTGCCTCTACATCCCCCAGTTCGCCGAACTCGTCGGCCGCCGCGAACTGGTCGTCCGGGTCCACGAACTGGCCGGGGTGATGCTTCCGGTGCCGGTCCTGGCGGGCCTGGCCTCCCGCGCGTTCCGCCGCGACCTCGGCTTCCTCAACCGCTTCGGCCCGCACGACCGGGTGTGGCTGCGGGCGGCACTGCGCCGCGACAAGAACCCGGAGTCCCGCCCCGCGGGCAAGTTCAACGCCGGACAGAAGATCTACGCCGCCTGGATCGCCGGGGCCACGCTGGTGATGCTGGGCACCGGCCTGCTGATGTGGTTCACCCACCTCACCCCGCTGATGTGGCGTACCTCGGCGACCTTCGTCCACGACTGGCTGGCCCTCACCGCCGGAATCGTCCTCGCGGGCCATGTCGGCATGGCACTGGGCGACCCCGAGGCCCGGCGGGGCCTGCGCACGGGATCCGTCAGTCGGCAGTGGGCCGACCGTGAGCACCCCCTGTGGCGGCCGTGAGCGCACGCTGACGACGACGAAGGGGCCGCGGGGAGAACCGAGTTCGGTTCTCCCCGCGGCCCCTTCGCGGCCGGACAGGCTCCGAGAGCCCCCGGACATGCTCCGAAAGTCCGCGGACAGGCCCTAGATGACCAGGGACAGCAGCAGCACGAGCGCTCCGGCCACCACCGAGATGATCGTCTCCATGACGGACCAGGTCTTCACCGTCTGGCCGACGTCCAGACCGAAGTACTCCTTCACCAGCCAGAAGCCGGCGTCGTTGACATGGCTGAAGAAGAGCGAGCCGGCGCCGATCGCGAGGACGAGCAGCGAGGTGTGGGCGGTCGACATGTCGGCCGCAAGCGGCGCGACCAGACCGGCCGCCGAGATGGTGGCGACGGTCGCGGAACCGGTCGCGAGCCGGATCGCCACCGCGATCAGCCAGGCCAGCAGCAGCGCGGGGATCGACCAGTCCTTGGAGATCTCCAGGATCATCCGGCCCACACCGGAGTCGATCAGCGTCTGCTTGAAGCCGCCGCCCGCGCCGACGATGAGCAGGATGCCCGCGATGGGCGCGAGGGACTTCTCGACGGTCGTCGAGATGCGGTCACGGGTGAAGCCCGCCGCCCGGCCCAGGGTGAACATGCCCACGATCACGGCCGCGAGCAGCGCGATCAGCGGTGCTCCGACGACGTCGAAGACGCGCTGCGTCATGTTCGTGGGGTCGTCGACGATGATGTCCACCAGTGCCTTGACCAGCATCAGCACCACCGGGAGCAGCATGGTGGCGAGGGTCGCGCCGAAGCTGGGACGCTTCTCCAGATCCTCCGAGGCGCGCGCCGGGACCATGCGGTCGGGGGCCTGGACGTCGACCCAGCGGGCCGCGTACCGCGAGAACACCGGACCGGCGATGATCACCGTCGGTACGGCGACCAGGACTCCGAGGGCGAGGGTGAGGCCGAGGTTCGCCTTGACCGCGTCGATCGCGACCAGCGGCCCGGGGTGCGGCGGAATCAGACCGTGCATCACCGACAGGCCCGCCAGCGCGGGGATGCCGATGCGCATCAGCGAGTAGTTGCCGCGCTTGGCGACCATCAGGACCACCGGGATCAGCAGCACGATGCCGACCTCGAAGAACAGCGGCAGACCGATCACCGAGGCGATCAGCACCATCGCCCACGGCATGGCGCGCCCGCCCGCCTTGGCGAGGATCGTGTCGACGATCTGGTCGGCGCCGCCCGAGTCGGCGAGCAGTTTGCCGAGGATCGCGCCGAGGGCGATCAGGACGCCCACCCCGGCCACGGTCGAGCCGAGTCCGGTGGTGAAGCTGACGATGACCTTGTCCAGCGGGGCGCCGGCGAACGCGCCGAGGGCCAGCGAGCCGATGGTCAGGGCGAGGAAGGCGTGCAGTTTGAACTTCGTGATGAGCAGGACGATGACGGCGATGCCCGCCAGCACGGCTATGCCCAGTTGAGCGTGGCCCGCCGAGGTGATCGGTTCGACGGTGTCCGCTGCCAGCGTCTCGACACTGAGTCTGGTCACGGGGGTTCCCTTGCTTGAGAAACGGACGCGGGGAAGGTGGTAAGCGCGAAGGTGGTGCGCGGGGAGTGGTCGGCGGTGAAGGGCCTTCCGGACGGAGGGCCGCGAGAAGCCGCCTCCTCCGGTCGGAGGGCTCGGGGTGGAGCGGTCGCCGACGCTTCGTGGGCCGGCCGGCGCGGTGCGACGGGCGCTGTCGCGAGGGGCGGCGCCGTGGCGTTCGGGGGTTACCGCCGGGGCGGTTCGAGAGCGGCGAGCGCCGCCACGGCCCGCTCGGTGATCTCGGCGGGGCCGCCGGACACGTCCACGCCCACGCCCGCCTCGTCCGCCGCCAGCGGCTGGAGCGTGGCGAACTGCGAGTCCAGGAGCGCCGTGGGCATGAAGTGCCCCGTGCGGTGCGACATCCGGTCCTCGATGAGCTCGCGGTCACCGGTCAGATGGACGAAGACCACCCCGGGCGCGGCCGCCCGCAGCCGGTCCCGGTAGGCGCGCTTGAGCGCCGAGCTGCTGACCACACCGCCGAGCCCGGCCCGGTCGTGGGCCCAGTGCCCGATGGCGTCCAGCCACGGCCACCTGTCCTCGTCGGTCAGCGGTGTCCCGGCCGTCATCTTGGCGATGTTGGCCTGCGGGTGGAAGTCGTCGCCCTCGGCGTACGGCACGCCGAGCCGGGCCGCGAGCAACGGGCCGATGGTGGTCTTACCGGTGCCTGCGACGCCCATGACCACGACGACATGGGGGGTGGGACTGTGCTGCATCACGCTCTCGCTGTCTTCGTCGACATCTGATGTCGACGCCACTGAAACGCATTAGGTACGACAAATTCAAGAGTGTGTGACATATAAGTCTGACTTTTTGTTCGGGACGTCGGCCTCGTACCCTGACCTCATGACCACACGGGGCCGGGGGCTGCACGGGCACGTACTGGAATCCCTCGGGCCGGCGATCACGGCGGGCGACTACCCGCCGGGGAGCGTGCTGCGCACCGACGAACTCGCGCAGCGCTTCGAGGTGTCCCGCTCCGTGATGCGCGAGGCGGTCCGGGTGCTCGAATCCATGTACCTGGTCGAGTCCCGCCGCCGCGTGGGCGTGACGGTCCGCCCGAAGTCCGAATGGAACGTCTACGACCCCCAGGTCATCCGCTGGCGGCTGGCCGGCGCCGACCGTCCCCACCAGCTGCGTTCCCTCACCGTCCTGCGCTCGGCGATCGAACCCGTCGCCGCGGGACTGGCCGCCCGGCACGCCACCGCCGAGCAGTGCGCGGAGCTCACCGAATGCGCGCTCGGCATGGTCGCCACCTCACGCGGGCACCAGCTGGAGGGATATCTCCTGCACGACGTCGCCTTCCACCGGGTGATCCTCAAGGCGTCGGGCAACGAGATGTTCGCCCGCCTCGGGGACGTCGTCGCCGAGGTCCTCTCGGGGCGCACCCATCACGACATCATGTTCGAGGACCCCGACCCCGCGGCCGTCACCCTGCACGTCCGGCTCGCCGAGGCCGTCCGCGAGGGCGACGCGCCGCGCGCCGAGCGGCTCACCCGCGAGATCACGGCCGGCGCACTCCAGGAACTGGACGTCCTGGCCCCCTGACGGCTTGGCGTCCTGGCCCCCTGGCGTCCTGTGCCCCCTGACGTCCGGGCGGCCGGCCCGGTCGGGTGCCGGGCGCGCCCCCGGGGTCAGTCGAGGAACTCCCCGTCCACGTACACCCAGGCCCCGTCCACCCGCTCGAACCGGCTCCGCTCGTGCAGCGAACCGCCCCGGTAGGAGGCCCGGAAGGTCACCGTCCCCGTGGTGTGGAACGCCGAGCCCTGAGCCGTGTCCAGGATCTCCAGACCGGTCCACCGCATCCCGCGGTCGAACTCCACCCGGGCCGGCCGCGTCCGGGGATGCCAGGTACGCAGCAGGTACCCCTCGTCCTCCGTCACGAAGGCGCAGTAGCGCGAGCGCATGAGCGCCTCGGCACTCGGCGCCGCGGCCTCGCCGCTATGGAAGCGTCCGCAGCAGCGCGCGTACGGCTCGGCGAGCCCGCAGGGGCAGGAACGGCTGGTCATCGCGTCATTCTCCCAGGACCCGGGCCGAGTCCGCGTTCGTGGCCGGATAGGTGGGCGGATAGGCGGGCCGGGCCGGCAGCTGCGGGGCCGCCTCCGGCAGCGGCGGCAGCGCCGTCTCGTACAGCCACGCCGTGAAGAGGTCGTCCAGCGGCTCGGGCGCGTAGCGCGAGACGTGCGCCGTGAAGACGGAGCTGGTCACCGTGCCGCCCCGGTGCAGCGTCGCCCAGCCGCGCAGCATGCGGAAGAAGGCCTCGTCGCCCATCGCGCACCGGATGGCGTGCACCGTGAGCCCGCCGCGCTCGTAGAGCCGGTCGTCGAACATCAGCTTGCGGCCCGGGTCCGAAAGCAGCAGATCCTGCGGCAGCCCGGCCAGCTTCCGGTGGGCCGCGGCGGCCAGTTGACGTGCCGGGCGCCCTCCGGAGCGCTCCGACCACAGCCACTCGGCGTACTTCGCGAGCCCCTCGTTCAGCCAGATGTGCCGCCAGTCCGCGATGGTCACACTGTTGCCGAACCACTGGTGCGCCAGCTCGTGCGCGATCAGCCGCTCCGAACCACGCGCCCCGTCCACGTGATTGGCGCCGAACAGCGAGAGCCCCTGCGCCTCGACCGGGACGTCGAGCTCCTCCTCGGTCACCACGACCGCGTACTCGCCGAACGGATACGGCCCGAACAGACCCTGGAACAGCTCCATCATCGCGGGTTGCCGCGCGAAGTCCCGGGAGAACTCCGGGAGCAGCTGCGCGGGCAGATACCCGGACTGCGGTACGCCCCCGAGGCCCGGGTCGCCGAGCAGCACCGTCTGGTACTTGCCGATCGACAGACCCACCAGATAGCTGGAGGTCGGCGAGGGCTGCTCGTACACCCACGTGGTCGTCGAAGCCTTCGTCGTCCGCGTCAGCAGACGCCCGCCCGCCACCACCGAGTACGCGGAGGGCGTGGTGACCGAGATCTGGTACGCGGACTTGTCGGCCGGCCGGTCGTTGCACGGATACCAGGACGGCGAACCGACCGGCTGGCTCGCCACCAGCGCCCCGTCCTCCAGCTCCTCCCAGCCGATCCCGCCCCAGGGACTGTTGACCGGCTTGGGATTGCCCGACCAGTGCACCTCGACGGTGAAGGCGGCGCCGGCCCGTATCGGCTTCGGCGGACGGACGCGGAGCCTGCCGCCGCGGTGCGTGTAGTGCGGCGCCTTGCCGTCGACACGGACCCGGCCGATCCGGAAGTCGGCCAGGTTCAGCTGGAACTCGGCCAGCGCGGAACGGCCCGCTATGGCGTTGATCCGCGCGGTGCCGGACAGCCGGTTCGGGCCGGGGCGGTAGTCCAGCGCGAGCTCGTACCGGTGCACCCGGTAACGGGGGTCTCCGTTGGCCGGGAAATAGGGGTCCGGTCCCGCTGTCTGCTGAACGCTCACTGCTGCGACTGCTCCCTGCCCTGTGCTCGACGTGCCGCTGTACCGCCCTTCGTGTCCGATCAGGTCGATTCCGCTACGAACGCCAGGCCTCGATCGGGTTGCCCAGCCAGCGGGTGTCGTCGGGAACGGACTCCGCCGCCATCACCAGCGACGCGGGACCCAGAGTGGAACGGGCCCCGACGGTGCTGCCGGGCAGGACGATTCCGCCCGGACCCAGAGTGGCGCCCTCACGGAGGACCACAGTATCCGTCCGCAAGATCCGGTCGTGGAAGAGGTGGGTCTGGAGCACACAGCCCCGGTTGACCGTGCTCGCGTCCCCGAGCGTCACCAGGTCCGCCTCCGGCAGCCAGTAGCTCTCGATCCACGCGCCCCGGCCGATCCGGGCGCCGAGCCCCCGCAGCCACGCCGTCATCAGCGGCGAACCGGGCACGGACCCCGCGAGCCACGGCACGGCGACGACCTCCACGAAGGTGTCGGCCAGCTCGTTGCGCCACACGAAACCGCTCCACAGCGGGTGCTCACCGGAACGGTGCCGGCCCACCAGCAGCCACTTCGCCACGACGGACACCAGACACCCGAGCACGCCCACGGCGAGCAGCACCACACCCGCGAACGCCCACGCCCACGGCCCCAGCGCGCACAGCGCGGCGATCGTCAGCACGGCCAGCGCCGCCGAGCAGAACACCGGCACCAGCCGGCACAGCTCCACCAGACCACGTGCCCACAGCAGCCGGGCCGGCGGCTCGTACGTACGGCTCTGGTCGCCGCCCTGCGCCGCACGCGGCAGCTTCATCGGCGGCAGCCCGAGATACGAGCTGCCCTTCTTCGCCTTCTTCGGGGTCGCCGACAGCACCCCGACCAGACCGCCGTCCGGCACACTGCGGCCCGGCGCGGTCATCCCGGAATTGCCGAGGAACGCCCGCCGGCCGATCTCGGCCCGCCCGATGCGCATCCAGCCGCCACCGAGCTCGTACGGCGCCGTCAGCGTGTCGTCCGCGAGGAACGCGCCGTCGCCGACCGTCGTCAGGCTCGGCAGCGCCAGCACGGTCGACACCTCCGCGCCACGGCCGATCCGCATGCCGAGCAGCCGCAGCCACACCGGTGTGATCAGCCCCGCGTACAACGGGAACAGCGTCTCCCGGGAGAGGTCCATCAGCTGCGTGACCGTCCACGCCTGCCAGCCGATCCTGCTGTGCGTCGGATGCGTGCCCTCGTGCAGCCCGAGACTCAGCAGCCGCACGGCGACCAGGAGCAGCAGCGCGTACGCCAGACCGAACGCGAGCGTCGCCGGCACCAGGGCGATCCCGGCACCGCGCAGCGCCTCGGCGAGCCCGGCGTCCGGACTCACGAACACCCGGGCCACCAGCAGCGCGGCGACGGCGGCCAGCACCGGCAGCGCGCTCAGCGCGAACCCGGTCGCGCCGTACATCACCCGCCAGTACGTGCCACGCTGCGGCCGGTCCTTGGGCCACACGCGCTTCGCCTTGCCGAGCTTGACCGCGGGCGCCCCGGCCCACCGCTGCCCGGTCGGGATCTGCCCCGTCACGGCGGAACCCGGCGCCACCTCGGCGCGCTTGCCCACCCGGGAGCCAGGGAAGAGGATGCTGCGCGTTCCGACCACGGCACCGGCGCCGACCTTGACCGGGCCGATCTCCAGCCGGTCACCGTCCAGCCAGTACCCCGACAGATCCACCTCGGACTCGACGGCGGCACCCCGGCCCAGCTTGAGCATGCCGGTCACCGGCGGCAGCGAGTGCAGATCCACGTCCGGGCCGACCCTGGCGCCCAGGGCACGCGCGTACCGCTCCAGCCAGGACCCGGTCAGCGAGGTCGCGCCGCTGAACCCGGCGAGGCGCTCGGCCGTCCACAGCCGCAGATGGACACTCCCGCCGCGCGGGTGACGGCCGGGCTTCACCCCGCGCAGCAGCAGCCGCGCACCGCCCGCGGCGACCGCGAGCCGCCCGGGCGGGCTGTAGAGAACGAGTGCACCGGCGCCCACCAGCCACCACGACACGCCCGGCGCCCAGGGATACGGGCCGAACCAGTGCAGTACGTTGCCGAGCGCGGCCAGCGCCACCGTCCAGCGCAGTCCGAGCAGGCCGAACAGCGGGATCAGCACCAGGAGCTGGACCACCTTGGCGCGCAGCGGCACCGGCGCGACGATCCGCTCCGTGCCGTCGTCCTGGCCGGACTTCTCCAGATGCCGGGCCAGCTTGCGCAGCACGGGCTGCTGATAGATGTCGAGCACGGCGGCGCTCGGGTAACGGGTGCGCAGCCGCGTGGTGAGCTGGGCGGCCGCCAGACTGGAGCCGCCGATCGCGAAGAAGTCGTCGCCGGCGCCGCCGACGGGGATGCCGAGCACCTCGCTCCACTGCTCGGCCAGCCAGGCCTCGGTCCCGTACAGCTGCTCCTTGGCACCGCTGCTCTCCAGGCCCTCCAGCGGCCAGGGCAGCGCGTTCCGGTCGACCTTGCCCGACGTCCGGGTCGGCAGGTCCTCGACGGGCGCGATCAGCGGGACCAGCGCGGCGGGCAGTTCGGCGCGCAGCTTCTCGACCGCGGCCGCCCGGTCCCAGCCTTCCTGGGTGACGACATAGCCGACGAGCAGCTGATTGCCGCCGCGCGCGGTCCGTACGGCCGCCGCGGCACCCGCGACGCCGGGCAGCGCCTGGAGCGCCGCGTCCACCTCGCCGAGCTCGATCCGGCGCCCGCCGAGCTTGATCTGCTCGTCGGCCCGTCCGAGGAAGATCAGCCCCTCGGGTTCCGCCTTGACCAGGTCACCGCTGCGGTACGCCCGATCCCAGCCCAGCGACACGAGCGGCGCGTACTTCTCGGCGTCCTTCTCCGCGTCGAGATAACGGGCGAGTCCGACTCCGCCGATCACCAGCTGGCCGCTGCCGCCCATCGGCACCGGCTCGCCCGCCTCGTCGACGACCGCGAGCTCCCAGCCGTTCAGCGGCAGCCCGATCCGGATGGGCTCCTCGCCCGTCAGCAGCGAGGCACAGGCCACCACGGTCGCCTCGGTCGGCCCGTACGTGTTCCACACCTCCCGGCCCTCGGTCACCAGCCGCTGCGTCAGCTCGGGCGGACAGGCCTCGCCGCCGAAGATCAGCAGCCGGACCTCGTTCAGGGTCTCGGGCTCCCACAGGGCGGCCAGGGTCGGCACGGTCGAGACGACGGTGATCTCCTGCTCGACCAGCCAGGGGCCGAGGTCGGCTCCGCTGCGTACCTGGGAGCGCGGTACGGGCACCAGACAGGCCCCGTAGCGCCAGGCCAGCCACATCTCCTCGCAGGAGGCGTCGAAGGCGACGGAGAGGCCCGCCATGACCCGGTCACCGGGGCCGATCGGCTCCTCGGCCAGGAACAGGCTCGCCTCCGCGTCCACGAAGGCGGCGGCGCTGCGGTGGCTCACGGCCACGCCCTTGGGCTTGCCCGTGGAACCGGAGGTGAAGATGATCCACGCGTCGTGCTCGACGCCGGGCCGCCCGGCGGGAACCTCGGAGCGGCCGTGGACGGTCAGCTCGTGTCCGGCGCCGACGACCGCGCGCACCCGGGCCTCGCCGAAGACCAGCTCGGCACGCTCGTCGGGGTCCTCGGCGTCCACCGGGACATAGGCTGCGCCGGCCGCGAGGATGCCCAGGATCGCCACGTACAGCTCGTTCGTGCCGGACGGGACCCGCACGCCGACCCGGTCGCCGAGACCGACCCCGGCCTCCGCGAGCCGCCAGCGCACGGCTTCCACCTCGGCGGCCAGCGCCCGGTAGGTGAGGGCGCGCCTGCCGTCGTCGAGAGCGGGCTCGTCGGGGTACGCCCGTACGGAGGCGTCGAGGATGTCGACGAGCGTGCGTGGCGAGGCTGCCGAGCCGGCGGAGAAGCGCGCCTGGTCACCGAACTCCGCACGCACCTCGTCGTCGGACAACGCGAGCGCGGGGCCTTGCTGGAGGGCTGCCATCGGGTCCTCACGTGTTGTTCCCGGATACTCCGGGGAGCCGGTGGGCCCGCAGGTACGCCTGGGGATATTCCGGTCCAGCTCCGAACAAGCCTGCAATTTTAGTACGACGTCGGCCGCGGGCCTCGTGATCAGGGTCGCGAGGCCCTCCTCGGGGGCCGTCGGGACCCCGGGCTCCAGCGCTGTGACGTGCGGATATGTCAGCGTGACGAGATCTGCCCCACATCTTTCCGTAACAACGTGAACACGGCGAGCGATGGCCTCGATCCGGGTGATCGGGGCCATCGCTCGCCGTGTCGGGTACCGCCGCGCTGTTCCTCCGCCGGGCTGTTCCTTCGGCGTGGGCCTGGAGTGGGTCAGCTCGTGGTGCAGGAGACCGTGGGCCAGGTCCAGTTGCCGTTGGACTGGATGGTGACGCCGAAGTTGTTGCCGCTGCCGTTGGGTTTGGCGGTGAGGACCTGGGCGCTGGGGTAGGCGGCGCTGATGTTCCAGGTGGAGAGGACCTTCGCCGGGGACGGCACGTTCATGGTCACGGTCCAGTTGCCGGCGCCGGTGACCGCGACGTTGAGGTTGTACCGGTCGTTCCACTGCTGTCCGGCGGACAGGGCCGCGGCACACCCGCCGCTTCCGCCGCCGCCACCCGTGCCGCCCCCGTCGGGGGCCACGGCGCGGCCGGTCTGCGGGGAGATCATCCCGGCGCACAGGCCGCGGGAGGCCAGCCCCTGCGCTATGCGCGGGATCGCGGCGATCGTGTTCGCCGGCCAGTCGTGCATGAGGATGACCTGTCCGTTGGTGAGCCGGCCGGCGGCCTGCACGATCGCGTCGGTGCTCGCGCCGTTCCAGTCCTGCGAGTCGACGTCCCAGATGATCTCGGTCAGACCGTATTTGGCCTCGACCGCCTTCAGCGTCGCGTTGGTCTCCCCGTACGGCGGGCGGAACAGCTTCGGCGTGCCCCCGCCGGCCGCGGCGATGGCCTGCTGGGTCCGGGAGATCTCCGAGTCGATCTGCGCCTGGCTCTGCTGGACCAGATGGGGGTGGGTGTAGCTGTGGTTGCCGACCCACATGCCGGCGTCGACCTGGGCCCGTACCTGGGCGGGGTTCGACGCGGCGTACTGGCCCTCGTTGAACATCGTGGCCCGCAGCCCGTTCTGCGTGAGCGCGGCGAGCAGGTTCGGCGTCGTGCCCGAGGGCCCGTCGTCGAAGGTGAGTCCGACGTACCCGTTGCAGGTGGCGGCCCGCGCCGGTCCCGCGTCGAAGGCGAGCGGGCTCACGGCGGCCGTCGCGACGACGGCCAGTCCGGTGATCAGCGAGCGTAACGCGCGATGTGGTCCGTATCTCATGCGAAGTGGTCCTCCGGTCTCGGGTGCGGGTGCGGGGATCAGCTCGTGGTGCAGGAGACCGTGGGCCAGGTCCAGTTGCCGTTGGACTGGATGGTGACGCCGAAGTTGTTGCCGCTGCCGTTGGGTTTGGCGGTGAGGACCTGGGCGCTGGGGTAGGCGGCGCTGATGTTCCAGGTGGAGAGGACCTTCGCCGGGGACGGCACGTTCATGGTCACGGTCCAGTTGCCGGCGCCGGTGACCGCGACGTTGAGGTTGTACCGGTCGTTCCACTGCTGTCCGGCGGACAGGGCCGCGGCGCATCCGCCGGCGCCTCCGCCGCCACCGCCGGATCCACCGCCCGAACCGCTGTCGCCCAGCGTGATGTTGGAGTTGCCGCTGCTCTGGTATCCCTCGGTGGCGAGGATCATGTAGTAGTTGAAGCTGCCCAGGTTCATCCCGGCGCGGGCCCAGGCGTCGAAGTGGTTGCCGGTCGTGATCGTTCCGCCGGTCCGCTTCGACTGCCGGACGCTCCAGTACTGGTCGAACGTGCGGGTGCCCTCGACAGAGGGGGCGTTGGTCCGGGTGGTCTTGTAGATGTCGTACGTGCCGCCGTCACTGGTGACGGTGCCCATGAACGTTCCCGTGGGCCGGTAGGTGCCCCAGTTGTCGACGATGTAGTACTCCACGAGCGGGTTGGACGTCCATCCGTAGAGGGACAGGTAGGCGTTGCCGGACGGGTTGAACGTGCCCGAGTAGGTCACGCTCCGGCGTCCGCCGTTGCTCCAGCCCTTGCCGGCGACGAAGTTCCCGGTGTTGCTCCATGACGTGCTGTAGTTGCCGCCGGAGCCCAGGTTCATGGACACCGTTCCGCTGCTGTCGGTCCAGAACGAGTAGTAGTACCCGTTGTTCGTGCCGGTCTGGTTCGAGCTGACGACGGTGTCGGCCTGGGCCGTGCCGGGCAGCGTCATGGCGGCCACGGCGACCAGCAGCATGGTGCAGACGCCGCTGATGAGCAGCCTGAGATGACGGAACCGCCCTGAGCGGCCGCTGCGGCGGCCCGGCGGGTGTGCGGATGCGTCGATCATGTGCGTGTTTCCTCCTCGTTCGTGTGAGGCGGAGCGCGGGTGAAATCGCGAACAGTGTTGGACTGGCCCTGTCAACTGTCAATACTTTCGACGTCGAAGCCGAAACATTCGCCTGGGCTGGTAACGGGAAGGGTTGGCATTCTGCCTGTTCAGAAGGACTGAATGGCCTGTTTCGAGGTGGCTGATCGCCGGATGCGCGTTCGGCGAGATCAGGTAGAGGTGTCAACCCTTCGAAATGTTTCGAAAGTTTCACCGATCGCCTGACGAGGGGCCGGGGCGCAACTCGGTGGCGGTGGGCGGAAAAGGGCCCGGACACGCAAAAGACCCCACGCGAAGTGGGGTCTCAGCTGGTGTCCGAGGGGGGACTTGAACCCCCACGCCCGTTAAAGGGCACTAGCACCTCAAGCTAGCGCGTCTGCCATTCCGCCACCCGGACAAGGTGTTTGTCGCACGGGGTTTCCCTCGCGGCGACAGGTGAAACATTACCAGGCTTTCCGGAGGCCCCGATCACCCCCTGTCGTCGTGTGAACGCCGGGTGACGGGCCGGGTCCTGCCTTGGGGAGGAGAGGGGGTCGGGGAGAGGATGAGGGGGACCACCAGCGGCGACAGCGGGAGGAAGCAGCGTGAGCGAGAGCGGCACGACCAGGAACGTCACGGGCGAGGACGAGGTCGTGGACCTCTGTCGTGAGCTGATCCGGATCGACACCAGCAACTACGGGGACCACTCGGGCCCGGGTGAGCGCAAGGCCGCGGAGTACGTCGCCGAGAAGCTCGCCGAGGTCGGGCTCGAGCCGCAGGTCTTCGAGTCCCACAAGGGGCGTGCCTCCACGGTGGCCCGTATCGAGGGCGAGGACCGATCGCGGCCCGCGCTGCTCATCCACGGCCACACCGATGTCGTACCGGCCAACGCGGCGGACTGGACCCACGACCCCTTCTCGGGCGAGATCGCCGACGGGATGGTCTGGGGCCGTGGCGCGGTCGACATGAAGGACATGGACGCCATGACGCTGGCGGTCGTACGGGAGCGGATGCGTACCGGCCGCAAGCCCCCGCGGGACATCGTCCTCGCGTTCCTCGCGGACGAGGAGGCGGGCGGCACGTTCGGCGCCCGGCACCTGGTCGACAAGCACCCGGACCTCTTCGAGGGCGTGACCGAGGCGATCGGCGAGGTCGGCGGGTTCTCCTTCACGGTCAACGAGAAGCTTCGGCTGTATCTCGTCGAGACCGCGCAGAAGGGCATGCACTGGATGAAACTGACCGTGGACGGCACCGCCGGGCACGGATCGATGATCCACAAGGACAACGCGATCACCGAGCTGTCCGAGGCCGTCGGGCGGCTCGGGCGGCACAAGTTCCCGGTGCGGGTGACGAAGACCCTGCGGCACTTCCTCGACGAGCTCGGCGACGCCCTCGGCACCGAGCTCGACCCGGAGAACATGGACGAGACGCTCGCCAGGCTCGGCGGCATCGCCAAGCTCATCGGCGCCTCCCTCCAGAACACCGCCAACCCGACCCAGCTGGGCGCCGGCTACAAGGTCAACGTCATCCCGGGGCAGGCCACCGCGCATGTCGACGGGCGCTATCTGCCGGGCTACGAGGAGGAGTTCCTCGCCGACCTCGACCGGATCCTCGGCCCCCGGGTCAGGCGCGAGGACGTGCACGCGGACAAGGCGCTGGAGACCGGCTTCGACGGAGCCCTCGTCGACGCCATGCAGATCGCGCTCTCGGCCGAGGACCCCATCGCGCGTGCCGTGCCGTACATGCTCTCGGCCGGCACCGACGCCAAGTCCTTCGCCGACCTCGGTATCCGCTGCTTCGGCTTCGCACCGCTGAAGCTGCCCCCGGAGCTGGACTTCGCGGGCATGTTCCACGGTGTCGACGAGCGGGTGCCGGTGGACGCGCTCCAGTTCGGCGTACGTGTACTGGACCGGTTCATCGACGCGTCGTGACGTGCCGCCGGCGGCACACCCCGCCCGGCGCCGACGGGCGGGCCTGTCGTGCCGCCCGTCGGGCCCGTCGTGCCCCGGGCAGGTGAGGCTCCGCGGAGTGTTGACGCCGGCATTCGCCCGCACGTGCGGAGATCGCCCGGGATGGGTGAATGCGACCATAAGCCCATAGCTCTACTACTCCCTCCTCGTTACAGGTGTTGCGATCCGCTGCTTTGGACCGCATTTGCCTACCAGGAGGAATAATGATCAAGAAGATCGTCGCCGCTGCGGTTGCCACGAGTGGTCTGGTTCTCGCGGGTGCGGGTCTGGCCGTCGCCGACTCCGGTGCCCAGGGCGCCGCTGTGGGGTCCCCGGGTGTCGCCTCCGGAAACGTCATTCAGGTGCCCGTTCACGTCCCGGTGAACGTCTGCGGCAACACGGTCTCCGTGATCGGTCTGCTGAACCCCGCCTTCGGCAACACCTGCTTCAACCACTGACGTTGCGCCTCATCCGATGAGGGGGATCCCATGAGTCCCATGAGTTCCATGGGTCTCGTGAGGGTCACTTCGTGAAGGTCTGAGCCCGTCCGCCCCGGAGTGCGTGCCATGCGCTCCGGGGCCGACCGGCTTTCCCCGCGCACGTCCTGTGGCGTGCGCGTGCTCTCGATGGTCCACGTCCCAAGGACTGTTGGTCCACGTCCCAAGGACTCAAGGCAGGGATTTCAGCTATGCGACAGGTCACCCGCAAGGGCCTGATGACCGTGGCGGCGGCCGGTGGTGTACTCGCGGTTTCCGCGGTCTCCGCACACGCCGACTCGGGCGCGATCGGCTCCGCGTCGAACTCTCCCGGCGTGCTGTCCGGTAACACGGTGCAGGCGCCGGTGCACGTGCCGGTCAACGTCTGCGGAAACACCGTGAACGTGGTCGGGCTGCTCAACCCGGCGATGGGCAACACCTGCGTCAACCACGGCGCCCACGGGTCCGGCTCGGGCGGCGGCTCCCGGGCGGGCGGATCACACGCCGGCGGCGGCACCGCCCACTCGCCGGGGGTGGGTTCCGGCAACCACGTACAGGTGCCGGTCGACACCCCCGTCAACGCCTGTGGCAACAGCGTGAACGTCGTGGGGATCGGCAACACGGCTGCGGGAGACAGTTGCGCGAACGGCGCGACCCCCGGAGGCCACCAGACACACCACCCCGGCCACCCCGGTCATCCTGGCCACCCCGGTCACCCCGGTCACCCCGGAAATCCGGGTCACCCGGGCGAGCCCGGTCATCCTGCGCACCCGGGCCGGCCCGGTCACCCGGGACACCACGGTCACTGCGAGCACCCGGGTCACCCCGGCCACCCTGGACACCCGGGCGAGCCCGGTCACCCGGGGCACCCCGGACATCCGGGTCACCCGGGTCAGCCCGGAACTCCGGGCAACCCCGGAACCCCTGGACACCCGGGTCAGCCCGGTACCCCCGGCAACCCCGGAACCCCGGGTCACCCGGGCACTTCCACTTCGGGCGGCGGCAAGCACGGCGGCGGTGTCGTGCAGGTCGGTCAGCCGGGCTCGCGGGCCGTGGTGCGGACCCCGGCCGTGGACAGCGCGGCCCAGCTGGCCCACACGGGCAGTGAGCTGCCCCTCGGAGCGGTCGTGCCGGCGGGAGCCGCCGCGCTGCTGACCGGTGCCCTGCTCTACCGCCGGGCGCGCGCCGCGGCCTGACACGACAGCGGTGTGATGATCGCATCGGGCAGCGAGGCGTACGCATGACCTTCCGCGCAGGCGTGATCACTGTGCGGAACGGCGACGGCCGGGCGCCGCGGCTCTCCCCGGCGATGCGAGTGACGGTGCGGGCCCCGCGACGACGGGGCCCGCAGCCGTTCAGCTGCCTTCTGTCACCACGTGGCGCGTACCTGGCGGATGATCCGTCGGCGCAACCGCACTCTGCGGCTGCCGTCGCGGAGCAGACTCAGGCGGTCCAACTCCCAGTGTCCGTACTCGGCATGGTCCGTCAGCAGACGTGTCGTGTCCTTGCGGGAGACCCCGCGAGGTACGTACACGTCGACAAATTCGTATTCCGGCATCGCATCTATTGTGCGGGCAGAGGCCCGGTACGGATAGCGTCTGCACTATGTCTGATGCTGTGCAGCCCACCGCTGCCGAGGTACGCGCCGCCGCCGAGGCTGTCAAGGCCGCACTCGACCGCCACCTGGCCGCGGTCGAGCGCAGGACGGGCGATGACGACCCGGACGTCTACGAGGCTTTCAACGAGCTGGCCGCGGCGGCCGAGGAGTACGACGAGCTCCTCTACGACCGCTACGACGAGGTCACGCCCTTCGAGATCCCCGGCAGTGACGACACGCTGCCTCCCTACACCGGACCGGAGGAGCCGAACGCGCTGAGCGTGGTGATCCGCCGGGACTACGCGGTGGTGGAACCGCAGCGACTGCTGGCGCAGGCCCAGCGGGTGGAGGCGGTGGAGGAGGACGGCGCCACCGTCAGCGAGGGCTTCGACGCGGCGGCCGGCACCGTTCACGGCGCGCTCGGGGTCCTCTTCGGAGAGTTCGAGCCGGACGAGATCGCCACCCGGCACAAGGAATTCGGGCTGGAGGAGGGCGACTCCACGCTCTGGGTGACCGCGGCGGACGAACCCGCCGAGCCGGGTGAATGGCTGGAGACACCCTTCGAGTCGATCGACCCGCAGCGTGTCGTCTGCCGCTTCGACGTCAGCGCGGTGTTCGACGAGGACGCGGACGACGACGACCTGGACGACGACCTCGGCTCCGACGGGGAGATCGACACCCTGGACCCGCTGGACGCGGATCGCTGAGACACGCCCGGCCCGGAACGACGTACGAGGGTGCGTACTCGGGTGGCGGGGTACTTCGACTCGGTGCCCCGCGATCTCGACGAGGCGGCGCTCGTGGACGGCTGCGGGCCGCTCGGGG
>NZ_JBEXGX010000033.1:0-85724 GCF_040607495.1 Streptomyces sp. NPDC005281 | reverse complement strand
CTGCTGCGCAAGGAGTACGACAGCCACATCCGCCGGTACCTGTGGGGCGGACACTTCTGGTCCGGCTCGTACTTCGCCGGAAGTTGCGGCGGGGCCCCCTGACCGTCGTGAAGCAGTACATCGAGAACCAGAACCGCCCCACATGACGGGCCGAGGTGAACACTGCGGACCCGTGCTCACCTGCGGATCAGAGCAGTTCTGAGATGACCTTCACCCCCGACGTAAACGCCGGAGCACTGGCCAAGATCAAAGGTAGACACCGTCGTCGGCCATTCGGGCCAGAATGGGACGGCTCCCTGAGATGCGATCCGGGTGGAAGTGCATCGTCACCCGCAAGTCGGAGGGAAGCGGCTCGCCCCTGGACGAATCCGCGACATGGCGCATCGCCCTGTCCTGAAGTGGAACGGCGGTGTCGGCGGCCATGCGAGGAGTCTGCACGGACCGCTGCCGTCGATGCACTCCGATTTACCGGCAGGGCCGGAGGGGGGTTCGGGCAACGTGCCGGCGGCCGCCGGATCTCCCGGAGCGGCCGACAGGGTCGGGATGGCGACGGAATGTGGTCCGGACCGTGTGTGGGGGAGTGGCCGGAGCTCAGTACGGGAAGCGCGTCACGGTGCCGGTGCCCTCGGGCGTGTTCAGGCGCTCGGCCGGAGAGTGGCGGGTCGTGGGGTGAAGGCGCGTTCCAGGAGGGTGTGGAGGGTGTCCCGGTCCTCCTGGCTGAGCCTGTCCAGGCCGGCGCGCGTGGTGTCCATCTTCCCGCGGATCACGTCGATCACGCGTTCACCCTCGGTGGTGAGCACGACGTTCTTGACGCGACGGTCGGTCGGGCTGGGCTCGCGTCGCACCAGGTCGCGCTTCTCCAGCCGGTCGACGATGCCCGTCATGTTGGAGGCGTCGCAGGTCAGGATGGTGGCGAGGGCGCGCATCGCGGCCGGGCCCCGGCGCAGCACGTTCAGTGTCTTGCCCTGGCTGGCCGTGAGGTTCTCGCTCGCCGCGGCCGCCGTGAAGTCACCGTAGTAGGCCCCGAGCGACACAGACAGGAGCTCCATGAGCTGGTCCGTGTCCACACCGCTGGTCCCTGTCATGTGAGTCACTCTACGCCAGGAAGTTTGACCATCTCAAATATTGACGGCTACGGTCAGCTATTGCTTGAAGTTCTCAAGCATCGAGGTTGTTAAGTAGTTAGGGCAGACTTTCCGTGTCTCACACACAGCAGGCGACGTCGTCGAGATCCTCCGGGAACACCAGGATCGTCCTGGTGCTCGGGCTCGCCGCCATGGTCGTCTCGATGATGCAGACCCTGGTCGTCCCGATCCTGGGCATGATCCAGAGCGACCTGAAGGCCAGCACGGCGAACGTCAGCTGGGTGACCACCGCCACGCTGCTGTCCGCCGCCGTCTTCACCCCGCTGCTCGGCCGCTTCGGTGACCAGCACGGCAAGAAGCCCACGCTCGTCGGTGTACTGGTCGTGATGATCGCCGGGTCGGTGCTCGCCGCCACCACCACCTCGCTGACCTGGCTGATCGTCGGACGCGTCATGCAGGGCGCGGCCACCGCGATCTTCCCGCTGGCCCTCTCCGTCCTGCGTGAGGAGATCGCGCCGGAGAAGCTGCACGGAGCGATGGCCCTGGTCAGCGGCACGCTCGCGTTCGGCAGCGGGCTCGCCCTGGTCGGTGCGGGGCTCCTCACCCAGGGTTCCCACCCCGACTACCACCGGCCCTTCTGGCTGGCGGTCGTGCTCGCCGTCGTGGCCCTGGTGGGCGTGCTGATCACCGTGCCCACCTCCCGGACGAAGACCGGCGGCCGGACGGACTGGCTGGGTGCGCTGACCCTCGGGCTGCTGCTGGTGCTCCTCCTGCTGCCCATCTCGCAGGGGCACGAGTGGGGCTGGACGTCCGCCCGTACCCTCGGCACGTTCGCCGGTGCCGTCGTCATGGCGGGTGTGTGGGTGTTCACCGAGAACCGGGTCAAGGAACCGATGGTGGACATGAAGATGTTCACCCACCGGCCCGTGCTCTTCACCAACCTGGCGGGACTGCTGCTGGGATTCGCGATGTTCACCCAGTTCATCGGCGTCTCGTACCTGGTGCAGATGCCGGAACACCTGGTCGGCTACGGCTTCGGCGCCTCCGTGCTCGCCGCCTCCGTCGTCTACCTGCTGCCGACCACGCTCGTCTCCCTGGTGGGCGCCCAGTTCGGCGGGGTGCTGGTGCGCAGGCTCGGCGCACGCTTCACGCTGGCCGCCGGGGCCTGCTTCGGAGTGCTCGGCTTCGCCTGGCTGACCGCCGCCCACGACACCAGCGCCTCCGTCATCAGCGCGGGCATGCTCATCGGTCTGGCGATCAGCTTCGGCTACGCCTCCATGCCCGCTCTCATCGTCGCCGGCGTCCCGGCGCACCAGACCGGCATCGCCAACGGCATCAACTCCATCTCCCGCTCCGTCGGCAGCGCCGTCGCGAGCGCGGTCATCACCTCGCTCCTGGCGTCGAAGTCCGTACCCCTGCCGGCCGGGATGCCCGCCCTGCCCCAGGAGAGCCAGTTCACGTTGAGTTTCGCCATAGCCGGAGGCGCGTTCGTCCTGGTCGTCGTCGTCGCCCTCCTCGGACTCAAGGCGGCGCACTCGCCTCGCGCCTCCGTGGTCCGTAAGGCCGCCGCACCTGAGGCTGTCGCACCTGAGGCCGCCGCACCCGAGGCTGTCGCACCCGAGGCCGCGGAGCTCGCGGCCGCCGGGTCCGAGGCCAAGTCTGTGTGACCGGGCCCGTCCCTCCCCTCGTAGAAAGGCATCCCCAAGATGATGTCCTCGGACAGTCAGGACCGTGGAACGGCTCCGGTCGACCACCGCAAGGCGATCGCGGTGGAGAGCGCACGATTCGTCGCGGCGCTCGAGAACGCCGATCCGACCACCGCGGTTCCGAGTTGCCCCGGCTGGACGCTGGCGGACCTGGTCAGGCACACCGGCAGTGTCCAGCGCTGGTTCTCGGTCCTCCTGCACGCCCGCGTCCAGGAACCCCCGCGAACCCGTGACGTTGACCTGCGGCTTCCTGACTCCTGGGACGGCTACGCCGACTGGCTGGCCGAGAGCGCCACGGTGGCGGCCGAGGCCTTCGCGGCCACCGACCCGGACCTTCCCATGTGGGCCTGGGGCGTCGACCAGCATGCCCGCTTCTGGGCGCGCCGGATGCTCTTCGAGACCCTGCTGCACCGGGTCGACGCCGAGGTGGCGCTCGGCCTGCGGCCCACAATCGACCGCGCGTCGGCGGTCGACGGCGTCGACGAGTTCCTCGTCAACCTGCCGTTCGCGACCCCCTTCGCGCCCGGAGTCGCCAACCTGCGCGGTCCTGACAGGACCATCCGCTTCCGGGCGACCGACGGTGACGGCGACTGGCTGGTCCGGCTGCGGCCCGAGGGCTTCGGACTCGACGCGTCCGGCGCGGCGGCCGGATCTGCCGACGCGACCGTCCGGGCAACGGCGGCCGACCTGTTGCTCCTGGTCTACGGCCGGCTCCAGCGCGGCGCGGAGGCCGTCGAGCGCGACGGCGACGAGGAGCTGCTCACTCTCTGGTTCGACAACTCGGCCTTCTGAAAGCCCAGTTCGGCCGGGCAGCCAGCAAGACCCGTTTTCGGGGCGGTCCGTACAACCAAAACCTTGACCGTCATGTCGTACATGGCACGGAACCGAGAGGCGCGAGCCCAAGGGGGAACCATGCGTGCGAGACGATCCATGGCGGTGCTGGCCGCCCTGACGACGGTTGGTGTGGGCGTGGTCGTGGCCACGCCCGCACCGGCGGGTGCGGCCACGACGGCGGTGACGTGCCCGACCGGCTGGGGCAGCCTCGCGAAGACGGCGACGGACGCCGACGACGGGTCGCTGACCGACATCAGGACCGGCCGGAACGACTGCTACGACCGGATGGTCCTCGACGTGCCCACCGCCGGCACCACGGGGATCGGGTACACCGTGCACTACGTCGACGCCTTCTACCAGGACCCGTCCGGCGTGCGCATACCGGTCTCCGGCGGGGCGATCATCGAGATCCTGGTGTCCGCTCCCTCGTACGATCCGGAGACGAACGCCGCGACCTACCCGGGCCGGGGCGGCCAGCCGCTTCCGGGCGTCGACCTGACCGGCTACCGGACCTTCCGGGACGCCAGGTTCGGAGCCAGCTTCGAGGGAGTCACACAGGTGGGACTCGGGGTACGGGCCCGGCTGCCGTTCCGGGTGTTCCAGCTCTCCGGACGCCTGGTGATCGACGTCGCGCACACCTGGTGAGTCGCGCACCCGATGAGAAGTCCCCGGTGGCCGTATCGGGCCGGATGAAGTGACGCGGGAGGCGCGGCGGTCGTCGCCCTCCCGTTTCCGGCTGCCGCTCTCCCGCGTCCGGCCGTCGCTCTCCCGTATCAGGCTGCCGTTCTTCCGTGTCCGGCTGCCCACGGCCCTGAACTCCTGGGCTCATGACCCCGGTCGGGCCGCCGGCTCAACAGGCCTGGGGCGCCGGCTCTCGTAGAACGTCGGCCACAGCGTGACCGCCACGAGCAGCCACACCACGGCCACGGTCCCGAGCCCGGCACCGAACCCCGCGATCAGCAGGGGCAGCGCGCAGCACGGCAGAACGACGGACAGCAACCAGCGACGTACGACGTCGGGCTGTCGCAGCGCAGCGATTCCGGTGAGCAGGAAGTACCCGGCCAGGGACGAGCACAGCAGCCAGCGCGTGCTCTCGGGCAGCGTGTCCAGGTGTTCCGCCGCCGCGCCCAGCCCGGCCGCGAGAGCCGCCAGGCAGCCGGACACGAAGCAGTGCAACGGAAGCGCCGCACGGGCAGGCAGGGATCGCGCGGTGAGATACGGAACTCCCGCGTAGCCGTGCCGGAACGACAACGACCACAGGGCGACCAGAAGGAAGAACGCGGCGCTTGCGAGGCCGTAGAGCCGTCGGTCCCAGGTGGCGTCGGACGCGGCCTCGATCATCTGGGCGACACCCTCGCCGAGCACGATGATGACGAACAGGCCGAGCCGTTCGCTCAGGTGGTCTGCATCGGGCGCCGCCCCCGACATCGGCAGCATCCCGTCGCGACGCCGGGAGCGCGTGTCCTCGCGCTGGTCGTGGGATCTCCGGCTCTCGTCGTGGGCCCTCCGGCTCTCGATGACATCGCGCGCGGAGACGGTGAAGGTCACGTACAGGTCGAGGGCGATTCCCAGGGCCCAGAGCCAGTAGCGGGCGGGCTCGTGCGCCCACAGGGAGACGATCCACGGGATGACGCCGAGCGACATCTGGGCGGCGGGCCAGTCGACGAGGATCTCCCGGCGATGCCGCCAGGCTCCGTTGGCCAGTATCCGGATCAGGATGTAGGCGAGCGCCAGAGCCCTGGCCTGACCGTCCTCGCCCGCGTGGACGCCGGGCACGGCGGCCGCCATGACGGCCATGCCGAACATCGCGGCCAGCACCGTGCGGGCGCGCGTGCGTTCGCCCGCCACGTTCCCGTACAGCGTGAAGCAGATCCACGCGGTCCAGAACGCCAGGAACAGCAGCACGTACAGCCCGAGATCGGCGGCGCCGGGCTCACCGTGCAGCAGATGAGCGATCTGGGCCACGCCGGCCACGGCGACCAGGTCGAAGAACAGCTCCAGCCATGTGGCATGCCGGTCCTCTGCCGACGCGGGAATCGCGGGCGACACGTCGTTCACACCAGCCCCTGCGCTCTCACCCAGACAGCGGGGCGCTTCCCCGGCCGTACGACGTGCCGGCGCCGTCCGTCCGACGAGGTCCGCGTCGTGTCGAGGAGCCGCCGACATGAACCGCCAACACTAGCCAAGCGGCGTCGGGCGGCCTCGCTGCCACCGCCGTCGGTGGTCCGTGGCGTCGCCGTCCCGCCGCGTCAGGACACGGCGAGGACGCAGAACTCGTGGCCCTCCGGGTCGGTCAGGCATGTCCACGGCGCGTCGCCCTGGCCGATGTCGAGGTCGGTGGCGCCGAGGGCCCGCAGCCGGGCCACCTCCGCCTCCTTGTCGTCGCCGGGATACGGCAACAGGTCGATGTGGACGCGGTCGGGCACGTTCTTCACGCCGGGCGTGCGAAGGAATTCGAGATACGGGCCGACACCCTTGGCGGACCTCAGCGTCGCGTGATCGTCGGCCACCTCGTGCACGGTCCAGTCCATCGCGTCGCCCCAGAACCGCGCCATGGCCCTCGGATCCACGCAGTCGACCACCACCGCGGCGATCGGCCCCGTGTCCCGGTAGATCTCGCGGGGCTCCAGCACACAGAACTCGTTGCCCTCCGGGTCGGCGAGGACCGTCCACGGCACCTCGCCCTGGCCAACGTCGACGGGCGTGGCGCCGATCGTCGTCAGGCGCTCGACCAGCTCCGTCTGATGGGCCGCGGACGTGGTGGCGAGATCGAGGTGCACCCGGTTCTTCGTCGTCGTCCCGCGCTCCGGCACCGGAACGACGTCGATGCCGAGGACCACCGGGTCCGGCCAGACGGGGCCGCCGGGAGGCCCGACGTAGGTCGTCACGCCTGGGCTGTAAGCACTCCAGCCGAGCGCCTGTGCCCAGAACAGGCCGACCGCCGAGCTGTCGAGAGCCTTGATGTTCACGTGAGCAGGTCGCAGCGCCATGCCGGCGATCCTATGCAGCGGAGTGGGCCTACCGCCGGGTGGCGCCCGGCATCCGGACGATGGCGGTTCCACCGTCCAGATCCACCGTCGTCCGGTTCGGCGGAGCTCCGTCCTCCTCGTCGTCGCGCAGCAGCAGGGCCGACTGGCGTTCCTTCAGCTCGGTCTGCTTGCCGGGCGAGAGACTTGCGTGCAGCTGCTCGAACCCGGTCGCCGAAATCTGACCCTGACGTGCCGAGTTGCGCCAGGGCAGGACGCCGGCCCTGCTCGCGCGCAGCAGAAGCTGATCGACGAACGACAGCGCGGTCAGCAGGATGACCAGTCCGGGCAAGGTCATGAAGACGAGGAACGCCATGCCCCCAGTATCGCGGCGGCACCGCACGGAGTCACGGCCGGGCTGACGCAGCTCGCGTCTCGAAGCTCATGTCTCCGAGCTCGTGTCTCCGAGCTTCTGTCACGAGGCGAGCCGGGGAGAGTGTCAGGTCCATCATGCCTGCTCGTGGGGCGTTCGCGGTAGGACGGAGCGCACGTCCGTTCGGCCTTGGCACAGGTGCCGGTCTGCCCGCAGACTCGTCGTCATCCACTCACCGGCGTGCGTGCCGGCACCCAATTCGGGCTGCCGGCACGTTCGTTGTGCTGTCCCGTCGCGCGACGGGACGGGCCGGGGGTGGTGGAGCGATGGGGGATCGATGAATCAGGACATGGTCATGCGGGCGAGGGTCATGCTGCTGAGCACCAACATGCGGGTGGTGCGTGGCGTCCAGGGGCTGTGGATCTACCGGACCCTGACACCGGTCGAGCCGGAGGTGTACGGGTCGAAGCTGGCGTACGTCCTGGTGGAGGCGAGCGCATCGCCCCTGGTGCGGGACCTGCCCGAGCGGCGCAGGGCTCTGCTGGACGAGGCGGTGGCGGTGGCGACGGCCCTGAGTCCCGCGAACCCCTTCCGGGACAAGGTGCTGGCGAAGGCGCTGGCCGCCAGGCGGCGCGAAGCCGAGGGCCGTTCGGCGTCGTAGCGCGGAGGCCTGAGCCCTGACGGGGCATCGGCACAGGCGTCGCCGCCGGTCCGGCCGACGCGGCGTCGCCTGTGCCGGGCTTGCGTTCCGCCGCCCGGCAGGGGCGGCGGGGTGCGCGGTCCACGGCCGGCGGCGGCGAAACGGTGCTCGCGTTCGGCGGGCACCTCCGTTCCGGCGACCTCACCGTCCCACCCCCGTCAGCGCGACGGTTGCCTGCCACAGTTCTTCGGCCGTCGCCTCGTCCAGGCCTGCCCTGCCCGGATTTCGTACGATCGGATGGCCCTTGATGCTGCCGGGCCCAGCGGGGCCGACGTAGGCGTTGCCGGGTACGTCCTGCGTCGCGGCGAACAGGATGGACAGGGCTCCGCGTTCGGGGGAGTTGAGCAGGAAGGACAGGCGGTTGACGGCGTTGGCCCGCGAGTGGGCGGCCAGGGTCGTCGTCGCGATGCCGGGGTGGGCGAGCACCGACCGCACGCGGCTGCCGGAGGCGGTCAGCCGTCGCTGCAACGCCAGGGAGAACAGCACGGTCGCCCGCTTGGAGTCCCGGTAGGCGTTCATGCCGTCGTACTCGCGCGAGCGCCAGTCCAGGTCGTCCACGTTCAGTCTGGACTGGCGGTGTAGCTGGCTGGTGACCGTGACCACGCGGTCCGTCAGGTGTGGCAGAAGCAGATTCGTCAGCACGAACGGGCCCGTGTAGTTCGTCGCGGTCTGTACGTCCAGACCGTCCGCGGTCCGCGCCGCCGGGATGTCCATCACCCCGGCGTTGTTGACGAGGATGTCCAGGGGGCCGGTCCACTGCCGCGCGAAGCGGCGCACCGATCCCAGGTCGGCGACGTCGAGCTCCCGGACGTCGAACTCGTCGGGCATCCGGGAGACTGCCCGGCGGCCCTTCTCCGTGTCGCGCACGGCCAGTACGACACGGGCTCCGGCGCGAGCGAGCTCGCGCGCGGTGATGAGTCCGAGCCCGCTGCCGGCTCCGGTGACGATCACGGTCCTGCCTGTCATCACCGGCATGTCGGCGGCTGTCCACTTGGTCACGGGAATCCTCTTCTCTGCCGGCTGTTCGCTGTCCAGCGTTGGGTGCCGGCCGGCGTCGCGGACGGCACCGCGCCGTTCCACCGCATCCACTGCATCGCACCCGGCGACACCGAGGAAGGACTCCCTCAACCACTGACTCGCAGTCCGTGGATACGTACTCCGACGGCTGCGAAACTGGAGCACGGGCGAGGACGGAACGGGCGAAGACGGTTCCGCGCACGACGTGGACGATCTCCTGGAGGCAGCCATGGAACGGTCAGTGGACCGGGCCGCGCTGGGCGCCTTCCTGCGGGCCCGCCGGGAAGCACTGCAACCGGAGGACGTGGGACTGCGGCGTGGTCCGCGCCGTCGTACCCCGGGTCTGCGGCGGGAGGAGGTGGCGGAGCTGTGTGACATGTCCTCCGACTACTTCGCCCGTCTGGAGCGCGGCGACGGACCCCAGCCCTCGCAGCCGATGGCCGCGGCCGTCGCCCGCGGGCTGCGCCTGACACCGGACGAACGTGACCACCTGTTCCTGCTGTGCGGACATCGCACACCGCGACGGCGGCTGCGGAGCGAACACATCAATCCCGGGCTGATGCGGGTGCTGGACCGGCTGCGGGACACCCCGGCCCAGGTGATGGGGCCCCTCGGTGAGACGTTGGTGCAGACGCCACCCGCCGTGGCCCTGCTCGGCGAGCAGACCCGTTACAGCGGGGAGGCCCGAAGCGCCCCTTACCGCTGGTTCACCGATCCGGCCGAGCGCGGCCGCTACCTCCCAGACGACCACGAACGCAACGGCCGGGTGAACGTCACGCTCCTGCGGGCGGCCGCCACGAGGGAGGGCCCCCGGTCGCAGGCCGCCCACCTCGTTCAGAGCCTGCTGCACAGCAGCGCGGAGTTCGCGTCGCTGTGGGACCAGCAGGAGGTCGGCCTGCACTGGAACGACGCCAAACGGTTCGTCCATCCGGAGGTCGGGCGTATCGATCTGTTCTGTCAGAACCTGCTGGACCCCGACCAGTCACAGTCCCTGCTCATCTTCACCGCGACCCCAGGCACGGAGAGCCACGACAAACTGGCCCTGCTGAACGTTCTCGGCACGGACAGCTTGTCCGTACCGGGCAGTTGATCGCGCGCCCCGGCACCGCACGGGATCCGGGGCCCTCGTTCAGCCGGTCATGGTCAACGTCATGAGGAGGCGGTCGGCACCGGGGCCGAAGTGGTCGGGGCGAGTGCCCGCGGGGTCACGGACGAACCCCAGGGACTGGTAGAGAGCTATGGCGTGGTCGTTGGCCGGCTCCACCCAGAGAAGGACGGTCCCCGTCCCCGCGGCACGCAGCGACTTGAGGCTTTCCCGCATCAACTGCCGCCCCACCCCCATGCCTTGCTCGGCCGGATTGACCGCGAGGCTGACGATCCAGCTCTGCCCCTTGTTCGGTGGTGTGGCCAGCACGTATCCGCAGACGTGGCCGTCGTCGCCCTCCGCCACGAGCAGCTGGTCCGGGAACATGTCCATGAACTGGCGCATGAGGGAAAAGGGGAACGGGTCGGCGGGAAAGGCTTCATGATCTAGATCAATCAGTTCGGACAAGTCTTGATCGCCGGCCTTGCCGACCCGGACGACCGAAGAGTGAAGTGCTGGCATCGGACCAGAATCGCCCCACCACTCGGACTGTTCAAGTCTTCGGCCCGAGTGTCGGGGATCGTATGCGCCCGTGCGCCCCTCATGCCTCCTTCATCGGCAGAGGATTCCGAAGGAGAGGAAGTCGGGGATCGGCGGCATTGATACCGTGGGGCATGCCTTTGGGATCACCGGGAAAACAGGCGCAGTTGAACGCGGACGCGCCGTGGGACGCCTTCGACCCCGCACAATACGTCCAGAACAACTACCGCACGGTGCTTTCCGTGGACGAGGCGATCATGTCGATCGTACGCGCTCACTTCAGCGATCATTTTCATGGTGCCGCCGCTCGACCGGTGCGGGGTATCGACGTGGGAGCCGGCGCCAATCTCTATCCGGCCCTGTCGATGCTCCCGTGGTGCGACGAGATCACCCTGCTGGACAAGGCGCGGCCCAATCTGCGGTACCTGCGGCGGCAGATCGCCCGGCACGACGGCAGTTGGGACGACTTCTGGCGGAAGCTGTGCCAGGACGACGCGTACGCCTCGATGCCCGGCGGCCCCTGGCAGCGGCTGGGTGACGTCGCGCGGGTCGAACAGGGCGATGTCCTGAGGCCCGTCGAGCGACGGGAGCAGTGGCAGATCGGCACCATGTTCTTCGTCGCCGAGTCCATCTCCACCTCGCCCGACGAATTCCACCGCGCCGTCGAGCACTTTCTGGACTCTCTTGTTCCGGGAGCGCCTTTCGCCGCTGCCTTCATGGAGAACTCCGAGGGGTATCGGGTGGGGGACACGTGGTTTCCCGCATGCGAGGTGAAAGAAGCGGAAATCAGTGCCAGTATCAAACGTCTGACCGAGCATGTGCGGACCCACCGGATCGGGAGCCCGGGGGAGGTGCGTCCCGGCTATACGTCCATGATCCTCGCTTGCGGTTTCCGGTGAGCGAACGGCTCTCGGACCGCGTGTCCGAGGCGGTGCGGCAGGGCGACGTTCTGTGAGGGGGAGCGCGGAATGCAGATCAAGCCACGCCAGCATCTGCTGGACATGTGGCAGGCGTGGGCTCGCCATTCCTTCGCGCAAGGAGTCTGGTCCTGGGGCGAGCAGAGTGATCTCAGCAGTGTTGCCGACGCGGAAAGGCTGCTGTGCCTGCTGTATCCCGCGACGGAGATCCAGGCGTTCCGCCTCGATGATCCGAACACCACCCAGCGGGATGTGACCAAGGCGCTGCGTGACGTGGGGGACTCCACCGACATTCCCTCACGGCTCATCGAGATCCTGGGTGAGTTCATGAAAAGGCACCACGACGGTGAATTTCCCACCTTCGCGGGCGGCCACTACTTCTCCGCCGCCGACCCCGAACAGGAACTCTCCAAAGAGCAGCGGGAGTTCGACGTGGTCGACTCCTACTCCATGTCCGTGAGCCTGTGCCTGGCCACTCTCGGGTTCCTCCAGGTGTACCGGAACAGGACGAACCGCGCCTCCGCCGCCGACCGCATCGAACAGCTGCGGAAGGACACCGGCGAACGGCTGACCGCCGCGATGGTGGGCCTGCTCCGCTCCTTCGCCGTCGACGTCGTCGAGATCTCGTCCGACCAAGGACACGCGCTCGCGCGCCTGCTCGGCCAGGGCCGGCTGTCCGACCGTCAGGTCGTGCAGCGGTTCCAGCACCGGTTCAAATCGCTGCGCGCCCTGATCACCGACAGCCTGGCTCTCGGCCTCGACACCGACGTCTGCGACGAACTGCGCAACGAGAACCGTCTGTTCGAGTGCGGCTGGGCGTGGGGCGTGGTCAAGAACGCCCCCGCGGTCGCCACCGGGGCCGATCCCGGGGGCCGGGGGCAGCCCGACGGCGTCGCGCACCCGGTTCCCGGCCTCCACTTCACCGTCGTCGCCCTCGACGGCATCATCGATCTCCTCTCCGAGCGCACGCTCACCCTCGGCCTGCTCGACGCCGAACAGCAGCATCTGGCCTCGGCTCTGAGGCTGCGCTTCGAGATCACCCAGCAGTACTGGTCGGGGGTCGCCCGCTTCGACGAGGACGCCTGGCCCCTGGAGGAAATCCCCTGGCGCACCACGCCCCGGCAACTCGAGTCGGAGTACTTCTCCCTCACGATCGTCTCCGTCCTGGTCCACGACCTGATGCGCCGAAGAGCTACCGAGCACGACGTCACCCGGATCGTCGCCGTCATGGAACGCCTCGCCGAACGGGCCAGGATCACCGGCCGGCCCCTGCGCGACGACCCGGCCGTCGCCCTGCACGGTCCGGGGATCGCCATGCCTCTGCTGGGCAGTGACGAACCGGGCCCGGCCATGACATGGGTGATGAACGACTTCTCCACCCAACTGCTCAAGCGTGCCGTCCAGCTCTCTTCCCTGTCGACCAGCCTCAATTCCCAGGACCGACTCCTGCAACTGGCCGAGAGTGTCCTCGACCACGTGTGGCGGCGCCGCATCACGGACGGCGCGGGCGTCGGCCTCTGGGACGACGTGCGGGCCGTCCACCCCGAGTCGCCGGCCCCCGTGACGGCGCCGTCCTGGAGCATCACCGAGCGGGTGGCCGAATGCATGGTCGCCGCCCACGGGCTCTACGACCATCCTCCGATCCGGAGCGCAGAACTGTCCGCGGCGGCGAGAGCGGCGATCGGCGAAGCCGCCCATCTGCTGGGCCGGGAGCAGAAGGACCACCCCGCACCGCCCTCCGGGACCCAGCAGGGAGAATGGATCAAGGGCGTCGAGGCGGATCTCCGCCGGGCCCGGGAGCTGATCGACCGTCGCCCCGGGACCTCGCTCGCCCTGGCGCTCGGCGTCCTCGAACGACTGGACGCCCTCGCCCGCGTCACGGACGGGGAGGAATGACCGTGCTCGTCTTCGCCGCCTCGGACAAAGGAGGGACCGGCCGCTCCGTCACCAGCGCCAATCTCGCCTACCGCGCCGCCCTGGACGGGGCGGACGTCTGCTTCCTGGATTTCGACTTCGGTTCACCCACCGCCACCGCCGTGTTCGACCTGCCCGCCACCGACCTGGACGTCCACGGCACCGGCCTGCACTCCTGTCTCCAGGGCAGGATCGGCGCACCTCACCGCATCGATGTCTGGACCCGCACCGAACACCCCGACCTGCGCGACCGACCCAGCGGCTCCGGCAGGCTCGTCCTGCTCCCGGGCGACCGCTCCGGAGGCGAGTTCGTCACCGGCGACGAGCAGCTCCACCGCTGCGTCGACCTCGTACAGCGCCTCAAGCGGGAATTCGAGACGATCGTCGTCGACCTCAGCGCCGGGCGCAGTTACGCGATGGACCTCGTCCTCGCGGCCACCGCGCCCGGTGGCGGGCTCGACAGGCTCAAGCACCGCTGGCTCGTATTCCACCGCTGGACCCACCAGCATGTGAGGGCGGCCGCCGAACTCACCTTCGGCGAACGCGGAATCGTCCGGGCCGGCGAGGCGCTGGGACACAGCCGCGAGGAGCTGCGCGGCTCCATTCGCTTCGTCCGGGCCGCCGTACCCGATCTCGCCTCACCTCCGTGGGACCAGGTGACCCCCGCCCGGTACGCGTGGATGCGGCAGTGCGACCAGGGACTCGAGGAACTCGCCGCCGGCCTGGGCATCGGCGGGCGACGGGTGCTGGCGTCGATTCCGCTGGAACCCGTACTCCAATGGCAGGAACGCCTCATCACCGACGCGGACGTGTTCGGCCGCGGGATCGCCGACAACGAAACCCGGTTGTCCTTGGACGAACTCGCCCGGCGGCTCTACGACGACAGCCACTGGGGGGAGCCGTGAACCAGCCCACGCCGGTCTTCCGGGAGACCAGCGCCGAACCCCCCACGGAGTCCGTCCCGTACTCCCATCTCTCCCTGGAACTGGGGCACTTGTACATGGAGGACTTCACCGAAGGGGCCGACCGCCTGCGCCGGCACTTCGCGACGGCGAGACCCTGGGCGGACGCCGTCCGCACGAGTACCGCGGCGCGACTCGCGAACGGCAGGGCCCGGATCAGCACCTGCTTCCTCATCGACGACTACTTCTCCCGGCAGTCCACCCCCGCCCGGCTGATCCCCCCACTGCTCGGCGCCGCCGCCGACGCGGGTCTGACCATCGACTACCTCGCCCGCGAATCCGGATGCGCGGTCGCACCCGGCACCGACCGTGCGGAGCTGAGGCTCGCCGAGTCCGTTCTGCACCGACTGGTCGAGTCCCCTCCGCCCGGCAGCAGCGGGTTCCGGCCGCCCGTCAGCCGTACGGGGTGGCTCAGCAACGGCCGCCGAGCACCGGCCCAACGCACCTCCGCCGCACTGGACTCGGCGGGAGCGACCTGGCAGCCACCGAGCGAGACCACCGCACGCGGCCACTCCGTCTTCATGGACGTCGAGCTGTGGAGCGGCCCGGAGGAGCAACGGACCTGGTCCTGTGCCTTCCTCGCCTCCGTCTGGCAGTTGGTCCGGCTGGGACTCCTGCGCGACAACGGCCGCGCGGTCTTCGCCCCAACTCCCTGGGACGACAAGGAGTTCCCCACGGAATGGGACGAACTGCCGCCCGTCGTGCGGTTGAATCCCCAGGCCGAACCCTTCACCGCGTACTCCACCAGCAGCGTGCTCCCCACCCGGTTCCTCCCCGTGGAACACGCCGTACGCGTCGTCCTGGAGCAGGTCCACGTGGAGGCCGGCACGCTGGCTCAGGCGCTGGAGCGTTCGGCCAAGGAGGGATTCCCCGTGCCCGCCGACATCGCCGACCGCACGTCCTACGTCTTTCCACCGGGCCTGTGATGAGTGGCCCCGCCGGGCACGCGCCCCCCGTTCTCGCCTGCGGCGAGGTACGCACCTGCATGCTGCCCAGCCGCGAGGCGCTGGACGAGCGGGCGGCCACGCGTGTGCTGGACCTGAGGGCCGACGAACGGGTCCGGGTCTCCCGGCGCCCGAACCGCCTGGTGGTCTCGCCCGACATCCTCACCGGTGTGGACTGCGGACTGCCCACCGCCACGGGCGCCCGCGTGCGCGGTGTGGGTACGGTGACCACCCGAGCGACGCTCGTGGAGGGCCGGGTCCTGCAGTCCACGGCCTCCTTCTCGCTCCCCGCCTCCGGAACCGACAGACGGCAGGCCTGGGGCTACTACCTGGCGCGGCCCGGAACCCTGGTCGCTGTCGGACGGCTCCCCGGGAACCCCGTCGCCGAGGGCTTTCTCGGCGGACCACGGCCAGGCCTCCTGGACGTCGGATCGATCGCCGAAAGCATGCTGGCGAGGGTCACCCGGCACCACACCCTCGACCACGACGCACCTCTCAACGCCGCCGACACCACGCTGCGTTGGACCGCGACACCGTCCGCCGCCGGTGAGGAACCCTCGTCCCTGTTCACCATGGCCGAAGACGGGTTGCGGACCCTGCGACTGCGCCTGCCGCACGGGACACCGCTCATCGAGGCCACCGGACTCTGCGAGGATCTGGCCCTGCACGACTGGCTCCTGACGACCGTCGCGGACAAACTCGACGGCCTGAGGGCCGGTTCGGACGACGTCCGCAGGACGGTGAAGGTGGTGCGCCCACTCGTCGACCATCTGCTGCACCTGTGGATGCCCCGGGCCCGACTCGGCCCGACCCTTCACACCACGTGGAACGATCTGGAGCGGAGGCCGGGCTACAGCAGACAGTGGAACGCTCTGACACAGCGGATACGGGACCAACTCGCCCTCCACGCGATTCAGTTGCCCCAGGAGGTGCCGAGCCTGCGCTGATCGGGCACCATCCTGGAGACACCTGGCGGGGGAGAGACAGGAATGCGCGGAGCATCGGGGACACCGGGGCCGGCGGGCGGCGGCATGCGCATAGCGCCCATCGTGCTCAAGACACTGGTCACCGTCGTCGTCAGCACCATCGCGTACGTGCTCACCAACCTGGTGCACCAGTCAGGGGACGAGCTGTGGAAGATCGCGGTGTCCGTCGTCA
The DNA here is from genome assembly GCF_040607495.1 of Streptomyces sp. NPDC005281. Lineage (NCBI taxonomy): Bacteria > Bacillati > Actinomycetota > Actinomycetes > Kitasatosporales > Streptomycetaceae > Streptomyces > Streptomyces sp. NPDC005281. The sequence goes on along the minus strand of NZ_JBEXGX010000033.1, from coordinate 69,524 downwards.
TCGGCGGATCCGCCCTCATCATCCAGTACATGGTCGACTTCGAGCAGCGGTTGGGGGACATGGAGACGGGCCAGCGGGAGCGGGGCCGGGAGCAGCAGGAACACTTCATGCAGCTCAGCGAGGCGGCCGGGCTGCTGCGGGAGCTGGACCAGGCGGGAATGAGCGCCGGTGACGCGACCCGCCTGATCAAGAGCCTGAGCCGGGTGGGGCAGCAAGGCCCGGAGATCGTGAAGGCGTTCGCCAGGGCCGAGACGGAGAGCCTGGCCTTCGTCGTCACCGACCTGACCGGCATGACCGCCCAATGGCCCCGTGACAACACCGAATGGCTCATCAGACTCACCGAATGCGCGCGCCGCACGATCGACGCCACGAGCAGTTCCGTCGACCAGCCCTTCTGGGACACGGACTCGGCGAAGCCGTATCTGGACGCCCAGATCGAGGCGATGCGGGTCCGCGACGTGACCATCCGACGGCTCTTCATGATCAAGGAAGCCGAGCGGAACGACCCCGACTTCATGACCCGGTTCCTCAAACTCTGCGAGGAACAGCGGGGGTTCAGCATCGACGTGCGGTACCGGGTCCTCTCCTCCAACGGCTCCCCGGGGCGGCGGAACCGCAGGGCGGCGGCGGCACGAGACGTGGTCATCTTCGACAGCGAACTGTGCCTGGAGTTCGACCCGGACCGGCAGGAGGGCAACGTGAAGACCCGTCTCGACGCGGACGGCCGGCGTGTCGACGGAGAGGTGAGAACCTTCAACGAACTCTGGGCGACGGCGACGGATCCGCCCGCGCAGGCGGACCCCTCATGAGGCTCGACGGCGCCAGCTGTTCTGTTCCGCCGATGCGCTAGCGGGGCGGATCGGTGTCGTAGTCGTGCCGGGCCTTCTCGACCTTGTCCAGGTTGGCGGCAGCCCATCCGGTGAGGTGGGCGAAGAGCGGGGCCAGGCTGCGGCCCAGCTCGGTGATCTCGTACTCGACCCGAGGGGGTACTTCCGGGTGGTACGTACGGATGACCATGCCGTCGCGTTCCAGCTGCCTCAGCCGCTGGGTCAGCACCTTCGGCGTGATCGAGCCGATGCGTCGTTCCAGTTCGACGAAACGCAGGCGGCCATGCGTGTGGAGGGTCCACAGGATCGGCGTCGTCCAGCGGCTGAACACGATGTCCACGACCGCACTGGTGGGACAGGCGAGTTCGGGTTCGGTCGCGGAGTCCGCCACCCGTTCGGTGTTGCCGGCCACATGCACCCCTTGGGATAGCCACTTTCCTCTAGGTACCTACTATATCGGCGGTGTTAGCGTCCCCGTGTCGCCAGGAGAGCAGCTCTCCGCGACGGTCCCGCCCGACCGGGCGCGACAACCATGCTGAATAGACACGGGAGTTGTTCATGTTCGTAGTCACGGGGGCGACAGGCAACGTCGGCCGATCGCTCGTCCGGGTTCTCGCGGCAACCGGTGCGCGGGTCACCGCGACCTCGCGCGGGATCTCGGACGCCGACGTGCCGGAGGGCGTCGACCACGCTCGGGCGGACCTGGCCGACGCTGAGAGCCTTCGGCCCGTATTCGAAGGCGCGGACGCGCTGTTCCTCCAGAACGGGGGTGCCGGCGCGCACCTGCTCAGCCCGCGGGACATCCTCGACGTCGCCAAGGCGGGCGGCGTCGGACGAGTCGTCCTGTTGTCCTCCCAGGGAGTCGCGACCCGGCCCGGGTCGGCCTCGCACGGGGACACGGCGCGCGCCATCGAGGACGCCGTCCGGCAATCAGGCATGACCTGGACGATCCTGCGGCCCGGAGGCTTCGACTCCAACGCGTACGCCTGGGCCGAGTCGGTCCGCGCCGACAGGACCGCCGCCGCACCGTTCGCCGACATCGGCCTGCCGACGGTCGACCCCGACGACATCGCCGAGGTCGCGGCCGTGACGCTGCGGGAGGACGGCCACGCCGGAGGGGTCTACGAGCTGACCGGGCCCGCGCTCAGCACGCCCCGCCGGCGGGCCGAGGTGATCGCCGACGCCCTCGGCGAACCCGTCCGGTTCATCGAGCAGACCCGCGACGAGGCCCGGGAACAGATGCTGCGGTTCATGCCCGAGCCTGTCGTCGACACCACGCTGAACATCCTCGGCGCCCCCACCCCCGCCGAGCTCCGCATCAGCCCGGATGTCGAGCGGCTCCTCGGCCGGGCGCCCCGCACCTTCGCCGACTGGGCCCAGCGCAACATCGCCGCGTTCCGGTAGGACCTCCGACCGGCGGGGTGGCCCTCTCGCCGCCGTTGGCTCCGTGGACCACCCGCTCCGGCGTCGACGGCCGATTGTCAGTGGGGCTGGCTACTCTTCGGGCATGACTGAGGGTCCTGGGCAACTGTCGTTCGACGGGGATGACGAGGCGGCTTCCGCGGCCGTTCCGGGGTTGCGCTACATCGCCGACTGGCTCGACCCCGACGCGTGCCAGGAGATGCTTGCGCGGATCGAGGGCGGGGCTTGGTCGACGGAGCTCAGACGGCGGGTCCAGCACTACGGTCACCGGTACGACTACGGTCGGCGCTCCGTGGCGGCGGGCTCCCGGGCGGAGGCCGACGCCCCGGCACTGCCGTCGTGGGCGCTTCGGCAGGCCGCGCGGATGGCAGGGGAGGGGATCATGGATCGGCGGGCGGACCAGGTCATCGTCAACGAGTACGAGCCGGGTCAGGGCATCAGCGCTCACGTCGACTGCGTGCCCTGTTTCGGGCCCGTCGTCGCCGCGATATCCCTCGGCTCCGGCTGCGTCATGGACTTCACCCACCCCGGGGACGGGAAGAAGACCGGAGTCCATCTCGCTCCCGGCAGTCTGTGCGTGATGACCGGGCCGGCCCGATACGACTGGCGCCATGGCATCGCCGCTCGCAAGAGTGACCCGGCAGGTGGGGGCCGGATGCCCCGAGGCAGACGGGTCTCGGTGACGTTCCGGACCGTCCTCGGATCTGCCTGACGACGGCCCTGGCTCTCGCATGGCCGGGTCGGCCGCGCGGGGTCAGATGCCCCGCGCGTCGGCCAGGACGGCGGCCTGTTCCAGCATGCGGGTCGGTTCGCGGCCGTTGCCCCAGGCGTCGTTGAAGGACGGTACGGACTCGACGTCCGGGCCGAACCGTCTGCGGATCGCCTCCAGCAGCACTGTCATGGCCTGTGCCTCGAGATGGCGGTCGCCACTCGACTCCATCCGGATCGCGCCCTGCGAACACAGGTGGCCGTCCTCGTCGGTCAGGCCTCCCGCACACCAGCCGTCCGTCCGCAGCCGCAGCGACGCCCGGTGCAGGAGGGCGGCGATGGGCGTGACGCGCGGGGCCGGTCCCGGGGGAGCGGTGGGGACCGGTGCGGTGGGAGCCGGAGGAGCTCCGATCCGGGTCCAGTCGACCGGTGGCGTCCCGATGTGTGCCGTGTTGACCTCGTAGGCGACGGCCGCCAGTGCGAGACGGGCGTCCATCTCCCCTTTGACCGCCTCCAGGCGGGCGTCCAGACCATCGCCGGGGAGCCGCTCTGGCTTCGCGACGGCAGGTGGGGCGACACCGGCGGACTCGCATGCTGCTTGTTCGGCAGCGGCAGCGGCAGCGACGGCGACGGCGACAGGAACGGTGACGGGCGGCGTGAGGGACTGCATGAATGATGGATTCCTGGCGCGCCCCGCGTTCAGCGCCGCCGAATGGGCGGTACTGGGCGCGGGGTGGCCGGGACGGTGTGCGGGTGGCCGGTTTGGTGTTCGGTGCGGACAGGACGCTGTTCAGGGCGGACGGGCGGCCCGCCACTGGCCGCCGCGAGGCCGGTCGCCGCACCCAGGTCGGCAGACACCGGCGGCTCGGTCACCGCCCTCGGTTCGGTCTTCGGCCCTGGCTGGGTCACCGCCCCTGGCTGGGGTGCCGCCCCCGGCCGAGTCACCGCCCCTGCCGGTCACCGCCCCTGCCGGTCACCGCCCCCTGGGTGCCGCTCTCGGCTGGGGCACCTCCCCCTGCTTCGGCGCCGTCCGGGTTCGGTCGCCACCCCCGGCTGGGGCGCCGCCTCCTGCTTCGGAGCCGTCCCGGCTCACTCACCGCACCGCCGGTTACACCGCCCGCCAGTACCCGAGTGCGTTGACCCGCTGTCTGGGGACGGACAGCTCCTTGCGGACATGCGCCGACAGCGCGCGCGTGGTCGTCGTGTCGCACGCGATCCACACATAGGGCTGCGGGCTCTCCTTCAGGAGCTGGGGCAGGGCCGCCTTGACCTCTTCGACCAGATGACGCCCGGAGTCCAGACGCTCCACCTGCCGGACGTCGTGGTGCGCGGTGGCACGGCTGGGCAGGCCCTCCAGGCTGCCCTCGAACCAGATCGTCGCGGGGACCTGGCCCAGCGTCGCCAGCAGGGAGTTCAGCGCCGGCAGGGAGGCCGGGTCGGCCACGGCGAAGACGTGCGAGGGCGCGGGTTCGGGGTGCTCGAAACCCGTGCCCTGGACCGTCGCCTCGATGCTGTCCCCAGGATTCGCCGCCCGGGCCCAGTCGCTCGCGCGGCCCTCGTGCAGGGCGAACTCCAGGCTGAAGGTGCCCGCCTCGGGATTCGGGTCGACCAGGGTGTACGCCCGCTGGTGAGGCCTGCCCGCGTTGTCGAACCACAGCCGCACCCACATCGTCGGGTGGACGCCGGTCACCGCCAGCATGCCCCCGTCGGTGAAGTGCAGTCGGCGGTACTCGGGCGTGACGTCCTCGGAGCCCGTCACGGTGAAGACGTAGTCCTTCGCGCGCAGCAGTTTGAGAACCGCGCCTTCCCAACCCCGCGCCTGGGCCTGCCCCATCAGCTCTTCACCTCTCGCTACGACTTCCCGTTGATCTAGTTAGGTGAGCCTAACCTAATATGGCTGTCGTGACGCACAGAAAGGTCACAGGGATACGCCGGCGCGCGACCGCGACCGGCTGAACGAGGGAGACCGATGTCCGCCACATACGCCACGCGTGCAGCCCTGCACGAGCAGTTCGTCGACGGCTACGGGACCGTCCGGGTCCTGCCCGTGGACGCCGCGCTCGACGGTCCGGTGGTCCATGCCTGGGTGAGCGCGGACCGGGCCGCGTTCTGGGGTATGAGCGATCTGACCGAGGACCAGGTCACCGCGGCGTACGCCCACCTGGAGACGCTGGACACCCATCACGCCTATCTCCTCGTGAAGGACGGAGAGCCGGTGGCGCTGCTCCAGACGTACGAGCCGACGGCCGATCGCGTCGGCGAGTGCTACCCGGTCGAACCCGGTGACATCGGCGTCCACCTGCTGCTCGCGCCGGCCGGACCGGGTGGCGGGCGTTCCGGCTGGACCACGGCGCTGCTGAGCGCGGTGGCGTCGTTCGTACTGCTGGGTCTGGACCGCGAGCGGGTCGTGGTCGACCCGGACGTGCGCAACGAGAGAGCCATCGCCCGCTTCCACCGGCAGGGCTTCACTCCGGGCCCTGTGGTCATGCTGCCGGAGATCGACCTTCCCGACGTCCACCTGCCCGGGAAGCACGCCCGACTCGCCTTCCTCACCCGGGAGACGGTCTTCCCGGCCGCGGGGACGAGAGGCGCCCGCGGGGGAGTGGGCCTGCTCGAGCCGCACCGTGAGAACGGCCACTGATGTCAGGGGTGTCCCACTGCCCGCCCGGGCAGTGGGACACCCCTGAATGGTTTCGTGCGTGCCGCGCGGCGCGGTCCGCGATCCCTCGCCGTCAGGCGAGCGTGACCTCGACCGGCAGCTTCTTGATGCCGTTGACGAAGTTGGAGAGGACGCGGGGCGCGTCGCCGGCCAGCTTGATGTCGGCGATCCTCGGGATCAGCTCCTCGAACATGATGCGGATCTCGGTGCGGGCGAGCAGGTTGCCCAGGCACAGGTGGGGGCTGCCCTTGCCGAAGGTGATGTGGTCGTTGTTCGTGCGCGCGACGTCGAAGTCGTAGGGGTTGCCGAAGACTTCCTCGTCACGGTTGCCCGAGGCGAACCACATGACCACCTTGTCGCCCTCCTTGACCTGCTTGCCGCCGAGTTCGACGTCGCGGGTGGCGGTGCGGCGGAAGTGGTAGACGGGGGAGGCCCAGCGCAGGAACTCCTCGACCGCGCCCGGGATCAGGGACGGGTCGTCCTTGAGGCGGGCGAGCTGCTCGGGGTGCTGGAGGAGGGCCAGCATCGAGTGCGAGATGGTGTGGCGGGTGGTCTCGTTGCCGGCGACGACCAGAAGCAGGAAGTAGTTGTCGAAGTCCTGCGCGGAGAGCGGGATCCCGTCGCGCGGAACGGTGTTGACCAGCTTGGAGACCAGGTCCGTACCGTTGCCGCCGCGTCGCTGCCGGGCCAGTTCGCGCCCGTACTCGAAGACTTCGAGCGAGGCGGGCGAACGGAAGGGCAGGTCGCGGTACTTGTCGCTCTCCGCGCTGTGCAGCAGCACGTCCGCGTAGTCGGGGTCGGTGTTGCCGATGATGCGGTTGCCCCAGTCGATCAGCTGCTGGTTGTCCTCCGGCGGCACGTCGAGGAGGCGGGCGAGGACGTTGATGGGGAAGTCGGCCGAGACGTCGGCCACGAAGTCGAAGGTGCCCTTGGCCAGGGCCGCGTCCAGGGTCTGCGCCGTCAGCCCGCGCAGGAAGTCGCCGTAGCTGTTGATGACGCTCGCGCCGAACTGGCGCTGGATGACGCTGCGCATCGCGCGGTGGCGGACACCGTCGAGCTCCAGGATGGACGCCCGCTTCTTGATCTGGTCGTCGTCGAGCTCTTCGAGGTTGACGAACTTCGAGGAGGTGAACGTCTCCGCGTCGCGGTCCACGGTGGCGATGTCCGCGTGCCGTGTGACCGCCCAGAAACCGGAGTTGGGGGCTTCCTCGGGCTGCCAGTGCACCGGGTCCTCGTGGCGCAGTGTGTGGAACATGCGCCACGGCTTGATGCCGTCGGCGAAGTTGTCGAGGTTCGCGAGGTCGACCTCTTCGAGCGGCAGCGGCTCGGCGAGGGCGGCGCGCAGTTCGGCCTGGGTGGTGGGCGTGGCGGGAACGGTGGGGCTGGTCATGGCGGTTCTCCTGGGCGGGGCTTCGACGGGGTTACAGGTGGTAGGCGTACTCGGTGAACTCCCAGTCGGTGACGTGCCGTCCGAAGCGTTCGACCTCGTCCCGCTTGTAGGTGAGGAAGGACGTGGTGAAGTCCTTGCCGAGGATGTCCGTCAGGGCGGTGTCCGCCTCCAGGGCGTCCAGCGCGGCGGCCAGGCTCGTGGGCAGCAGGGCGGAGCGGGCGGTGTCGTAGCCGTAGCCCTCCAGAGGAGCCTCGGGCTCCTCGCCGGCCCGCACGCCGAGCAGCGCGGCGGCGATGGTTCCGGCGATCAGCAGATAGGGGTTGGCGCTGGCGTCGCCGAGCCGCAGTTCCAGGCGGGCCCCCGAGCCGCGCTCGGGCGGGACGCGCACCATGGTGCTGCGGTTGTCGAGACCCCAGTCGATCAGCCAGGGCGCGAGGGTGTCGGGTCCGAAGCGCTTGTACGAGTTGACGGTCGGGTTGGCGAGCGCGGCGAGCGCGGGCGCGTGGGCGAGGATGCCCGCGATGGCGTGGCGGGCGGTGGCCGAAAGGCCGTGGGCGCCCGACGGATCGTCGAAGGCGTTGTGGCCCTCGGTGTCTTCGCAGGACAGGTGGAGGTGGAATCCGGAGCCGCCCGCGTCGCCGAACGGCTTGGCCATGAAGGTGGCGAGGTTGCCTTCCTGGCGGGCGAGCTCCTTGACGGCGGCCTTGAAGCGGAAGGCGCGGTCGGCGGCGTCCAGGGCGGTGGAGTGGGTGAGGTTGATCTCGTACTGGCCGCCGTCGAACTCGTGGTTGCCGGTGATGACGCCGAGGCCGAGGTCGCGCAGTTGGCGCAGGGTACGCAGCAGATGGTTGCCCGGGTCGGCGCGCAGCCCGGCGGTGTAGACGGCGCCGGTGGACTCCGGGGAGCGGCGCCAGCCGGTGGGCGTGCCGGGGGCGGGCTCCAGCAGGAAGTACTCCAGCTCGGGGCCGACGACGGGGCGCAGGCCCTGCTCGGCGCAGCGGGCCAGGACGGTCCGCAGCAGGTCGCGGGGTGATTCGGGGGCAGGGGCGGAGGTCGCCGGGTCGGTGACCTCGCCCAGGCAGGTCGCGACGCCGGGTTCCCACGGCAGTACGGCCGCGGTGGACAGGTCGGGGCGTACGGACACGTCGGGCAGACCGGCGTCCAGGCCGCCCGCGACGGGGACCACGTCGCCCTGGGGCGTGGTGTGGTAGACGGCCCGGCAGAAGGCCAGTCCGTGCTCGCAGGCCGAGGGCAGGTGGTCGAGCAGGACGTCACGGGCGCGGTCGGTGCCGATCAGGTCGGGATAGACGACCCTGACCACGTCGACGCCCTCGGCGGCGAGCCGCTCCATGTGCCGGCGGATCTCTGGGGTGTCGGATGCGCTCACCGTTGTCTCCTTGGCGGAAGGGTGGGTGTCCCCGTGGCCTGAGGCGCCGGGGACGCGTGGTGTGCAGAGAACGGGAGCCGGGGTGCGGGGAGGCGGGGGTGTCGTCGGGAACAGTCCGGCCCGGCGGTGCTCGGCGTGGTTCCTCGTGGCGTTGTCGCGTCATCCGAGTACGTGCCGTACGCGGATGAGGCTCCGCTTTCCCGATTCACCGCGCCGGGCCCCGTGGCCTGGCCCGAACTGCTCCGGACGACATCCCCGGGTCGGACCCCGAGTCGGTCGTTTGAATCCGAACGGTATGAGTCGGGTTCCGGTCCCGCAAGGGGCCGACGGTAAGAATTTATCCACCTGGACAGGTATTGACCAGGGTCGAACGGCTTCCTATGTTGTTTGAAGCCAAACGAGTCAGGGAGGCGGTTCCGCCTCCCTTTGGCCGAGGGGCCCGGTCCCATACCGGCCGGGCCCCTCTCTTCCCCTCTCCCTTCGCTCTGTCGCCCGCATCCTCAGGAGGACCGGCCATGAAGGTCGTCGTCGACATGATCAAGTGCCAGGACCACGGCCAGTGCGTCTTCGCCGCCCCCGACGTCTTCTCGATGGACGACGCCGGCCACCTCGCCTACGTCTCCGATGTGGACGAGGCGCTGCGCGACGAGGTCGAGGAAGCCGCGGACGTGTGCCCGCTCCAGGCCATCCGGATCGAGGGCTGAGAGCCATGACCGGACGCGTAGTCGTCGCGGGCGCCTCGATGGGCGGCCTGCGCGCCGCCGAACAACTGCGCGCGGCGGGCTGGACCGGCGCCGTCACGGTCGTCGGCGACGAGCCGCACATGCCCTACAACCGGCCTCCGCTCTCCAAGGAAGTCCTCGCGGGCAAAGCGCCGTTCGAGTCCCTCGCCTTCGCCCCGAAGGCCGCCGCGGCCGACGTGGAGTGGCGCCTCGGGACACGGATCACCGCGGCCCGCCTCGACGAACGGGTCGTCGAACTCGCCGACGGCGAAAGGCTGTCGTACGACGGACTGGTCGTCGCCACCGGAATGCGCCCCCGGCGGCTCCGGTGCCCGGGCCCGCTCGTCGGACGCCACACCGTCCGCACCCTCGCCGATGCCCGGATCCTGCGCGACGCGCTGATCCGTCCCGGAGCACGCGTGGTCGTCGTCGGCGCCGGATTCATCGGCTGCGAGGTCGCCGCCACCGCCGTCGGACTCGGAGCGCACGTCACAGTCGTCGATCCGCTGCCGCTGCCCATGGCCGGACCGCTCGGCGACCTGCTGGGCGGCGCGCTGCTCAAGCGGCACGAGGAGCGCGGAGTGCGCTTCGCGCTCGGCATGGGAGTCGCAGGATTCGAGGGCGGCGAACGCGTCACCGGAGTCGTCCTCGGAGACGGAACGGTCCTGGCGGCCGACGTGGTCGTGGAGTCCGTCGGCTCGGTCGCCAACACCGAATGGCTGGACGGCAACGGACTCGACCTGTCCGACGGCGTCCTCACCGACGAACACCTGCGGGTCGGCGGACGCTCCGAGGCCGTCGCGGTCGGCGACGTCGCCCGCTTCCCCAACGCCCGCTACGACGGCGTACCCCGCCGGGTCGAGCACTGGTCCATCCCCACCGACACCGCCAAGCACGCCGCCAAGGTCCTCGCCGCCCATCTCGGCGGCACGGAAGCCGAGTCGGCGCCCTTCGCACCGCTGCCCACCTTCTGGAGCGACCAGCACGAGTTCCGGCTCCAGTCCTTCGGCTCACCCCTGCTCGGCAAGGACGACGTGCGGATCCTGGACGGCGACCCGGACGGCGACGTCGTCGTCGGCTACCACGCGGCCGGCCGGCTGGTCGGCGTCGTGGCCCTCGGCGGCCAGTCCGCCGCGATGCGCGCGGCCCGCTACCGCGCCCGGCTGCTCGAGCAGCCCGCCCTCACCGCGTAACGAAGCGTAAGGAACCGCTATGTCCCCTGTCCGTGGCTACTTCCACCCCAAGACGGCCGGCGGCACCTCGTCGCTCATCCCGTCGCCGCCGTGGCGCTACTCCGGTGACCTGCTCACCATCGAGTACCGCACGGATCCCGCCCGTGTGCGTGAACTTCTTCCCGAACCGCTGGAGTTGGCCGACGAGGACCCGGGCGCGGTCGCGCTGATCTGGGCCGACTGGCAGTCCTGCTCCGGCTCGGCCGAGGAACTGCTCGACCCGGTCCGCGCCCAGTACAAGGAGGCCTTCGCGGTCGTCCGCTGCAAGTACCGCGGACAGACCTACACTCGCTGTGTGTACATCTGGGTCGACAAGGACTTCGCCATCGCCCGCGGACTCCACCAGGGTTACCCCAAGAAGCTCGGGTCGATCCACCAGACCCGCCCGCACCCCTACGGCCCGGCCCCGCGCATCGAGGCCGGCGCCCGCTTCGGAGCCACCCTCGCCGCCGCCGACCGGCGCCTCGCCGAGGCCGTGGTCACCCTGCGGGAGCCGTCCGAGACCAACGGCTTCGTCAACGGCCACCCCATGGCCCACCACCGCTGGCTGCCCTCCATCGAGAAGGGCAAGGGCCTCGCGCTCGACGAACTGATCGAGACCGGCGCCGCCTCCTTCGAGGGCGGACAGCCCTGGGTCGGCGAGGCGGACCTGACGCTGTTCGAGGCGCCCACCGAGGAACTGGCACGCCTGGAGATCCGCGAGCCGATCGCCGCCTACTACCGGCAGGTCGGCGTCGTCTGGGACGGCGGACGCCTTCTGGAGTCCGGCACCTCCGGCGCCGAGTGACCCCCTCACCCACCACAGGACTTGGAGTCCGGACATGACCGAGCACACCCTCACGGTGGCCGGGGTCGCCGTCGACACCCGGCACTGGATCGGCGGCGAACGCGTCGCCTCCGCCCATACGTTCACCGATGTCTCACCGATCGACGGCAGCGTCCTCGGCGAGATCTCCCGGGGCACCGAGCGGGAGGCCGCCGCGGCCGTGGCCGCCGCGAAGGCCGCCTTCCCCGCCTGGGCCGCCACCTCCCGCGCCGAACGCGCCCGCTTCCTGCACGCCGTCGCCGACGGCGTGGAGAAGCGCATCGAGGACCTGGCGATCGTCGAGACCACCGATAACGGCGCCCTGCTGCGCTCCCACCGCCGTGGTGTGATGCCGCGCGTCGCCCACAACTTCCGCTTCTTCGCCGACTGGCTCCTGAAGCTGGACCACGAGGACTTCGAGACCCGCGGCCACACCAACCACGTCAGCTGGGACCCGGCCGGCCCCTCGGTGCTGATCACCCCCTGGAACGCCCCGCTGATGCTGTCGACCTGGAAGGTCGCCCCGGCACTCGCGGCAGGCAACACGGTCGTACTCAAGCCCGCCGAATGGACCCCGCTGACCGCCTCGCTGCTCGCGGACATCGCGGCCGAGGCCGGACTGCCCGCCGGCGTCCTCAACGTCGTCCAGGGCTACGGGTCCGAGATCGGCGACGCCCTCACCTCGCACCCCGACGTGCGCCGCATCAGCTTCACCGGCTCCGTGCCGACAGCCAAGCGGATCACGCAGTCGGCGGCCGCGAACCTCACCCCACTCAGCCTCGAACTCGGCGGCAAGTCACCCCTGTTGGTGTTCGCGGACGCCGACCTGGACCTCGCCGTCGACCTCGCCGTCGAGCAGTACGACAACGCGGGCCAGGTCTGTCTCGCCGCCACCCGCGTCCTGGTCGAGGAGAGCATCGCCGGGGAGTTCACCCGCCGCTTCGCGGAGAAGGCCGCCACGATCGTGCAGGGCGATCCGCGCGACGAGGCCACGGACATCGGCCCGAACATCCACGAGCGCCAGCTGGAGAAGATCGACGGCTTCGTGCGGCGCGCCCTCGCCGCGGGCGCCCGCGCGGTCATCGGCGGCCACCGCGGCGAGGGCCGGTACTACGCGCCGACCCTCCTCACCGACGTCGCCCAGGACTCCGAGATCGTCCAGGAGGAGGTCTTCGGACCCGTCCTGACCCTCCAGACCTTCACCACGGAGGAGGAGGCGGTCCACCTCGCCAACGACACCCGCTTCGGGCTCGCCGCCACCCTCGCCACCGGCGACCGGGACCGCGCCGCACGCGTCACCGAACGGCTCGTCGCCGGAACGGTCTGGGTCAACTGCTTCTTCGTACGCGACCTCCAGGCCCCCTTCGGCGGCTCCCGGCACTCCGGCGTCGGCCGCGAGGGCGGCAGCTGGAGCTTCGACTTCTACTGCGACCTGAAGAACACCGTGACCGCGCCGAAGGGATGGAAGGACCATGGGTGAGATCGTCGGGGCCGGGCTGCTGGCCCACGTCCCCACCGTCGTGCTCCCCGAGGAGATCCGGCTGGAGCTGAACGAGGGCAAGGAGATCACCCTCGTCACCGGCCTGGAACAGCTCCGCGAGGAGGTCTTCGAGCGCGACGACTACGACACCGTCGTCGTCCTCGACTCGCACTGGGCGACCACCGTCGAGTTCGTCGCCACCGCCCAGCCGCGCCGGGCCGGCCTGTTCACCTCCGAGGAACTGCCGCGAGGCATGTGCCGGATGCCGTACGACTACCCCGGAGACCCTGAACTCGCCCACAACATCGCGAAGTTCGCGGACAAGCACGGCACCTGGATCACCGCGATCGACGACGAGTACCTGCCGGTCTACTACGCCACCATCAACCTCTGGAAATTCCTGGGGGAGGGGCTGCCCGGCAAGCGGTGGGTGACCATCGGGGTGTGCCAGACCGGAGACATGGAGGACCACCTCCGTCTCGGCCGCGCCCTCGCCGACGGCATCGCCGCGACCCCCGGCCGCCGGGTGCTGCTCATCGCCTCGGGCGCCCTCTCGCACACCTTCTGGCCGCTGCGCGAACTGCGCGACCACGAGTCCAGCGACCCGGCGCACATCTTCACCCCCGAGGCGCGCGCCGCCGACCTGGAGCGCATCGCCTGGTTCAAGGAGGGCCGCCACGACAAGGTCCTCGACACCATGGACGAGTTCTGGAAGTACAGGCCCGAGGCCAAGTTCTTCCACTACCTGATGATGGCCGGCGCCCTCGGCGAGCAGGCCTGCGTCGCCATGGCCCGCCAGTACGGCGAGTACGAGAACTCCATCGGCACCGGCCAGGTCCACCTCTGGTTCGACCGTCCTGCCGACGGCTGGACCGGCATCGGAACCCCCGCCACCGCCGCGCCCCACAACCCGCACCGACGTTCCTAGGAAGGCAGCCATGCCCGAATACCGCCGCATCCTTCTCGACGGCGCCGCCGTCCAGGTCACCGTCGACGGGGACGAACTCGTCGCCGGGGACGGCCGCCGCGTCAAGACCGAGGAAGCGCACCACCTGCCCCCGGTCGTGCCCTCCAAGGTGATCGCCGTCCACCTCAACCACCGCAGCCGCGTGGACGAGTTCGGCATCGAACTCCCGCCCACTCCCACGTACTTCCACAAGCCGACCTCGGCCCTCAACTCCCACAAGGGCGCCATCGTCCGCCCCGAGGGCTGCAAGTGGCTCAACTACGAGGGCGAGGTCGCCATCGTCATAGGGAAGACGGCACGCAACATCTCCCCGGCCGAGGCGGGGGAGTACATCGCGGGGTACACCGTCGCCAACGACTACGGCCTGCACGACTTCCGGGACACCGACGCGGGCTCCATGCTCCGCGTCAAGGGCTCCGACACCCTCTGCCCGCTCGGCCCCGGCCTCGTCACCGACTGGGACTTCCGCGGCAAGAGCCTGCGCACGTACGTCAACGGCGAGGTGGTGCAGGACGGTTCGACCGACGAGATGCAGTGGGACATGCACTATCTCGTCGCCGACATCGCCCGCACCATCACCCTGTACCCCGGCGACGTCCTGCTGTCCGGCACCCCGGCCAACTCCCGTCCCGTACAACCAGGTGACGTCGTCGAGGTCGAGGTCGAGGGCCTGGGACGGCTCACCAACCACGTCGTGACCGGCCCGGCCGCGATCCGCGCCGACGTCGGCGCCCAGCCCACCGAGTCCGAAGAGGTCCTGTCCACCGCGCTCGGCGGGGACTGGGAGTTCCGCGGCATCCGCCCGCCCCGGCGCTGATGCCCGCCGCACGAGGGCGCCGCGGCGGGCGGGACGCCGCGAGCCGCCCGGCAGGCCGCTCAGGAACGCGGCGCACGGAGCCCGGCACGAGCACCTCCACAGGGCCCGTGCCAGGCCGCGCCGGGCCCCGTGAGCAGGCGGGTAGGGTCGGGGCCATGACCGAAACCGCCGAGACTCCTGAGGAACGCAAACCGCGCCGGCGCATGAACTACGGGGAGGGCCGCGAAGCCCTGCTCAACGCCGCGGTGCGGGTCGTGGCCCGGGGCGGGCTGCGCCGGCTCACCTACCGGGCCGTGGCGGAGGAGGCCGGCACCACGCACGGTCTGGTCGTGCATCACTTCGGTTCACGGGACGCGCTCATCGAGGAGGCGGTCGCCCACGCGATCCGCACCTCCCTGAACACCAGCGCGCTCGAACCCGGCACAGGCAACATCGAGGAGTTCTCGGTGGGGGTGTCCGACATGGTCACGGCCGATCCGGACATTCAGTCGTTCCAGTACGAGCTGCTCCTGGAGGCCAGGCGCCGCCCCGAACTGCTGCCGCATCTGCGCGCGTTGTACGACGAGTACTTCGACGCCACCGGACGCGAGCTGTCCCGCATGCTGCCCGACGGCGCCGGGCAGCCGCTGACCCGGCTCGTCTTCGCCGCCCTCGACGGCCTGGTGCTGCACCAGCTCGTCTTCGGCGGCCCCGAGATCACCGACGCCGCCATTGAGGAGCTGCGCTCGCTGCTGCGGCTGCTGGAGGCCCAGCGTCGCACCGCCGCCGATGGCCGCGAATAGCTGTCTGACCTGCGCGTTCATGGGCCCCGGACTCCTGTCGTCCGGGGCCTTTCGCATTCCGGGCAGGAAACGCGGCCCAGCCCCTTGTCAAACGGATAGTTCCAGCCCAGTATGAGGCAACTCGTTTGGCCTGAAACGAATCCCTCTTCCTCACTGGCAGGTGATCCGAGTGGACAGTCAGACTGCGGTCGTCAATCAGACCGCGCCCGACGCCCCCACGGCAGGCAAGCTCAAGCCCAATTCGCTCGGCGTTCTGGGCATCCTCTTCTTCGTCCTCTCCGCCCAGGCGCCGCTGACCGGCGTCGCGGGCGCCGTCCCCATCGCCGTCGGCGTCGGCAACGGTGCGGGAGCGCCCGCCGCCTATGTGGTGGCGGGTCTGATCACACTGCTCTTCTCCGTCGGCTTCGTGGCCATGGGCCGGCACGTCGTGGACGCGGGCGCCTTCTACACGTACATCGGCAAGGGGCTCGGCCGGACCGTCGGCACCGGCAGCGCCGGGGTCGCGCTGTTCGCCTACTGCGCGATACAGGCCGCCATGTACGGCCTGTACGGGGCGACCGTCAACGGCCTGCTCGCGCACTACACCGGGGTGGACGTGCCCTGGTGGGCGTGCGCCCTGGTCACGATGGTCATCGTCCAGGTGCTCGGAAGCGCGGGCATCGAGATGGGCGCGAAGGTGCTGGCGGTCTTCGTCCTGGCGGAGTTCAGCATCCTCACCGTCTTCGCGCTGGTCACCTTCTTCAAGGGGGGCGGGCCGGAGGGGCTGGCCTTCACCCAGTCCTTCTCGCCGAGCGCGGCGTTCAAGGGCGCACCGGGAGTGGCGCTCATGTTCGCCGTGGCGTCGATGATCGGCTTCGAGGCCACCGCGATCTACGGCGAGGAGGCGCGCGAACCCCGCAAGACCGTCCCGCGGGCCACCTATACGGCCGTCGCCTTCGTCACCGGCTTCTTCGGCTTCGCCTCCTGGATGCTGGTCTCCGCGTACGGCCCCTCGAAGGTGTCCGGGGCCGCGGGCAAGGCCCTGGAGAGCGGGGACTCGACGGGCTTCGTCTTCGCGCCCATCGCCGACCTGTTCGGCACCTGGGTCAACGACGTGCTGCCCGTCCTGCTCGCCACGTCCCTCTTCGCCGGCATCCTCGCCTTCCACAACTCCGCCAACCGCTATCTGTTCTCGCTCAGCCGCGACGGACTGCTGCCCCGCCCGCTGTCGTCGATCAACAGCCGCCACTCGCCCAGCGTCGCCGGGTGGGTCCAGACGGCCGTGGCGGTACTGCTGGTCGTCCCGTTCGCACTGGCGGGCAAGGATCCGGTGCTGACCCTCTTCTCGTGGGGCAGCGGCGTGGCCGTCCTCGGCATCATGGCCCTGTACCTGCTGACCTCGGTCTCCGTGGTCGTCTTCTTCCGCCGTGCACGCCTGGACACCCGGCCGTGGAACACACTGATCGCCCCCTCCCTGGGAGCCCTCGGTGTGGCCGTGGCGATCTGGCTGATCGTGCAGAACTTCACCACGCTCATCGGGGGCGCGAGCAGTACCGCCCTCGTGCTGGAGCTGATCGTCCCGGCCGTCCTCGTCCTGGGTGTCGTGGCGGCACGGCTCACCCGCGACAGAACCGGGGCGGCCGGCGGCTGACGCACGCCGGGCCGGTCAGCCGGCCCGGTTGCCGTCCGGCATCAGCAGGCCCGGTCCGCCGTCGGGTATCAGTCGGCCCGGTCCGCCGTAAGACCGAGGGAAACGTCGGCCGGCCGGTGGGCGCTCGTCGGGCCATGGGCTCCAGTTCCATGGCCCGGCTCCGCGCCGGCGGCCCGCGGGGTCCACCCCGTGGCGTGCGGACCGCTCCGCTCCACCGGTCCCGATCCGGCCCCGCACCATCGCGGTGGTGATCTCCGGGTGCAACCGCACCACCGGACGCTGATCCAGCACGTCCGGCCGACCGTTTGAGTTCAAATCACTTTTGGAGGTCCCGCATGCTCGCCGTCACCCACGAGGAGTGGCTGCTCCGGGCCAAGTCCCTGAGCCTCTCCGGCGCCCACCACATCGACGGCGCCGACGAGGACGGCTCGGGAGCGGCCTTCGACGCCGTCTCGCCCCGCGACGGCCAGGTGCTCACCCGGATCGCCGACGCGGGCAGCGCCGAGGTGGACGCGGCCGTCGCCGCCGCCCGCCGCGCCTTCGACACCGGCCCCTGGCCCCGCCTCGCCCCCGCCGGGCGCGGCGCGATGCTGCTGCGCATCGCCGACCTCCTCCAGGAACGCAGGGCCGACCTCGCGCTCACCGTCAGCCTGGAGATGGGCAAGCCGATCACCGACGCGTACGAGATCGAGCTCCGCGCCCTGATCAACACCTTCCGCTGGTACGGGCAACTGGCGGACAAGCTCACCGACGAGTCCCCGCACACCGCCGTGGACGCGCTCGCCCTGGTCACCCGCGAACCGGCCGGTGTCGTCGGCGCGGTCGTGCCGTGGAACTTCCCCCTCACCCTCGCCGGCTGGAAGGTCGCCCCGGCCCTCGCCGCCGGCTGCACGGTCGTCCTGAAGCCCTCCGAGAACTCGCCCCTGTCCGCGCTCCTCCTGGGCCGGATCGCCACCGAGGCGGGACTGCCGCCCGGCGTCCTCAACGTCGTGGGCGGCACCGGCCCGGTGGCAGGCCGGGCGATCGGCCTCCACCCGGACGTCGACGTCCTCGCCTTCACCGGTTCCACCGCCGTCGGACGCCACTTCCTGCGCTACGCCGCCGACTCCAACCTCAAGCGCGTATGGCTCGAACTGGGCGGCAAATCCCCGAACATCATCCTTCCCGACGCACCCGACCTGGAGAAGGCGGCCGCCACCGCGGCCTGGGGCATCTTCTTCAACCAGGGCGAGATGTGCACCGCCCCCTCCCGGCTGCTCGTGCACACTTCGATCGCGGAACAGGTCACCGAGTCCGTCGTACGACGCGCACGGGACCTGCGGATCGGCGACCCCCTCGACCCGTCAACCGAGATGGGCGCGCTGGTCGGCGAAGCGCACCTCGGCCGAGTACAGGAGCACATCGCCACCGGCGTCGCGGACGGCGCCCGGCTCCGTACGGGCGGCTCCCGCACTCGAGCCGACTCCGGCGGCAGCTTCCTGGAGCCGACCGTCTTCGACCAGGTGAACCCCGGCATGAGGCTCGCCCGGGAGGAGATCTTCGGCCCGGTCCTCGCGGTCCTGACGTTCGACGATCTCGACGACGCCGTACGCCTGGCCAACGACACCGAGTACGGGCTCGCGGCGGGCCTGTGGACCTCAGACCTCTCCACCGCGCACCGGGTCTCCCGAGCCCTGAAGGCCGGCACGGTCTGGGTCAACTGCTACGAGGAGGGCGACCTGACCGTCCCCTTCGGCGGCATGAAGCAGTCGGGCAACGGCCGCGACAAGTCCGCCCACGCCCTGGAGAAGTACACCGAGATCAAGACGACCTGGATCCAGCTGTGACCCGCCCTCTGATCGCCGTTCCGGCCCGCTTCTCCGCGACGACCTCCGCGCTGCGGTACGCCGCCGAGGTCAACGCCCGTGCCCTGATCGAGGCGGTGTGGCGGGCTGGCGGCGAACCGGTGACCATCCACCCGGCCGATCCAGCCGTCACGGACGTGACCGGGCGCCTCGCCCGCTTCGACGGCGTCCTGCTCCCCGGCGGCGGCGACCTCGCTCCGCACCGCTACGGTGCCGCCGACACCCACGACAGCGTCTACGACGTCGACGACCTCCAAGACGCCTTCGACCTCGAAGTAGCCAGCAGGACACTGGAATTGGGCCTCCCCCTGCTGGCCGTGTGCCGCGGTCTCCAGGCCGTCAACGTCGCCCTCGGTGGCACCCTGGAACAGGACATGGGCGGCCCCGAGCGCGAACACCGGCACGTCGTGCACCCGGTGACCGTCGAGCGCGGAACCCTGCTGGAACGGGCCACCGCCGTGCAGAAGGCCGAGGCTTCCTGCTACCACCACCAGCGGGTCGATCGCCTGGGCTCAGGTCTGACGGTCAGCGCACGCGCGGCGGACGGGACCGTCGAGGGCCTTGAACTCGCGGGCTCCGAAGGGTGGTTCACCGCCGTGCAGTGGCACCCGGAGGACACCGCGCACGAGGACCCGGTCCAGCAGGCCCTGTTCGACGCGCTGGTGAACGCGGCCCGCGGCGGACACTGACTCCGTCGCATTCTCGATCTCAGCCCGTCGCCCGTCGCCCTCGGTCAGTGGCCGTCGGTCAGTCACCTCGGCCCGGCGGCCTCGGCTCTTCGCCCTCAGCCCTTCGCGCGTCGGCCGCTGCGGCGACGCGCCGGTTCGGCACCGTCGAGGAGGGTGAGGCGGCGTTCCTCGCCCTCCTCCTCGACCTGGTGCACGACCTGTCGCAGGCCTTCCGCGACGCTGCGGCACTGCTCGTCGCTGAGCCGGGAGGCGACGAATGCCTCCTCCTCGTTGAACCGGGGGAACAGACGTTGCATCAACGCCTCGCCTTCGCCGGTGAGACTGAGGAGCTTCAGCCGTCCGTCGGACGGATGACCGGCGCGTGTCATGAGCCCCCGTCCCTCAAGGGTCCGGGACACGCCGGTGAGCGTGCCCTTGGAGATCCCGGCCTCCTCGGCGACATGCCGGGTCTCCGACTCGCCCCAGACCCAGACCACCCAGAGCACGACGAAGGACGTCCACGTCAGATCCGCGTCGCGCAGCACCGAGTTCTCCAGGTGCTGACGGACCGCGGAAGCGGCACGGTAGATGTTCGCGACCACCGCCATCTGCTCGCGGTGTATCGGTATGCCGCCCAGCTTCGCAGCCGCCAGCTTCTCCGCTTCGGTGATGGACCGATGGCCGGGCACAGGCACGCTCCCTTGATCGTTCGGATC
The DNA here is from genome assembly GCF_040607495.1 of Streptomyces sp. NPDC005281. Lineage (NCBI taxonomy): Bacteria > Bacillati > Actinomycetota > Actinomycetes > Kitasatosporales > Streptomycetaceae > Streptomyces > Streptomyces sp. NPDC005281. Next base: position 49,468 of record NZ_JBEXGX010000033.1, on the reverse strand, counting down.
CAAATTGTACGGGACGCGCTCTGGCCCCGGGCCGACGGATCACACGTCTCCCTGCCGGTCCGCCGCTGGGCGCGGGTGGGGAAGACGAGGAGGCGGAGGCTCGCGCCTGGGGCCTGGGCCGACTGGCGTACGTCGGCCCAGGCCTCGTTCGCCCCGCTGCCGCGGAGTCACGGTCGTGGGGTGACTGCTACGGCACGATCGTCCAGCGCTGCCGGGCGCCGTCGGTGCAGTTCTCGATCGTCACGTAGGCCGCCTCCCGCGCCGACGGCACCAGGCACTGGTGCGCGGCCTCGTTGCGGAGGCGGAGGGAGCCGTCCCCGTACATCTCCGCCTGCCAGCGGTGGCCCGTGCCGTCGTCCCTGGCGCCTCGGTCACCGCAGTCGTGCAGCAATGAACGTTCGCCCGGCCGAGGCTCACGGGTGTCCACGATGCCGACGCACCGTCCGCCGCTGCCGAACGCCTTGAGCCGGAGGAGGTTGTCGCCCGCGCTGGCGTATTCCATGTCCCAGCGCTGGGCGGGAACGTCGTTGCGCCGACGGGTGGTCAGCGGGGTGCCGTCACGGCCGGGCTCACCGAACTGGTCCAGGTAGAGGCCGTTCCACGCGCGAAACCGGACCCGCTGGTCACCGGTCTCCCACACGCGTTCGGACACCCCACGGGAATTGTCCCACCACCGCTGGGAGGGACTGTCGTCACACGCCAGGGCCAGGACGTTCTGCTCGTTGCCCAGACCCGTCAGACACAGCCCCGGATAGGCGGAGTTGTGCCAGCGCAGCGGGCAGCCCATGGTCGGAACCCTGCATGTTGTAGGTGGCGAACGGCAGGCTGCCGTCCGACGAGGGGTCGACCCGCCGGTCGTCCGCCCGCGCCGAGTGGCCACCCGCGCCAGGAGCGGCACCCACCAGCAGGCCGGCCGTCAGCAGCACGGAGGCGAGAACGGCGGTCCGCCGCGATCCGCGGGGGCCGGAGCGCGCCTCGGCGCGGGACCGGAATAACGGTAATTGCATCGTGCTCTCCCTTGTGGAGCGATCTGTGTACGGCTGCGAACAATCGCACGAACGATCTCTTCAGTTCGGCAGTTCCGTGTCAAGAGTCCCTCATGCGCCACGCGCGCCGGGTTGCCGCAGAAATGCGCGACCGCCTCCGCGCCGAATTCCAGCCACGCCGCACGCCGGTCCGGGTGCGCGTGCCGGTCTGCCGTGCCGCGCTCGTCGCGCGGGACGTCGGCGAAGAGGGCGCTGTCAGACCTGTGCGGCAGAGTGCCCGTCATGGACATCTCTGAGTTCTGGACCGTCATCGATGCCGCTCGCTCGGCGACCACGACGGACAAGCCGTTCGCCGAAGCGGTGACCGACCATCTGGCCACCCGCGCCAAGGAAGACATCCTGGGCTACCAGGAGCGCTTCGACGAGGCGAGGGGTGCTGTGTACCGATGGGACGTGTGGGCGGCCGCCTACCTCATCGGGGGAGGCTGCTCGGACGACAGCTTCATGGACTTCCGCGCCGGCGTCATCGCCCTGGGCCGCGACTGGTACGAGAAGACCGCGGCCGACCCCGACAGCCTCGCCGAACACCCGGCGGTGCTGGTCGCCGCCGGGGCGCATCGCGACGAGGCTCTGTTCTACGAGGACGTCAACTACGCGGCCGCTCGGGCATTCGGGCGCGTCACCGGCGACGAAGAGGACTTCTACGAGGCCTGGACCGCGTACGCGGCCTCACGTGACCGGCCTGAACACGACAGCGCCGACATGGGCGAGGACTTCGACTTCGACGACGACGCCGAGATGCACGCCCGGCTCCCACGGCTCGCGGCCCTTTGCCTCGGCGGCGTCGTACCGGGCTCGTCCGATGGTCCCCAGGAATCGACCTGAGCCGGCCGAGGCCACGGTCGCCTTCTACTGTCCGGCCGCCCGCAGTGGGCATCCGCTGCCGATCCGCGTGGTCAGGTCGGCCCGCAGACTGGTCAGTTCGGCGATGCGGGCGTCGACGACCTGAAGCTTCTCCTCGAAGAGCGTGGACAGGGCTTCCGCGCTGTCCGGTGCTTCGCGCAGTGTCTCGCCGGTCCGCATGATCTCCGCCAGGGAGAATCCGAGCGCCTGGGCGGTGCGGACGTATTCGAGCCAGGCCACCGTCTCGGGCGGGAAGTCGCGATACCCGTTGGGGAGACGTCGACCTGTGACAAGGCCGACCTTCTCGTAGAACCGGATCGTGTCTCTGGTCATGCCTGCCTGGGCCGCAAGCTCACCGATGCGCATGCCCCTCCCACCGGATATCGGGCTTGACCTTGGACCCTACTCCACTGTTTAGCGTGAGGCGTCGCCGTCAACGAGAGCAGCAGGAGCCTTGCCCGTGAGCCGTCTTCGCACACCCGCGCACCCCGCCTACCTCCGCGTCGTACGCGCGAGCGCCTGGTACGACCTGGCCGTCACGGCCGGATTCGCGACTCCGTGGACCTACACCCTGGTACACGACGCGCTGTCGTCGTGCGGCAAGGCGCTCGGGCTCGGCGCTCTGCCCGAACTCGACCCGTGGCAAGCCCTGTTCGCCAATCTGATGGGGTCGGTGGTGGTCGTCTGGGCGGTTCTGCGCATCGTCAGGCCGCTCCCGGAGCACGGACTGTTCGACGGCATCGCGCGCGCCCTGTTCGCGACATGGCAGGCGTACGCACTGGCCCACGGTGTGTCGCGGATCCTGTGGCCCTTCCTCGGCCTTGAGGTGGCATTCGGTGTCCTCCAGCTCGTGCCGTGGAGCCTTCGCCGAAACGCAGGCCCCGCCGCCCGAAACGCAGGCCCGGCCGGCGCAGACCCCGCGGGCGGGGACGCGGGCCCGGCCGGCGGACGCCCGATCGGCACAGCGAGTCGGTGACGTGCGGGGCGTACGCAGAGGGATGCGCTCGGCCGGTCCCCGCGCCGCCCGCGCCACGCTCCTCGGAGAGGTCAACTCTTGAATGCGGGGCCCGGCGTGAGGCGGTCGCGGTGTCGGGATCCGAACGCCTCGGCCTGTCGGGCGAGGCCGAGTGGCGGCGGATGGGGCCCCGTTGGGCCTGACACCCGAACTCCGTTGATTTCAGCTTCAGTTGTTGACGTCTGAAGAGTGCGGGGATACAACCCGGAGAGAGCGCTCTCCCTGCTGTTGCTCCGCCCCCACACACGCCGATCCGGCATGAGGAGATCCCACATGCAGCCATCAGCCAGCGCCCATCCCCAACGGCCGTCGAGCGGCACCGCACGGGCCCGTACGGCTCTCGGTCTCGTCGTCGTCCTGCTCGCCGCCTGTGTCGCCTTCCTGAGCCCGTCACCGGCGCACGCCGCCGACCAACTGCTGTCCCAGGGACGGCCCGCCGCAGCCTCCTCGGTCGAGAACGGCTCCTTCCCGGCCGGGGCCGCGGTCGACGGCAACACCGGCACCCGCTGGTCCTCGGCCTTCTCCGACCCGCAGTGGCTGCGCGTCGACCTCGGGTCGGTCCAGCAGCTCACCCGCGTCAGCCTCAACTGGGAGGCCGCCTACGCCACCGCCTTCCAGATCCAGACCTCCAGCGACGCGAACACCTGGGCCACCGTGTACTCCACGACGACCGGCACCGGTGGCACCCAGAACCTCAACATCACCGGCAGCGGCAGATACGTGCGCGTCCTCGGAACGACGCGAGCCACCCCGTACGGCTACTCCCTCTGGGAGTTCCAGGTGTACGGGCCCGGAAGCACGACTCCGCCGGACGACTTCTGGGGGAGCACCGGCGACATACCCGCCGCGAACAACGCCGTGGAGGTGAAGGTCCTCAACCGCACCAACGGCAAGTACCCCGACAGCCAGGTGTACTGGAGCTTCAACGGCCAGGTCCACTCCATCGCCGAGCAGCCCTACCTCGACATGCCGGCCAACTCCGCCGGCCGGATGTACTTCTACCTCGGCTCGCCCAACGGTCCGTACTACGACTTCATCGAGTTCACCGTCGGCAACAACGTCTTCAACGGCAACACCACCAGGGTCGACGCCTTCGGTCTCAAACTGGCGATGCGCCTGCACTCCAAGGACGGGTACGACACCGAGGTCGGTGAGAACCGGCAGACCTTCGCCGAGGACCGCGCGACGACCTTCCAGCGGTTCACGGCCGCCGTTCCTGACCAGTTCAAGGTGCTGGCCCAGACCCAGTCCCCGTACCGCATCATCGCGCCCGGCAGCGACCCGAGCTTCCGGGCCGGCGGCGCCAACGCCAACTACTTCACCGCCTATGCCCAGTCCGTCGGCGTGAGCGCCGCCACCTCCGACATCTTCGGCTGCGCGGCGGCGCTGGCGGGCAACCCGAACATGTGCGCCGCCCTCAACCGCCATGTGGCGACCCTGCCGGCCGCCCAACAGGGCGATCCCGCCCAGTACTACAAGGCGGCGCCCGCCAACTACTACGCCAAGTTCTGGCACGACAACGCCATCAACAACCTCGCCTACGGCTTCCCCTACGACGACGTTGCGGGCCAGTCCTCCTTCATCTCCCACGGCAGCCCGCAGTGGCTGCTGGTCGCCGTCGGCTGGTAGCCGGGCCGTGAGCACGAGGGCCGTGCCGGCCCGGCGGCGCCGGGTCAGCGAAGAGGGTCGATCACGACGCCGGGATTGAGGATCCCGGACGGGTCCAGCACGGCCTTGCCCGCCCGCAGGGCGGCGGCGAAGAGGTCCGGGCGCTGCCGGTCGTACCACGGCCGGTGGTCCCGGCCCACCGCGTGGTGGTGGGTGATGGTGGCGCCGTGCGCGATCAGCGCCTCGGAGACCGCCTGCTTGATCTCGTCCCACTGCTCGACGGTCCTGCCCCACTCGCCCGCGGCGTAGACCCCGAAGTACGGGGCGGGACCGTCGGGGTAGACATGGGTGAACCGGCAGGTCACGACACCCGTGGCGCCGACCTGGCGCATGGCGTCCTGGGCCGCGGTGTCGACGGCCGCGCGGAGCCCGGCGAACCTGTCCCAGGTGCAGGCCGTCTCGAACGTCTCCACGATCATGCCCTGAGCCGCGAGGGCGTCCCGCTGGTACGGCATCCGCAGGAAGGAGGAACGCCAGGTGTCGGCGGCCGAGGTGCGCGCGGCTGTGTCCGAGGTGTCGGTGTAGCGGGGCGGCTCCGGAAGGGTGCCGCCGTGGTCGCGGCAGAGTTCCAGCGCGCGTTCCATCCAGGCGGTGACGGGGTGGTCGGCCGACTCGAAGCCGAGCACCAGGACCGAGGCCGGGCTGCCCGCGTTGATGAACGCCTCCATCGGGTCCAGCAGCCGGCAGTTGGCCGGGTCGAGCCCGGACTGTGCGAGGGCCCGTACGGCCCGGACGCCCGCCTCGTACTCCTTGAACGCGACGGACGCTCCGGCCCGCCAGCGCGGCCGGTCCTGAAGGCGTACCCAGGCCTGGGTGATGACCCCGAGCGCTCCCTCGGAACCGAGGAACATACGGTCCGGCGACGGACCGGCACCAGAACCCGGCAGACGGCGGCTCTCGACGACACCGGCCGGTGTGACCACCCGCAGCGACTGGGTGAGGTCGTCGATGTGCGTGAGGCGGGTCGCGAAGTGACCGCCGGCCCGGGTCGCCAGCCAGCCGCCGAGACTGGAGAACTCGAAGGACTGGGGGAAGAACCGGAGCGTGTACCCATGGGGCCTGAGCTGCCGCTCCAGATGAGGGCCGAGGACGCCGGCCTGGACGAGCGCCGCCCGGCTGGTGCCGTCCACCTCGAGGACCCGGTCCAGTGCGCCGAGATCCAGGCTCACCACGCCGGCGTACTCCGCACCCGTACGGACTTCGACGCCTCCCACCACGGAGGAGCCGCCGCCGAAGGGGACGACCGCGATGCCGGCGCCGTCGCACCACTCCAGCGTCTGTACCACCTCCGTCTCCGAGGTGGGTCGCACGACGAGGTCCGGCACATGGGGCAGCTTCCCGAGCAGCGCGCGGACGACGTCACGGAAGGCCTGGCCATGGCTGTGCGCCAGCCGGTCGCGGGTGTCGTACGACGCCAGCCGGGCCAGCGCGGACGGAGCGGTCACCCGGCTCGGCGCCAGGTCGAACGACTCAACCGGAGGTGGCTCGTGCCGGGTCAGATCCGCGTGCGGAAGCAACTCGGCCGTGCGCCGAGTGAGTTCCGCCCGCTCCGCGCCGGTGACCGCGTCCTCGACGTTTCCCCAGCCCCACCACGAACGCGTCCCGCTGCTCATCGTGCCTCCAGCCCCTGAACTGAACGTCGGGTAACTTACCGGTCGGTCACTTTGGCATAAGGTGGGGACATGAGCAAGCAGGGGAAGGCCACGCAGGGCGTGGGCACCAAGGGGATGCCCCGCAAGGACCGGGAGCGGCTGATCCTGGAGGCGGCCGCCGAGGAGTTCGGCGCCAAGGGCTACGCGCGCGGGTCGACCGCGCACGTGGCGGCCCAGGCGGGCATCTCCAAACCCATGATCTACGAGTACTTCGGGTCCAAGGACAGCCTCTACCTGACCTGCCTGGAACAGGCCGGCGCCCGCCTCGTCGAAGCCGTCGCGTCCGCCCAGCAGGGGCCCTCCGACCTCTCGCGCGCCGTGCGCACCCTGGAGGCCGTGTTCCGCGCGCTCGAATCGCGCCCGCACGACTGGGAACTCGTCTACGACGGGACGCTTCCGGCCGAGGGCCCGCTGCCCGCCGCCGCGGCCGTGTACCGGCGGGAACTCAACCGGATGGGCGCGGTGGGCGTGGCCGAGTTCCTGCACACCTCCCCTTCCGTCGAACCTCTCGACGCCGACCTCGTCACCCACCTCTGGTACGGGACGGTGAGCGCCGCGGTCGCCTGGTGGCGGCACCACCCCGAGCAGACGGCCGACGAGATGGCCGCGCGCTTCGAGCGCATCCTCGCGGTGCTCTGCCCGGACCTGTGGGCGACTTAGCAGACCGGGCGGCGCTTCCGCAATCCGTTCGACGCCGCCTGACGCGCCGTCGGTTGTGGTGCCGGACTCCATGTCATGGCGGTCGGAGGAGGCCGATTCTGGGGTTCCGCCAAGTCCCGTACGCCCGGTGGCCAGGGACGGCTTCGGACGAACGGGGGCCGGACACCCCCAGAGAGGGAGCCGCCCGTGCAACGCCCTTCACCACGCTCTTCAACAGGTTCTTCAACACGTTCTTCACTTGTTCCTTCATCACCCCGGCGACGCCGGAACCGGTCGGGCCGCCCGCTGAGCCGCCTCCTCACGGTCGTCGCCCTGGTTCTGGCGGCGGCCCTGACCGGCCCCGCGCCCGCCGCGCAGGCCGCCGTGTCGATCACCAAGGTCACCGATTTCGGCGCGAATCCGGGCCAGTTGAACATGTACGTGTACCGTCCGGCGTCCCTGCCCGCGAACCCGCCCGTGGTCGTCGCGCTGCACGGGTGCACACAGAGCGCCCAGGTCTACGCCGACAACTCCGGACTGCCCCGGCTCGCCGACCGGGACGGGTTCGTCCTCGTGCTCGCGGAGACGACTTCCTCGAACAACGCCAGCAAGTGCTTCAACTGGTTCCAGGCGACGGACAACCGACGGGGGCAGGGCGAGGCCCTCTCCATCAGGCAGATGGTGAGCCACGCCGTCTCGGCCTACGGGGCCGACTCCGGGCGCGTGTACGTCACCGGTCTGTCCGCCGGCGGTGCCATGACCTCGGTCATGCTGGCCACCTACCCCGACGTCTTCGCCGCCGGCGCGGTCGTCGCCGGCCTGCCCTACGACTGCACCCGGGACAACAGCCCGTACACCTGCATGAACCCCGGAGTCGACCTCGACGCGAGCATCTGGGCCCAGCGGGTGCGCGACGCCTATCCGTCGTACGACGGTCCCTGGCCCCGTACGGCCATCTGGTACGGGGACCAGGACAGCACGGTGGTCCCGCGGAACGCCGCCGAGCTGCGCGACCAGTGGACGGCGGTGCGCGGGCTTTCCCAGACACCCAGCCGCAGCTCCGTCATCGGGCCCGACTCCACCCGGCACGACGAATACCTGGCGGCGGACGGCACGGTCGCCGTCGAGGTCGACGCGGTACCGGGCATCGGGCACGGCACCCCGGTCGACCCGGGCAGCGGTGACCAGCAGTGCGGTGCCACCGGAGCCCCGTACTTCCTCGGCTCGATCTGCTCCAGCTATTGGATCGCCCGCTTCTTCGGCCTCGAAGGCGCCGGATCGGGCGGGGCCTCACTACCCGCACCCACCGGACTGGCCACGACCGCGGTCACCGACACCGGCGTCGCCCTGCGCTGGGACGCGGTCGGCGGTGCCACCGACTACGCCGTGTTCCGCGACGGCAACCCAGTCGGGACCGCGAGCGGCACGTCGTACACGGACACCGGACTCACGGCGGGAACCTCGCACACCTACGCGGTCGCCGCGCGCGACAACGCCGGTACGGCGGGCCCCAGTTCGGGGACGATCACCGTCACGACCACCGGCGGCGTCACCGCCGCCTGCTGGACGAGCAGCAACTACGCCCACGTCCAGGCCGGCCGGGCCATCACCAGCGGCGGGTACACGTACGCCAAGGGTTCGAACCAGAACATGGGCCTGTACAACACCTTCGTCACCCACACCCTGAAGGAGTCACCCCCAGGCACCTACATCATCGCCGATGGCGGCTGCCCCTGACTGAAGTTGACGGAACGTCATATCGCTGCCGCATACGCGGACATGGACCGCCATGGTGGCCGACGCCGCTCCCACCTTCGCCATCATGGCGGTCCGGCACATGTCCCCACCGGTTCCCACGTCACTAACCTCCGGCGCGTCCACCCATCCCCACTCGGATTCGAGGTCCCGGATGCTCCACCCCAGTACGGACGTCACCTCGGCCCGCGGACGGCGCCACCGATGGCGGGCCGCGCTCTGCGCGCTGGTGCTCGCGACCGCCGGTTCGGGCGTCCTCGCGACGGCCACCCCGTCACCCGCGGCAGCCGGCCGCGACCCGCACACCGGAGCCTGCTCCGCGGGCGACCAGCCGCGCGTACCCGGCGCCGCCTTCCAACAGGCCGACTGCCTGGCTGAGTTGACCACCGCCGGAACCGTGGCATCTGGACACACCGACCCCGCCGACTACGCGGGACTGACACCCAAGGACCTGCCGACGCCCAGCGGCGTGCCCGGTACCCAGATCGACGGCTATTTCCCCGACACGTCCACCACCAACACCAACCACGGCTGGAACCACGACGCGCAGTTCGTCATCAGGCTGCCCGACCACTGGAACGGCGGACTCGTCGTCGCCGGAACACCGGGCAACCGCGAGCAGTACGCCAACGACCGCGCGATCTCCGACTGGGTGCTCGCGCGCGGCTACGCCTACGCCGCCACCGACAAGGGCAACACCGGCCTCGCCTTCTACCGTGACGGCCGCCGGCCGGGCGACGCCGTCGCCGAGTGGAACACCCGGCTCACCCAGCTCACCCGGGCCGCCCGGACCGTCGTCAGGGAGCGCTACGGGAAGTCCCCCTCCCGCACCATCGCCACCGGCATGTCCAACGGCGGCTACCTGGTCCGCTGGCAGCTGGAGAACCACCCCGAGCTCTACGACGGGGGAGTCGACTGGGAGGGCACGCTCTGGAGCTCCGAAGGACCCGGTCTGCTCACCTTCCTGCCGCCCACGCTGCGCGCGTACCCGGTCTACGCGGCAGGCGGACCCGGCGCCGGGGAAGCCAGGCAGGCCATGCACGCGGCCGGCTATCCGGCGGGATCGGAGTTCCTGTGGCCCTACCACTACAAGACCTACTGGGATCTGACCCAGCGCCTCTACCGTGAGGAACTGGACCCCAGCTACGACGGGGCGACCGAGGCGGGTACCCCGTTCTGCGCCTCCGGTACCCCCGCCTGCGACGCCGACTACGACTACCGCACGCGACCGCGGGCCGTGCATCGCGCCGTCGACCGCATCGCGCTGACCGGGCGCATCGGGAAACCCCTCATCACCATCCAGGGCACGCTCGACGTGCTGCTGCCGATCAGCCGCGACGGGGACGTCTACGCCCGTATGGTGCGCGAGGCCGGGAGGGGGCCGTTGCTGCGGTACTACCGCATCGCGGGCGGGACGCACACCGACTCGCTCGTCGACGCGTTCCCTGACCAGCTCCGTCCGATGGTCCCGTGCCACCGCTCGGCCTTCACGGCGCTGGAACGCTGGCTGGCGGGCCAAGGACGGCCTCCGGCCGACCACACGGTGCCGCGCCCGGGGGACGCGGACGCCACGGCACTGCTGACCCGGTGCGCCCTGGAGTAGCAGCCAAGGAGGCCGGTTCTCCTGACGCGTACTCGGCGGCCCGGCCCGGTGCGGTCGGCCCACTCCGGCTCGCCCCGGTCCGTTCGGCTCGCCCCGCCCCGGCCGGGCCCGATCCCTTCGCCCGCCCCGGTCCGGTTCGGTACGGCCCGTTCGGTTCGCTCCGGCGGGGGAACCTGGCCGAGAGTCCTCAGGCGCGCCCCGCTGCCGCCTCCGCCTCCGACCCTGCCTCGCCCTCCCCCTCGGTGGCGGGCGCCGCGGTTCGCCGGGGGAGCAGCAGCGGGGTCGCCAGCAGGAGCACGCCGGCCAGGGCGATCGCCGTACGTGGGCCGAACAGGGCGCCCAGTACGCCCCAGAGTGCGGTCAGCAACGCGGTCGAGGCCTTGGTCGTCACCGCCCAGGCGGTCAGTGTGCGGGTGACCCGGTCGTTCGCGGTGCGTTCGAGGCGGTAGGTGGAGTAGACGGGGTTGAAGACACCGCAGCAGAAGATGAGCCCGAGCTCGACGCCCATCACCAGCAGCAGCCCGCCGGTGCCCGGCCCGAGGAAGACCAGGCCGAGCGGCCAGATCGCGCGCAGCGCCCCGGACGCGACCATGACCCGGTGCTGTCCGAACCGGGTGACCAGCGGCCGGGCCAGCCGTGAGCCCAGCAGCCCGCCGATGGAGGGCGCGGCGAAGGCGAGACCGTACTGCCACGGCGTGAACCCGAGCCTGCCGAGCATCAGGACGGCCAGCAGCGGCTGGGCGGCCATGACCAGGCCGTTGAACAGGGCGGTGTTGAAGAACAGCGGACGCAGGGTGGGATCGGCGAGGATGTACCGCCAGCCGTCGAGGAGGTCGGGGGCCCTCAGACGCGGGGCCTCTCGGGGTTCGGGCCGTGGCTCGTCCCCGCCCGTCGCGCGGATGCCCAGGGCGGAGAGCAGATAGCTGACCCCGTCGGCCACCACCGTCGCCACCGGACCCAGAAGCCCGATCGCCGCGCCGCCCAGCGGTGGACCGATGATCGTGGTCGTCCAGGCCGTCGACTCGAACCGGGCGCCGGCGACGAGCAGGTCCTCGGCCGGTACGAGCGTCTTCAGGTACGCACCGGAGGCGGCGCGGAAGGTGATGTCGGCCGCCGCGACGACGACGGAGACGAGCAGGAGCTGTACGAAGGTGAGCACACCGAGCACGAACGCGGCCGGGATCGTCAGCAGCGCCGCGAACCGCACCAGGTCCGTCGCGATCAGCACGGGCCGTTTGCGGCGGAACTCCACCCAGGGGCCGAGCGGCACCGCCACGGCCGCGCCCACCGCGACCCCGACGGAGGCGAGCACGGCGACCTCCGCCGGGCCCGCGTGCAGCACGCGGATGGCGATCAGCTCGAACGAGCCGAACGCGAGCCACGTACCGAGCGCGCTGGCCCCGTAGGCCCCCCAGAGCCATCCGAACCGCCGCCCCAGCCGGTGCCCGCTCCGCATGCCCGACACCCTTCGCCCCTCACCCGTACAACCGATCCGCGTCCGAACACATCAAAGCGAGTGCCACGACCGGGGATCAAACAACCGTCGAAGCGCACACGACAACCATCGGTTGTGGCGTTAGGGTGGCCGGGTGGATCTCGACACTGTCCGGACCTTCGTCGCCGTCGCCGACGCGGGGCAGTTCCAGGAGGCCGCCGCCGAGCTGACGGTCACCCAGCAGGCCGTCTCCAAACGCGTCGCCGCGCTGGAGCGCTCCCTCGGCGTGAGGCTGTTCAACCGCACGCCGCGAGGCGCCGAGCTCACCATCGACGGCCAGGCGTTCCTGCCCCACGCGCGCGAGCTGCTGCGCGTGTCCGAGCGCGCGGTCGCGTCCGTGCGCACCGGCCGCCGTCCACTGCGCGTCGACATCATCGCCTCGCGCGGCGCGGCGTCGGGCCTCATGCGCGGCTTCCACCGCACGTACCCCGAGGTCGACCTCGACGTGGTGATGCTGTTCGACATCGAGACGGCCGTCGCCGCCATCCGATCCGGCGCGATCGACGCGTCCTTCCGCGCCGTCGCCGTGCCCGGCCGTCCCCTTCCCGAGGACATCGAGTCGGTACGGGTGCTCGACGAGCCGCTCCAGTTGCTCACCGGCCCCGGACACGCGCTGGCGGGAGCCCGGTCGGTGACCGTCGCCGAGCTCGTCGGTCACCGCATCTGGATGCCGGGCATCGTGCCAGGCACCGAGTGGGCCGCCTACTACGACGATCTGGTCGCCGAGTTCGGCCTCACCATCGAGGCGACCGGTCCCAACTTCGGCTCCGACGCGCTCCTCGACACCGTCGCCGACACTCCGGCGCTCGCCACCTTCATGGGCGGGCAGACGCGTCTCGTCTGGCCGACCGGCCATGGTCTTCGCCTGATCCCGGTGACCGACCCGACACCCGTCTACCCGCACTCGCTCCTGTGGCACCGCGACAATCCCCACCCGGCGCTGGCCACCCTCCGCACCCATCTCGCCGCCACAGTGGCCGGCCAGGACGCGGCCGGCACCTGGACCCCGGACTGGGTGCGCCCGCGCTGAACTTCGGTTTTCCATGACCGTCAAGGCGAAGCGGGCCCGTCGGCCGCCGCCCGGAGCACCTGGTCCAGCGATGTCGCCCGGTGGCCGGTCAGGTCTTCGACGGTGGTGGTGACCGCGGCGAGGGATCCGTCGGCGATCGCCGTGTAGGTGGACACCCATGCGTCGAGCTGCCAGCCGGGAGCCCCGTACACGGCACGCGAGGCGTAAGCCTCCTCGGTGGTCTCCGGGACGTAGGAGACCGGCCGGCCGCCGACGGCGGCGAGAGTGCTGGCTACTTCGCTGAGGGTCAGCGATTCCGGTCCCGTGAGCTCGTAGGCGCGGCCGGCGTGTGGATGCGGGTCGCGCAGTACCGCCACCGTGGCGTCGGCGATGTCGTCCTGGGCGACCAGGGCGGCCCTGCCGTCACCGGCCGGTCCACGGATCGCGCCGTCGGCGCCCACGAGAGCGGGCATGAAGTCGGCGTAGAGGTTGTCGCGCAGGAACGTGAAGGGGATTCCGCGGGCGCGGATGTGCTGCTCGGTGTGCCAGTGGTCCCGGGCCAGGGTGAAGGTCGCGTCGGGCGCGGCCCCGTAGAAGGAGATGTAGACCAGGTGCCCGACACCGGCCTCGGCCGCGGCGTCGATGAAGGTGCGGTGGTCGCGGAGCCGGTCGGGGGACTCCGAGGCAGAGACCATCAGGACGCGGTCGGTGCCCCGCAGGGCGCGTACGAGGGCCGCGTGGTCGTCGTAGGCGCCGGGAACCGCGACCGCGCCGGGCAGCTGTGGGGCGCGGGAAGGGGTACGGGCCAGGAGGGTCTGCGCGATACCGGCGGCGGCCAGCCTGCGGGCGATGCGCCCACCCAGGCGGCCGGACGCTCCGGTGATCGCGTAGGTGGCATCGGTGGGAGCCAACGTTTCTCCTCCTTGAGCGGGCGTCTGGCGCCGGGCGCCGATTGTGTCGTGGTGGCTGTGGTGGCCGGAGTGCCCGTGGTGGACAGGCGGTCGGCCGGTCCGCGGGGGTGGCGGGCTGGGCGTTACGAGACGCTACAGCTCGACTGCCGCGTACGACTCGACGTAGGAGTCGCCGTCGGCGCCGTGGTACGTGCAGGTGCGTGCCGTCAGGTCGACGTCGTACGTGACGATTCCCGCGGCCCAGCAGCCCTGGACGAACTCGGGAAACGTCGTCCGGCCCGCCTGGTCCGCGCGCAGCGCCGCGATCAGCGCCTCTCGGTCGAACGGCGGAATGCCGACCATGCCGGTGATCAGAGGCTCGCCCTGGACGGCGACCGGTCCGGCGGCGGTCAAGTAGAGCATCGCGTTGGACGGCACGGTCATCCGGCAGCCGCTGACGCCGGCCAGGCGCAGCGACTCCGCGAGGTAGGGGAAACCGCCGGCCTTGGGGCGGACGGCCTGGGCGCGCGCCAGCGCGGCCCGCAGATTGTCGATCGCGTCGGTCATGGTGCTCTCCCGGAGAGGTGGTGTGCGGGCGCCGCGGATCGGTCACCACGTTGTACGATGACAACAAATTTACAGAACGACAACGTGTTGTCAAAAACTGGGAGGTGGCCGGCGTGCCTGATGTGCCGGACGAGCTGGCCCTGCTGGTCGCCGACGTCTATGAGGCGGCGGGTGTGCTGCGCAGGTCGGGGGAGGCGATCGCGGGGGCCCAGGGGCAGACGCAGGCGCGATGGCAGGTTCTGAGTGCCGTTTCCGAGGAGCCCCTGTCCGTCGCCCGGGCCGCCCGCCGCCTGGGCGTCGCCCGGCAGGGGGTCCAGCGCATCGCCAACGACCTCGCCCGTGACGGACTGGCCGAGTTCCGGCCCAACCCCGATCACCGGAGTTCGCCGCTCCTCGGCCTCACCCCCCAGGGGCGCGGTGTGCTGGACGGGATCACGGACCGGGCCGCGGCGACCCACCGCGTGCTCGCCGCCGACATCGAGCCTGCCGACATCGCCGCCGCGAGACACCTGCTGCGCCGTCTGATCGGACAAGTGCGCCTACTGGAAGGCGAGTAGAGGTTCCCTGCGCCGAAACCCTGGGTCGCGGCCGGGTTTTCGGCGTCACGCGTCACGCCACGCGTCACGCGTCACGTCTCGGGCGCCGTGAGCCAGCGGCCCGGGTGCCCGGGGGGCAGCCGGAGATCCTCGCGTACGGCCGCGTAATAGCCCTCGCGGCCGGTGCGCTGGCGTTCCAGGAGCGCCTGCCAGGCCTGTGGATCGCGGGTGCCCACGCGCTGGAACCGTTCCATCTCCATGACCACGGTCACCCATACCCGGGCCCGGTCCACCACTTCGCGGCTGCCCAGCATGATCAGGGCCTCTCCGGCGGGATCGCGGTCGTCGGTGGCCCGGGCCAGGAGCGGTTCGGCCTCGGCCAGGGCCAACGGGTGCGGGTGCGGGTCGTTGCCCATGTGGGCGGCGACCCGGTAGGTGAGCGTCACCGACTTCTTCAGCGACCGCGCGTACTCGGAGTACACGGCGAGACGCCGTTCCTCCCATCGGTCCGCCCGGTCCCTCTTGAAGCGCTCGCGGTCGCTGCGGACGAGGGCCAGATACGAACCGAGGGCGCCGATCACGACGCCCACGAGAGCCGGGAGTTGCTGAAGAAATGCGGACATGAGCGCACCGTACCGAGCGGATCAGGCGAGCAGCGAGCGGCCGATGATTTCCTTCATGATCTCGGTCGTGCCGCCGTAGATGGTCTGCACACGGCCGTCGGTGAACGCCTTGGCGATCGGGTACTCGGTCATGTAGCCGTATCCGCCGTGGAGTTGCAGACAGCGGTCCGCCACGCGCTTCTGGAGCTCGGTCGCCCACCACTTCGCCATCGAGGCCTGGACGGCGTCCAGGGCGCCGTTCGCGTGTTCCTCGATGCACCGGTCGAGGAAGGACCGGGTGACCGCGCACTCGGTCGCCATCTCCGCGATCTCGAAGCGGACATGCTGGTGTTTCGCGAGTGGCCGTCCGAACGCCTCGCGCTCCTTCACGTACCGGGTGGTGATGTCGAGAAGGCGCTCCGCCCCGGCGACGGCGGCGACCGCGATCGTGACGCGCTCCTGCGCCAGGTTCGTTGTGCAGGCCGATGGCGAAGCCGGCCGCGTACGCGCGGCCGAACTCCTCCGCGATCACGGCGCTGTACCGGTAGTCGGGGTTTCCGCCGCCTCCGTACTCCTGGGCCACGGCGAGTCCGAGCAGGCCCTGCCTTCCCGCCGCCCGCCAGACCTCGCGCGAGACGATTCCGTCCTTCTCCCACTGCTCGTAATGCGGCAGCACTTCCTTGTCCAGAAAGGTGCGCACCGTCGCCCGGAAGGCTTCGTGGTCCTCGGTGTAGATCCGACGTTTCATAGGGAGGGCTCCTGATACTTGCGGGTCGAAAAAGTGCCTCTATATCTTTCGTCAAGCCGTAGTGAGCGTGGGCGGTTGGTAGAAGGTGCCGTCTCGGAGCATGGCGAACAGGACGTCGATGCGACGTCGGGCCAGTGCGATGAGGGCGGCGATGTGGTGCTTTCCCTCGCGGCGTTTGCGGTCGTAGTAGGCGCGTGACTCGGGCTGGGAGAGTGAGGCGAACGCGGCGAGGTAGAAAGCCCGCTTCAGTTGTTTGTTGCCGCGTTTCGAGGGGTGCTCGCCACGGATGGACGAGCCGGAGTTTCGGGTCACGGGTGCCAGGCCGGCGTAGGCGGCGAGGTGTCCTGCGGAAGCGAAGCCGCTGCCGTCACCGACGTCGACGAGGATGCGGGCCGCGGTCCTGGTCCCGATGCCGGGCATCGACATCAGGACCTGGGAAAGAGGGTGGGCGTCCAGGAGTTCCTCGATCCGGGCGGCGAGGAGTTTGCGCTGGTCAAGCACTGCCTGGAGTGAATTGGCGAGGCTGGGCACGATCAGCGTGGCCGCGTCGGTGCCGGGGACGACGACGGTCTGCTCGTCGAGTGCGGCAATGATGTCGTCGACCAGTCGCTCGGCCATGCGGGGTGCCTTCGGCCGCATCAGGGTGACCAGACGTCGTCTTCCTGCTTTGCGGATCTGGGCCGGGGAGCCGAACTGATCCAGCATCCTGA
The DNA here is from genome assembly GCF_040607495.1 of Streptomyces sp. NPDC005281. Taxonomy (NCBI): domain Bacteria; kingdom Bacillati; phylum Actinomycetota; class Actinomycetes; order Kitasatosporales; family Streptomycetaceae; genus Streptomyces; species Streptomyces sp. NPDC005281. The sequence goes on along the minus strand of NZ_JBEXGX010000033.1, from coordinate 32,690 downwards.
GCACGGCCGGATGCTGGATTCGCGGGCCCAGGACCCGTTCCAGGGACGGATGGATCTGGGTCAGCAGACCTCGGAGCCGGTTGGCGATTCGGGTGGACTCGCCTGCCAGGTCGTCGTCGAAGCCCGTGATCATGGCCAGCTCCGCGATTTTCTCGTCGGCGAGATCGACGGTCCGCAGGGTGTGGGGCATCGCTCTGGCGGCATCGGCGATGATGAACGCGTCACGGGCGTCGGTCTTGGCCTCGCCGGGATAAAGATCGGCGATCCGCCGCATCGTCAGGCCGGGTAAGTAGGCCACTTGGCAACCCGCATCGCGGGCAACCGCCAGCGGAAGGGCCCCGATAGAAGCCGGCTGATCGACGACCACCAGCACTGTCCCGTGCTTGGCCTGCAGTTTCTCGAACAACTCTTGCAGCTTCGGCTCGCTGTTGGGTAGCGGCTTGTCGAACACCTTCTTCCCCGCCCGGTTGACGGCGGTGGCGTGGTGTCCGTCCTTGCCGACATCCAGACCGAGGTAGACGTCGATGCCATCGCCAGCGGTCATGCCTGTTGCTCCCGTGCTCGCTCTCTCCCCGGCCTCACCTGCGGCATCAGCGTGCCGGCATCCACGTTACGAAGAGACTGCCTCGCCCATCCACGGGTCCGGCGCTCGTGCCTCTAATCAGCGGTCTGCCAATGCCTTCGATCCCGGTGACACCACTTTTTCGATCATCATCGACAAGGGGGCGAAGTCATGCCGGGGCCGAAGGCCGGGAGCCTCATTGCGAGGCCACGAAGAAGGTAACGGGGGCGACGCGAGTGCTGGTGTGCATCGGCGTCACCGCGGGGCCGAGGCGAGGAAGCGGCCGGCTTCCTCGATGGCGCGGACGACCTCGAACGAGCCGCCGCCGTCGCAGGGGATCACCGCGCCGGAGATGTAGGCGGCGGCGGAGGACGAGAGGAACATCGCCAGATCGGCGATCTCGTCCGTGGTGCCGAACCGGCCCAGCGGAACGGTTCCGATCGACCTTTCGCTCTGCGGGTCATCGCCCGGAGAGAGCCTGGCCAGCCCCTCCGTTCCGGCGATCGGGCCCGGTGCGATCGCGTTCACGCGGATGCCCCTGCCGCCCCACTCCAGCGCGAGAACCCGGGTCAGCTGGTCCACGCCGGCCTTCGCCGCGCACACATGGGCCTGATAGTGCACGGGGATCGTCGCCTGCGGCGCGGTGATGTTGATGACCGAGGCGCCGGGAGCCAGGTGCTCGAAACCGGCGCGCATCACGTGGAAGGTGCCGTTCAGGTCGATGTCCACGACCACTTTGAAGCCGTTCGACGACAACTCGCCAGCCTCCGCGAGGAAGTTGCCTGCCGCCCCGGACACCAGGACGTCGACCGCCCCCCACTCCGAACGCACCGCTTCGAAGACGTCCGTCACCGACTCCATGTCCCGCACGTCGGCCACGAAGCCGCGCACGGGGTTCCCGTGGACAGCGAGCCGCCTCACGGCCGTGTCGACGTTGGACCGCTTCCGGCTGGCCACCGCAACCGCGGCACCCCGCGCGGCGAAAGCCTCGGCGATGGCGAGGTTGATGCCGGAGGTGCCACCGAACACCACCACCCTCTTGCCGCTGAAATCGAACTTGACGTCCATGCGTGTCCCTCTCGGGTCGTGACGCGAACAGCCGCACCGCTCACGGGGGAGCGGGGGCTGCGATGACGGCAGCGTCAAGCAAGCTGACAAAATAGTCAAGTACGTGACTGGCGTCGCGCGTCCTTGGCTGAGCCCATGGCGGTTCGATTTATGACTCGCCCACGAAAGCGACGGATTTCCGGGCGTGGCCATGGCGACTGTGATACCCGTCTCTTCGACAAAAAAGTCAGCTTCTTGACGCGGCCGGACCTGCCCCCGCAAAGCCGCTGGTCAGATCGCCTGCGGAGCGGTCGGGCGTACAGGTGCCGACGTCATCGGTGGCGCCCGGCCGGGCGGCGGCACCCTTGCGGCGATTGTGCAACAAGTTGCACAATCGCTGACCTGCCCCTGCCGAGGTCCCCTCCGCCGGCCGTCATGCCGCAGAGGGCCCGACGAAAGCCGTCAAAGGACCCGCCATGCCGCTGCCTCCCGCCCTGTCCCGGCCCCTCACGCTGCCCGTCGTGGGCTCGCCCCTGTTCATCGCCTCCGGACCCGAACTGGTCATCGCCCAGTGCCAGGCCGGTGTGATCGGTTCGTTTCCGGCTCTGAACGCCCGGCCCGTGTCGCTGCTGTCCGACTGGCTGGACCGCATCACGGAGGAGAACGCCGCGTACGAGGCCGCGCATCCGGACGCCGTCGTCGCCCCGTTCGCGGTCAACCAGATCGTGCACCGCTCGAACGACCGCCTCGAGCTCGACATGGACGTGATCGTGAAGCACCAGGTGCCGATCGTGATCACCTCACTGGGAGCGCGTCCCGAGATCAACGACGCCGTGCACTCGTACGGCGGGATCGTCCTGCACGACGTGACCAGCGACAAATTCGCCCGCAAGGCCGTCGAGAAGGGTGCGGACGGCATCATCGCCGTGGCCGCCGGCGCCGGCGGCCACGCGGGCACGCAGTCCCCCTTCGCCCTCCTCCAGGAGATCCGTGAGTGGTTCGACGGCCCGCTGCTGATGTCCGGAGCCATCGCCCACGGCCGGTCGATCCTGGCCGCGCTGGCCGCCGGCGCCGACCTCGCCTACATCGGGTCGGCGTTCCTCTCCACCGCCGAGGCCAACAACTCGCCCGCCTACAAGCGGATGATCGTGGACAGCACCGCCAAGGACATCGTCTACAGCAACCTGTTCACGGGCGTCCACGGCAACTACCTGCGCGGGAGCGTCGCCGCCGCCGGACTCGACCCCGACGACCTTCCCGAGTCCGACCCGTCCGCGATGGACTTCGGCTCCGGCGGCAACACGAACGCCCGCGCGTGGAAGGACATCTGGGGATCCGGCCAGGGCATCGGCGCCCTCAAGGAGAGCCGTACCGTCGCCGACCTCGTCACGGTACTGAAGGCCCAGTACGACGCAGCGCTGCTCGGCCTCGGCATCAGGACCTCGGTCCACACGGCCCCGTCGACGACCGTCTGATATCCAACTCCCGTCAATCGAAAGGCCAACGGGCCTTCTGCGTGGGCCAGGATCTGGAGGAAGCACGCTCCGCGGGCGAAGGGCAGGCCATGGCCGATGCCGTACGAGAGCAGTACAACCCTCTCGTACGAACACTCCTGACGATGCCCAAGCCCGTGGTCGCCGCGGTGAACGGGATCGCCGCGGGCGCCGGGATGGCCCTGGCGCCGGCCTGCGACATCCGTATCGCCGCTTCGTCCGCGACCTTCACCACCGCCTTCGCGGGCATCGGCCTGTCCTGCGACACCGGGATCTCCTGGATCCTGCCCCGCGTCGCCGGGCGGGCGGCAGCGCTCGACCTGCTGCTGCGCCCCCGGCTCCTCGGCGCGGCCGAGGCCCTGGCCTGGGACTGCTGCATCAGGTCGTCGCGGACGGGGACTTCGAGGGCACTGTTCACCGGGGCGCGGCCGAATCGGCCGCAGGACCCACCCGCGCGTTCGCCGCCATGAAGGCCGCCGTGACCTTCGCGTCCGGATCGACACTGGACGCCGCGCTGGAACGCGAGGCCGAGCAGATCGCCCTCACCGGCGCTTCGGAGGGCTGTCAGGCAGGTCTGAACGCCTTCCTGGCCAAGCGGAAACCAGCGTTCACAGGATCCTGAACCGTCCCCGCGCCCGGAGTCCTCCGCACGTCCGTACTGGTGCCGACTGCACGGGATGGCCCAAGCTGGCCCGCATGGACTGGTTGCCACTGCTCTCCACCCTGGCCGGGGCCGCGATAGGTATCGGCTCCACCCTCATCGCCGACCGGAATCGGTGGAGGCGAGAGGACGCCAAGGAAGGAGTTCGGCTGCGGCTGGACATCTACACGCAGTACACCACCACCGTGAAGGTCCTCGGTGAGACCCTGCGGGCCCTGGCCGAGCGAGAGCATCCTTCAGACGACGAGCGGGCGCTCGCGCTGCGCGAAGCCTTCCGGGACTCGGGCATGGGTGTCGCGTCGGAACGGATGTGGCTGATCGCGCCCCAACCCGTCGTCAAGGCCTCCAACGGCGTCTTCCACTGCCTGAAGCGCATCTGTGACGGCTACGTCGACGGCGCCGCCGTCAGCAGTCCGGAGGACCGGGCCCGTTGGGAGGCGCGCGGCCAAGCGGCGGCCAAGATGCGCAAGTTGATGCGTGAGGATCTCGGCGTCGGCCCGCTCACCGAACGCCACAGCCCCCTGCTCGACGACCACGACAACCCGGCCGCGCGGTGACTTTGGCGTTGGCGCCGTGTCATCGGCTTCAGTAGACGGCACACCGGAACGGCCGTGCGGTACCTCGCTGTTCTGGTACCTCGCTGTTCGGGCCCCGGCCGGGATCGACAGGACAACTCCCGGATGCCCCAGCCCACTTGCGTCAGCCTGACGTCGTACCCGTGGAGGCGCCGACCCGATCGGCCCAGCCCTCGTCCGGCGCGCCCCGCAGGCCGATGGCCGACGCCCACAACCGCGAGAGGTGGTCGACCACAGTGTCCTCGTCGTACGGCACGTCCATGGAGGATCTCGCGTGGGCGACCTGCTCGACCATCGAGCCCAGCGCCAGGGCCGTCAGCCGGGTGTCCAGATTCGGATTCGCCAGCCCCGCGTCCTGGAGCCGTCGGATGCCCCTCGTGGCACGGCTGACGTAGAACTCCCGGATCTCCAGGACCATCTGCCGCAACGTCTCGTCCGCGGCCGCTCCCTGGTCCACGAGCCGCAGCACCTTCGACGCCCGGTCCCAGGCACGCAGATAGAGACGGTTCGCCTCCACCAGCTTCGTGTACGGATCGTCGACGGTGTCCGGCGGCACCAGGCTGGACGCGAACATCTCGCCGACGACCGATCGGACGACGTGGTGCAGCAGGTCTTCCCTGGACTCGAAGTACGTATAGAACGTCCCGTACGAGACGCCCGCCGCCTGGGCCACCGCCTCGGGGCTGAAGGCCGACCAGCCCTGCTGCTCCAGCACCTCCCGGCCGGCAAGGATCAGGCCGTCACGAGTGCGCCGACCACGCGTGGTGGTCGGCGGCGTCGGAGCCGGCTTGGTCCTCTGTCGTCCCATACCCCAATCATCGCACCCGGCGCATGTACGACCGGGCGGTTCCCGGCGGCCACGCGCCTCTCGGCGCGGTTCCTCAGGGCAGGATCTCGACGTACCCGTCCGTGCCGTGCACGCGGATCCGCTGCCCGTCCCGGATCCGCCGGGTGGCCCCCTCGACACCCACGACGGCCGGCAGGCCGTACTCCCGGGCGATGACCGCTCCATGGGTCATCAGGCCGCCCACTTCCGTCACCAGACCGGCGACCGCCACGAACAGCGGCGACCAGCTCGGGTCCGTGAAGGGAGTGACCAGGATGTCGCCCGCTTCGAGATCGGCGTCGGCCATGTCGAGGATGACGCGGGCCCTTCCCTCGACGGTCCCGGCGGAGACGGGCAGGCCGATCAGGGCGCCGTCCGGTGCGTCGTCACGCCGGTACGCCCCGGTGACGGCCTCGCCGTCCGAGGTGAGCACCCGGGGCGGGGTGAGCGCCTGGTACGACCGGAACGCGTCCTTGCGCTGCCGGACGAGCCGGTGATCCACCCGACTCGTGCGGACGACGTCGTGGAACTCCTGGAACGTGAGGTAGAAGACGTCCTCCTTCTCGGCAAGCACGCCGGCCCGCACGAGCCGCCCGGCCTCCTCCAGCAGCGCCCGCTTGTAGAGGAAATAGCGACTCACGATGCCGTACTTCGGATACTCCCGGTAGCCGGCGAATGCCCTGACCTGGTCGATCATCCGTTTGGTCTCGTCGGCCCTCCGGTCCCCGTCCGGCAGGGCCCGCAGGCGCGACAGCACCTCCTGCTCCTTCTGCGCCGCCTTCCGCCGCCCCTGCTCGAAACGCCGCCCGGCGGCGCCCGGCTCGAAGTTCCTGACGTTGTCGAGGATCACGGGCACGAGCGTGCCGGGGCGCTCGCGCCACCGCGGCCTCGTGACGTCGATCTCGCCGACGCAGCGCATGCCGTACCGGTCGAGATAGGCCTCGATGGCATCGCGGGCCTCGGTCCCGCCCGCGACCTTCGTCAGCTCGTCCAGGAAGCCCTCGCCCAGGACGCCCGCGTCCTCGACGTCCCGCAGGAACGCCACAACCTCCGGCAGCGCGCGGATCACGTCGGCGACATCGAGCAGCTCAAGTCCCATCTCCGACGTGATGTTGTCGGGGGCGGACAGGGTGAGGGTGTCAGCCGCGTTCTTCTCGCCGAGCCACTCCAGCAGCCTGTCGTTGAGCCACCAGGTGGCCTCCATTCCCGCCATGATCGCCTGGATGTTCAGCGGATCACCGAGGACCCGCTTGTGCTCGGCGAAGGCCTCCAGCAGAAAATCGAACAGAGCCGGGCCGGTCTTCGCCAGGATGCCGCTCTCCAGGGCCGCGACCGACGCCCGGCTGCGCCCGATCAGTTCGGTGACGACGGCCGGATCGGCCTCGGCCGGGGCGGACGCACCTCCTGCCGGCTGCCCGGCGAGGGCCGCGTCCGGGAGCGGGGGGACGAGATCCCCGTGGCCGAGGACGGTCTCCAGAGCGTCCCTGACCAGCGGATCGCCTCTGCCCATGACCTCCAGGAGTGCGGCGCGGCTCGCGGGCGACGCCAGCCGCGGGGCGACATCGACGAACAGCCTTCCACCGGCCTCGTGCATCGGCACCATGGCCGTCAGCCGCCACATGGAGAGCCCCAGCGGCTTCATGGCGTCGGTCATCATCTGCTGGTGGCCGACGGAGACGTAGACGTGATTCTCCTGGTCGCCGCTGTCGGGGACGGGGAACAGCGTCGTGATCGGCCGGCTCTGGACGATCCGGAAGCCGTCGGCGGCCAGGCACCACTCGATGTCCTGAGGGCGGCCGAAGTGCGCTTCGATCCGCCGCCCGAGCCGTACGAGTTCCACGGCCTGCCCGTCCGTCAGCGCCGGCCGCTCCTGTTGCCGCGGGTCGATCGCCGCTTCACGCGTACCACCGCCGGGCAGGGCCTGAACGGCACGGCTCTTGGCGGCGATCGTCCTGGCGACGACTTGCCCGTCGCGCACCTTGAAGACGTCCGGGTTCACCAGTCCGGAGACCAGCGCCTCGCCGAGGCCGAAACCGGCGTCCACGGTGGCAACCTTCCGGTTGCCCGACAGGGGGTCGGCCGTGAACAGGATGCCGGACGCCTCCGGGAGGACCATCCGCTGCACGACCACGGCCATGTGGACCGAACGGTGGTCGATGCCGTTCCGCCCGCGGTAGGTCACGGCCCGCTCGGTGAACAGCGAGGCCCAGCACCGGCTGATGTGCCGAAGGATCTCCGTCGTCCCCACGACGTTCAGATACGTGTCCTGCTGACCGGCGAAGGAAGCCGTCGGCAGGTCCTCGGCCGTCGCGCTGGAGCGGACGGCGTACGCGGCCCCCTCGCCGAGCCGGGCGAGCGCACGGGTGATCGCCGTCGCGAGCTCACCCGGGACGGCCGTCTCCTCGATGCTCCGGCGAATCCGGGCGCTGAGCGTGCGGATCGCCTCCCGGTCGTCCGGGTTCACGCGCGACAGCTCTTCGAGCGGCTCGTCGATCGACGGAGCCTCCGCCATGATCCGCCGGAAGGCGTCCGTCGTCACGCAGAAGCCGGCCGGCACACGGGTGCCTTCGATCCGCGACAGCCCGCCCAGGTTCGCGCCCTTGCCGCCGACGGCCGCGGCCTGCGTTTCGTCGACCTCTTGAAGTTCCAGCACGTACTGCTCAGTCATCGGTGATGCCTCCGAGGCGGCAGCGGTGCTCCGTCGTACCGCGATGTCCGATCGGATCACCCCCGCCTCCAACTCTGTCGAACCCCTTGTCGAGCATGTCCTCGTCCCTGCATGCCTTCCCGCGGGCGAGCCGTCCGGCCGCTCCGCCGGTCGGGCGGCGCGGCCACACGTCTCCGCCGGTTGTGGCACAGGCCGACGATTGTGCGCCGTGACCGGGGCCTTGCGGCAAGGCCCCCTGTGCGCTATACGTTAGGAGAGGCAAGGAGAGGGCTCTCCTTGCCTTCGCCATGTGCGGTCCGGTTGGACCGGCCGGCTTCCCCCGTGGCACGGTGGCGCGCGACGAACGGGTACGCGTCTTCGGTGTCAGGCGACGAGCAGGCGCAGGCCGAGTTCCGCCGTGTCGAGGGCGAGCAGGTCGCGGTTGCGTTCGGCCCACCGGCCCGTTGAAAGGTCTTCACGGAGTCCGGTCACCGCCCGCTGCTCGGCCTCCGGCCCGACCCTGGTCCACACCGACACCGCGCGGCGCACGGATTCGTCCAGGTACGCCTCGGGCCGGCGCCAGTAGGCCTCGAAGAAGCCGTCGGCGCAGTCCCACGGAACGAGCACCGGCTCGGCCCGGCCCCCGATCGCGTGCGTCAGGTCGGCCAGAGACGGCCAGCCCACGAGAAGGTCCGCGAATTCGGGCAGGTAGTCGCGGGCCAGCCAGAACCGTTCACGCCCGGCCGGGTCCCCGGCGTCGTACGTCACCACCACCACGCGCCGGGCCACGCGCCGCATCTCGCGCAGCCCGGCGATCGGATCCCGCCAGTGATGAACCGTGCTGAAAGCCATCGCCGCGTCGAAGGACCGGTCCTCGAACGGGAGGCTCTCCGCCTCGGCGGCCACGCACGGCGCCGCGTCCGCCGGACGCTGTGCCCGCATGACCGCCGACGGTTCCACCGCGGTCACTTCGCGGTCCGGGGGTTCGTAGGAGCCGGTGCCCGCGCCGACGTTCAGTACCGTTCGCGCGTCCCCGAGCGCGTCCCAGACCCGCGCGGCGATCCGTGGCTCGGTCCGCCGTGTCGCCGGGTAGGCGGACCCGATGGCGTCGTACAACTTCGCTCCGAACATGGTCAGTTGTTCCTCCGGTGTCGTCCTGATCCCCATGGCCCTTGCCTCCAGTTCCCTGTCGATCGCCGTCACCATGGCTGCCGCGTGGTCGCGTTGTCGCAGCAGCAGGCGGTGCAGGTGCGCGACCGCGTCGGTGGCCGGGTCGTCGACCAGATCCGCGATCTCCCGTAACCCGAAGCCCAGCCGCCGATAGGCGAGCACCTCCCGCAGCCGTTCCACGTCGGGCGCCGCGTAGGCGCGGTATCCGGCCGCGGTCCGCGCGGACGGCCGTACGAGGCCGATCTCGTCGTAGTGATGCAGCGTGCGGACGCTCACGCCGGCCAGCTCCGCGACGCGTCCCACGCTCAGGTGTTCCTCCACGCCCTCGACCATGCGGCATGACGCCACGTGAGGGTCAAGGACGCGGGTCCCGAACCCTGAACTTCCTTACGGTCGACCGCAGATGTGGCCCGGTCACGCCAAGAGGGTGCCCTGATAGGTTGTTCCGTCGATCGGGTCGTGCAGGTGGCGAGGGGGCGGGGACGTGCGGCGTGGGGGAAGTGAGACCGAACTCGGTGCGAGACGCGGGAGTTACCCGATAGGGGGCGTCACGGGGGCGGTTCTCCAGATGCTCCGCCGGCTTGCCGTGCTCTTCTGCCTCATCGCGTTGGGAGCCTTGATCGTCAACAGGCCCGACAACGCGCTCTCCAAGGGTCTGACCACGACCGCCGTTATCCTCGGCCTGGTCGGACTGCGGGCCGCGTGGGGCCGGACGTCCGCGCGGCTCGGGGTGCGCGTGTGCCACCTCCACACCGGCGGCCTCGCCGTCACCGGTCTGTTCGGCCAGGTGAAGCACACCGTGCCGTGGGACCGGGTCACCGTCCTGAAGCACATGTCCAACATGTCGCCCCTGCTCACCTTCCACCGGTTCGAGTTGGTGCGCAGCGACGCCAAGCCCGTGGCGATCCTTGTCCTCCAGCGGAAGCCGGAGTTCGTGCCTGCGCTGAAGCGGGCGACGGAGCTGGCCGGCATGGGCCCCGAGCGCTGACCCCGCCGGCCGTCAGTGACCGGCGGCGGGCCCGGGGGGACCGGCCACGCCGACGCAGGCCTCGTTGCCCTCGGGGTCGGCGAGAACCCAGTTCGACGGGGCGTCGGCTTCGCTCACCAGGCGGCCGCCGGCCGCGAGGGCAGCGGCGATCCGTGCCTCGGCCCGGTCGTACGGCACCCATACGTCGATGTGGACGCGGTTGCGCTGAGGCCGCGGGGCGTCCATCCGCTGGAAGTAGAACGGCGCTCCGCGGCCGCCCGGGTCGACCAGATCCTCGTCGCTGCCCGCGCGGTCGGTGTAGCCGAGCAGGGCGCGCCAGAACGGCACCACGTCGGCACCCGACAGCGCGTCCACGGTGACCTGGACGGTCTGGACGGCGGACGGATCGGCCGTGAGGTCCAGCGAGCGTGCGAGCGCCGAGATCTGCCCGGCGAGATCGATGTGCCGCTCGGTCAGTCCGTAGTAGTCGTCCGTGAGCGTGATCAGTCGTACGGTCACCCCCTCCCGGCGCAGGTCGACGTCCGGGTGGTCGTCGACGACACCCGGCAACTCGGCGATGGCCCGCACGAGTTGAGCGCCGACCGGGAACGACCCGGTACGGAAGTAGGTGCACGCGCCCTCGCCGACCACACGCCAGTCCTCCAGGCCCGCGGTCTCGTGGAAGCGCTGCGGCCTGATGGGTCCGGTCCTGTTCTCGCCCTCGATCATGGTGCCAACGTAGCGTGCGGCCCGGACGACTCCCTCGACCTCCCGGGGCCTCCTACGCGTCGCCGGGACTACGCGGATGGTCCATGCCGGAGAGCCAGGTGCCGAGCAGCGTCTCCAGCGACTCCGCCTCGGCCGGGGACAGCAGATCCAGCAGACGGCGTTCATTGCGCATGTGGTCGGTGAACGCCCGGTCGATCAGTTCGCGTCCGGGCCTGGTGAGGGCGACGATCCGGCCGCGCTGGTCATCGTCGGAACGACGGCGGGTGACGAGCCCGGCCCGCTCCAGGCGATCGATCCGCTTCGTCATCGCGCCGGTGGTGACCATCGTGTGGGCGGCGAGTTCGCCGGGTGCCCGTTCGTAGGGTTCACCGGCGCGGCGCAGTGCGCACAGGACGTCGAACTCGCCCTCGCCCAGGCCGTAGCGGTCGTAGACGAGGCACAGTTCCTCGCTGAGCCGGTCGGCCAGCCGGTGCAGTCGGCCGATCACTCCCTGTGGGGTGATGTCCACGTCGGGTCGCTCGCGTCGCCACTCCGCCTGGATGCGGGCCACGCGGTCGAGAGGTTCTCCGTGCTCCATGCCCACCAGTATAGCTTCCCGGGAAGTTATACTGGTTTCCATGGAAGCTAATATGCGATGGGTGGCCCTGACCGCGATCGCGCCGGTGGCCTGGGGGACCAACTACTTCGTGACCCACGAGTACCTGCCGGCCGACCGGCCGCTCTACGGGGCCGCCCTGCGCGCGCTGCCCGCGGGCCTCGTACTGCTCGCCCTGTGCAGGAAACTGCCGCGCGGCGCCTGGTGGTGGCGTTCCGCGGTGCTCGGACTGCTCAACATGAGCGTGTTCTTCGTCCTCGTCTACGCCGCATCCCAGCTGCTCCCGACGAGCGTGGCCTCGACCGTCATGGCGGTGGCCCCGCTGACGATGATGCTCGTCGCCTGGCCCCTGGTGTCCGAGCGGCCAAGGCCCGCGCACCTGGCCGGCGCCGTGACCGGACTCGCAGGGGTCTGCCTGATGCTGCTCGCCGGGGTGAAGGCGGTGAGCGTTCCGGGAGTCCTCGCCTCGGCCGCCGCGATGCTGGTGTCGTCCTTCGGGTACATCCTGGCCAAACGGTGGAACACGGGCGCCGACGTCCTCGCCTCGACCGCCTGGCAGCTCACCGCCGGAGGTCTGTTCCTGCTGCCGGTCGCCGCGGCCGTGGAAGGCCGCCCGCCCGAGCTCTCCGGGCAGACGCTCCTCGCGTTCGGCTACGTCACCCTGATCGCCACCGCGCTCGCCTTCGCCGCCTGGTTCACGGGGCTGCGGCATCTGCCCACGGGGACGGTCGGGCTCATCGGCCTGCTCAATCCCGTCACCGGTGTACTGCTCGGGACGGTGGTCGCCGGAGAGGCGCTGACCGTCCAGCAACTGGGCGGACTCGTCCTGGTCCTGGCCGGAGTCCTCCTGGGCCGCCCCAGGCGCGCGAGCGGACGCGAAACCGGGCACGCGTCCCGGCGCGTCCGTCCGACGACGGTCCGTAACGAGTGACGGTGTGACCGCCGTGGGCTACCGGTCCCGCCGTACGACGAATTCGTTGCCGTCGGGGTCGAGGAGCAGGACTCGCTCGCCGTGGCCCTCTCCGCCGGCCGGGTGCGTCGCGCCGAGCGAGACCAGGCGGTCGACCTCGGCCTCCAGAGCGGTGTCGGCGGCGAGCGACAGCTCGAAGAAGAGCCGGTTCGTGCCCGTCTTCGGTGCCACCGGGGGACCACCCCAGGTGATCTTCGTGCCGCCGCTCGGCGACTGGATCGCGGTCTCCTGGTCCTGGTCCCAGACCAGCGGCCACCGCAGCGCCTCGCTCCAGAAGCAGCCGACCTCCCGCGTACCGTCGCAGGCCAGCGCTCCGATGAATCCCGTGTCGGCGAGGAACTTGTTGCCCGCCTCGATGACGCAGAACTCGTTGCCGTCCGGATCGGCGAGCACCACATGCCCCTCTTCGGGGAGTTGACCCACGTCGATGTGTTCGCCGCCGAGCTCCAGGACCCGGGCCACCGTCCGCCGCTGTTCCTCAGGGGTGGCGCTGGTGAGGTCGAAGTGCGCCCGGTTCCGGCCGGTCCTCGGCTCCCGGCTCGGCAGGAAACGGATGCGGAACCCGGCGGCATCGGGCGGCAGGATCACGACACCGTCGTCCGAGGCGTCGGCAGGCTCCCAGCCCAGGACACCGGACCAGAACCGCGCCAGATCCGACGGCCGGGTCGCGTTGAAGCAGATCGCGAACAGCTGACTGGTCATACCCCGTGCATCTCCGATCCGCTGACAGCCCGATTCGATGCCGTACCCGGTGCGCGCGTGCAGCCTAGAGAGGGCCGTGCGGTGTCCGCATCCGAGTTTCCGGGGCGCGGGAGCGGGGGCTGTTCGCCGGGCGCGACCCGGTTCACCGCGCATCCGGCGCGACCGTGGTCGCCGTGGGATGCGTGATCACATGCATGCCGACGCGGTGAGGCGTCGCAGTGAGGCCTGGGCGGGCGGTCCCCAGCTGGGCTTGCCCCCGGGGCGGCCATGGACGCCGGCGTCCGCGATGTGGAGGAAACCGAGAGCCCGCAGCACGGCCCAGCCGCGCGCGCGGCGAAGGGTCGCGGAGTCCGGGCTCGGCCGGTAGGCCGCGTGGAAGTGGTCGACGGCGCCGTCCGGCAGCAGGATCCACGCGGCGGCGAGGTCGAGGGCGGGGTCGCCGGCGAAGAGGTCGCCGAAGTCGATCACACCGGAGATGGTGCCGTCCGTGGTCAGGACGTTGGCCGGATGCAGGTCGCCGTGGAGCCACAGACGCGGGCCGCTCCATTCGGGTGCCGTGGCCGCGTCCTCCCAGACCGCGCGAACGGCGGCCGGATCGCTGACCAGCCCCAGCTCGGTGGCCGAGGCGAGCGCCCGGGTGAGGTGTTCGGCCGTGTCGGCCGGCGGGCCCCCGCGGTCCCGGCCTGCCGGCGCCCCGTCGGGGGCGGGCAGGTGAAGCGCGGTCAGGAAGTCGGCCAGCGCGACGGCCGCCTCCTTCGGGCGTGTTACGGGGGCGCGGTCGGCGGGCTCGCCCGGTACCCAGGTGGTGACGAGCCAGGGCCGGGGGAACCGCTCACCGGGCTCACCGAGGCGCTGCGGGACGGGAACGCGCAGCGGAAGGCGCGGCGCGAGGAGGGGAACCCAGGCGTACTCCTTGCGCAGCAGCGCGTCCGCGGACTGTGTCGCCCAGGGCAGGCGGACGGCGAGGTCGTCGCCGAGCCGCCAGACTTGATTGTCCCAGCCGAGCGCTCCGAGTCTCAGGGGAAGATCCGCGAGGTCGGGGTGCTGTTCGCGCAGCAGGTCGCGGATCAGGGCTTCCGTGATGTCCGACCGGGCGATTGTCATGCGGAGCAAGGGTAGTTGGGCGAAGGGCTGCGCGACTTCCGACGGGATCCGGTGATTGTCGCCGCAGTGCCGCAGTGCCTCAGTGCCTCGTGCTCAGTGCCGCGTGCCGGCGGTGTTCGTGTCGTGGGCTGCTTGTGGCCAGTACTGGGCGAGGGCTCCCTCCTTGTACGGGGTGGGGCTGACGCTGAGTTCGCCGGCGAACGGGCGGTCCAGGACGAAGACCAGGAGCAGGCTGAAGCCGACGAGCCCGGCGACCGAGGCGACGAAGAGGATCTGGACCCTCAGTTTGCGCATGCCGTAGAGGAACGTGAGGGGGACCAGGACGAGTGCGCCGCCGAAGGCCAGGGCCTGGAGCAGCGGGGGGAGTTCCTGGCGGGCCATGGTGATGCGGGCTCGGCGCTGGGAGGCGACGTCGTTGAGATGGGTCACGGCCTCCTGGTAGAAGACCTGCTCGCTCTGGCTCTTCGGGTCGTACTCCTGAAGCGCCCGGAAGGCGTTTCCGAGGTGGGATTCCGTGGCTCCGTAACTGGGGTTTCCCGCGCGCATCCGGGGCCACTGGTCCTCGACGACCGCGTGGACGTATCCGCTCATGGTGGAGTCGAGACGGGCCCGCACCTGTGCGGGGAACGCGGCGGCGTCACGGGTGATGAGCGCCGCGTCCGTGGCCTCGGAGGCGACGATGGTCTGGGTGTCCTCCAGTTGGGTCCAGAGGGTGACGATGACGAACGCGAGGATGATCCCGTAGATCGCGCCGAACATGCCGAGTGTCACCCCGACCATCTCGTTGTGTTCGCCGCGGGCCACCGAGGGATATCTGCGGCGCAGCAGCACACTGCCGCCGACAGCGAGGAGGACGGTTCCCCCGACGGTGACGACGGCCAGCGTGAAGGTGCTGAAGTTGTTGAGCAGCCAGAGCGAGAGATGCGTGGAGTCTAGAGCGGACACAACTGCCCAAACGTACGGTGCCGATCAGTCGCTACGGGTGTGCCCGGCAAGTTCACACCACCGGGTGAGAGATCGATTCCGCCGGGCCTCTCGCGTGCTCGCCCCTTCAACACGCCGTGCGGCGGGCGCGGATCGGTGGACCGGCCGGGCGGGTGGTCCCACAGTGCGAAGCGCGGACTGTCGGCATCAGGAAATCGGCAGTTGGTCGTACATCCGGAACGTGTAGGTCGCGTCGTAGGTCATCAGGTTTCCGCTCGACGCGGGCAGGCCCAGTCGCCGGTTGAGCTGCCCCGTGAGGGGCCCGCAGTGTTCGGCGGCGGGGACGGTGAAACTGTCGTCGTAGGCCGAGAACTTGATCACCGGCGGATCCTGCGATACCCACTGCGAGGGCCCCGACCGCTTGAGCTGGAAGTCGACCGGCGCGCCCGCTCCGATGGAGCATCCGTGTGGCAGCAGCGGGCTCGACAACCGGAAGCGAAGGCTGAACTGCCCGGTGTAGAAGTCGGATCGGCCACCGTACTCCGGCTTGATCGCCAGGCCGAGCAGCCGCGAGTGCTCACCCGCCGCGGTGGCGGTCAGCCCGCCGGGAACGGTCGTCGGCGCGCTGTGCATCGCACCCCAGACCTGTCCGTCGGTGCCGTCCGGCATCGGTCCCTCGGCGTGCGTCATGGTGATCGGAGCGAGAGTCGTCTCGACCTCGCCCATCCTCAACTTCGGCGCCGCAGTGTGGACTTCGCATCGCCAGCGAGCCGGGTCGGCCCCGGCCGGAAGGGCGGGGCAGTCGCTGAAGCCGGTCGCGGACAGGGTGGTGGCCGAGCCGGGGTCCGGGGACGCGAAGCTCGGCGTGTACACCCCCGCCAGGCCCGTCAGGGCGGCGGCGCCGGCGACGGTGAGCGCGGCGCGGCGGGCGAGGGACGGGCGGTGGGCATCGGGAGTCGTGTTCAACATGACAACAGCGTGCTCGCCGCCACCGGGCACCCGCTATCGGTGACGTCCCCGCCTCGACCCTGAACCGACCCTGACGTCCTGTCAGGGACGGCGGGCGCGCGGGCAAGGGGCGTCGTCGGGCCCGCCCGGCGGTGTCCGGCGGCGAACGGCTCTCGCCGAACTGTTCACGGGCATCCTGACCGAACGCGCGGCCGGCGCCGTAGGGGCGCGATAATCCGGGCGTGACCCTCACCGAGCGACAGCTCACCCTGGCGACCCTGGACCGTCAGCTCCTGCTGAGGCGCAGGCGCCTCGACGTGGCGGAGGCGGTACGCCTGGTCTGCGCGGTTCAGGCGCAGGCGCCCGCGTCGCCGTACGTGGCCCTGTGGAACCGCGTGGAGGACTTCGCGCCCGAGGAGCTCGACGCGGCGTTCGCGGATCGCCGAATCGTGAAGGCGACCCTCATGCGCATCACCCTGCACGCCGTCCACGCCGACGACTACGCGCCGTACCACGCCGCCATGGTCCGCAGCCTGCGGGCGTCGCGGCTGTACGACGGCCGCTACACCTCGACCGAGCTGACCGAGGACGACGCGGACGGGCTGCTGACGCGGCTCGCCGAGTTCCTGGCGCGCCCCCACGCCGGAGCCGACGTGGAGAGGGAGGTCACGGCGGGCTTCGGCGAACAAGGGCGCCGCGTGTGGTGGGCGCTGCGGACGTACGCGCCGATCCAGCACACGCCGACCGGCGGTCCGTGGTCCTTCCGGCTGCCGAACACCTACCTCGCCTCGTCCGTCGACCCCGAGGCCGAGACCCAGGACGCGGCGGCGGGTGTACGGCGGCTGCTCCTCGACCATCTCCGGGCGTTCGGACCCGCGTCGGTACAGGACTTCGCGCGGTTCACCCTGCTGGGGCGTCCCGTGATCACCCAGGCGCTGAGCGAGCTCGGCGACCAGGTCGTACGGGTTCCCGGGCCCGGCCGCGCCGTCCTGTACGACCTGCCGGGTGCCACCGTGCCCGCCGAGGACACCCCCGCGCCGCCGAGGCTGCTGCCGATGTGGGACAGCACGCTGCTGGCCCATGCCCTGCCCGGGCGCGTGATGCCCCAGGACTACCGGCCGCTCGTCGTCCGGCGCAACGGCGACATGCTGCCCACCCTGCTCGTCGACGGCCGGGTCGCCGGGGTGTGGCGCGGCCTGGACGGAGGGCTGGAACTGACCGCGTTTCACAAGCTCGGCAAGGCGGCCTGGCGTGGTCTGACCGAGGAGGCGGAGAAGCTGGCGGCACTCCTCGCGGAGCGGGACCCGGCACCGTACAGCCGCCACAATCACTGGTGGGACAAGGGAATCCCCGGCGCCGAGACCAGGACGGTCAAGGGCCGCTGAACCGGGCCTGGTCCTGCGCTGGGCGCGAACGATCCCGGGGAGCGCCGGAACAGCCCGTCAGCCGACGTCCGGCGGCCCGTGCGGGGAGACGAGGCCGCTCTCGTAGGCGAGCACAACGGCCTGTACGCGGTCCCTCAAGTCGAGTTTGGACAGGATGCGGCCCACATGAGTCTTGACCGTCGTCGGGCTGAGGAACAGGCGGTCCGCGAGTTCGGCGTTGCTGAGACCGGTCGCCAGCAGGCGCAGCACCTCCAGTTCACGCGGGGTCAGCCCGGACAGGTCGCGGTGGAGCCCGGCCTGCGGGGACTCCTGGCGGTGCGTGAAACGCTCGATCAGCCTGCGGGTGATCGTGGGCGCGAGCAGAGCGTCGCCGGAGCGCACGAGTCGCACGGCCGCCACGAGGTGCTCGGGGGTGACGTCCTTGAGCAGGAAGCCGCTCGCTCCGGCGGTGAGCGCCGCGTACACGTAGTGGTCGAGGTCGTACGTCGTGAGGATGATGACCCGGGTTCCTTCGGAGCCGTCCGGTCCGCCGCCGAGAATGCGCCGGGTCGCCTCGATACCGTCCATCCGCGGCATCCGGATGTCCATGAGGACGACGTCGGGGCGGGTGCGTCTGACGGCGTCGACCGCCTCGGCCCCGTCCGCCGCCTCGGCCGTCACCTCGATGCCGTCGGCGGCCAGGATCATCCCGAAGCCCGTACGCACCAGGGCCTGGTCGTCGGCGATGACGGCGCGCAGTGCGGGCGCGTTCACACCGCCTCCCACGGAACGCGGGCCGTGACCCGGTATCCGCCGGGGAGCGTGGGCCCCGTGGTGAGTCTGCCGCCGTAGACCGCGAGCCGCTCGCGCAGCCCGATCAGCCCGCGGCCGTTGCCGTCCACCGGGGGCGAGTCCCGGACCGCTCCCGTGTCCGTGACCTCTATCTCCAGCCAGGAACCTGAGAAGCCGATCGTCACCGCCGCACCGGCACCCGCCGCGTGCTTGATCGTGTTGGTGAGCGCCTCCTGGACGACGCGGTACGCCGTGAGCTCCACCCCGGGCGGCAGCGGTCCGTGCGGCAGCGACACCGTCAGGCCCACCGGTGTCCCGGCGGCCCGCACCCTCTCGGCCAGGGCGTCGAGCTGTCCGAGGCCGGGCTGCGGCTCAAGGCCGTCGGCCGGGGTGTCGGCGCCCGCGTCCGAACCCGCGAGCAGGCCCATCACATGGCGGAGTTCGGCCATCGCGGCACGGCCCCCGGCCTCCACCGCCAGCAGTGCCTCCTTGGACCGCTCCGGGGCCGCGTCCATCACCTTGCGCGCCGCGCCCGCCTGAATGACCATCACGCTCACATTGTGGGTGACGACGTCGTGGAGCTCGGCGGCTATCCGGGCACGCTCCTCCTCGACCGCCCGGCGCGTGGCCTTGTCCTGCGCCCGCTGTAGGTCGGTGAAACGCTTTCGGCTGGCCTCCAGCCGCAGGCGCCCGAGCCGGACGAGGCTGGCCAGCACCCCGACGACCAGGAGCACCACGGCGGGGCTCGACCAGCCGGGGAGCATGGGATCCGCGTCCCGGAAGGCGACACCGGCCAGCACGGCCGCGAAGATCAGCGCTGCGAGGGCCCGCGTTCGGTAACGGCTGTGCGCGACAGCTCCGTACGCGGCGACGCTACAGGTCAGCACGTTGATCCAGGAGACGCTGTCACCGAGGGCCAGCGCGGCGGCGGCGATCACACCGAACGCGAGCAGCGGATACCTGCGCCTGGCCACGAGCGGCAGCGCCGAGAGCACGACCAGGACCGTGGGCGCGGAGGACCTCGGGTCGTACACGGCTCCCGGGTCGGGTATCGGAGGCCGCATCGGGTACGGACGCGCCACCGGGTTCTCGGACGCGACCCTGGAACTGATCCGTACCGGCCCGTCGCCCGGGTAGCGCGCCGCCACGATCAGCGCGACGACCGTCAGTACGAGTGCCAGCACCACGTCCACGCGAACCGCCCGCCGGGACAGCGGAGCGGGCTCGCCCTCCGGCCGCATCGCGTCGCGGACATGCGCCCACCACGTGCCCGGCCGCAGCGCGTCGCCGGCCCGTTCTCGCCATGCGGCCGCCCACGACGTGTCGCGCGGCAGCCCGTACGGGTCCTCCTTCTCCATCCGCACATTGTGCGGCTCCGCTGCACGGGCCCACGTCCACCCGTGTGACCAGCGCGCCTGTCCGCCAGGAGTACTCCTCGAGGATGACCCCGGCGCCGGGTCGTCCGAGGGGAGGGCCGTATGTCGGTGCCACGGCCGACGCGCCGCCGCGGCCTCCGCCCATACGTTCACCGGGCCCACCCAGGGCATCGGCTCGCCGACCCATTCGCCTCCCGACCCACGAAGGACGGACACACCCATGACTCAGGTGATCGAACTGGAGGGCGTGGCCAAGCGGTACGGCGGCGCCGACGCCCCGGCGCTCGGACCGGTCGATCTCGGCGTGGCCCAGGGCGAGGCCCTGGCCGTGACGGGACCCTCCGGCAGCGGCAAGTCCACGCTGCTCAATCTCATCGCCGGCCTGGACCGGCCGAGCGAGGGCACGGTGACCGTCGCCGGGCAGCGCATCGACCGGCTCAGCGAGCACGCGCTGGCCCGGTTCCGCCGCGAACGCATCGGCATGGTCTTCCAGTTCTTCAACCTGCTCGACGACCTCACCGTCGCCGACAACATCCAGCTCCCCGCCCAGCTGACCGGGACCAGCAGGCGAGCGACGGCGGCCCGTGCCGGGGAACTGATGGAGGTGCTGGGAATCCAGAAGCACGCCCGCGCCTACCCGGGGAGGTTGTCCGGCGGCGAACGCCAACGCGTCGCCGTGGCAAGGGCCTTGGTGAACAAGCCCGCCCTGCTGCTCGCCGACGAGCCGACCGGCGCGCTGGACACCGCCTCCGGGCAGGACGTACGGGAACTGCTAGTGGATCTGCACCGGGGCGGGCAGACCGTCGTCCTGGTCACCCACGACCTGGAGCTGGCCCGGGCGTGCGCGAAACGCACGATCCATCTGGTCGACGGTCACGTCGCCGCCGACACGCGCGCGGAGGCCGTCCGATGACCGGGTTCGGCAACGGTGCCCTCGGGCGGGTCGTGCGCTCCGGGGTCGGCAGACGACGCGTCCAGACGGTGGTGATCGCCGTGGCCACGATGATGGCGGTCGCCTCGGCCGTGGTCGCCGGGTCCCTCATGGTCGCCACGAACGCTCCCTTCGACCATGCCTTCGCCCGGCAGCACGGGGCGCACCTCACCGCGGAGTTCGACCCGAAGCGGGTCAGCACGGGTCAACTGGCGGGCACCCGAGGCCTGGAGGGGGTCACGGCGAGCGCGGGACCGTTCCCGTCCACGACGATCAGCCCGGTGGGCACGGACGGCGGGCACCTGCCAGCGCTGACGCTGGTCGGACGATCCGGTCCCGGCAAGGACGTCGACGCGCTGGACCTGAAGTCGGGCCGGTGGGCGCGGAAGCAGGGCGAGATCGTGTTGTCCGCCTCGTTCTCCGGCCAGTTCCTCAAGCTCGGTTCGACACTGATGAGTTCCGACGCCGCCGACGCGCGGACCCTGACGGTCGTCGGCTTCGCGCTGTCGGCCGGCGGGAGCGCCGAGATGTGGGCGACCCCCGGGCAGGTCAGGTCCCTGGCGAGCGGGCACAGCGGCCTCACGGACCAGATGCTCTACCGCTTCGGCTCCGCGGGGACGAAGTCGCAGATCGCGGCCGACCGGAGGAAGCTCGCCGCCGCCCTGCCCTCCGGGGCGCTGGTCGGCACCCAGTCCTGGCTGGACACCAAACACGCCGCCGATCAGGGCGCCGCGGCGACGATCCCGTTCCTGTTCGCGTTCGGGGTGCTCGGCATCGTCATGTCGGTGATCATCGTCGGCAGTGTGATCAGTGGCGCCGTCGGTACGAGCCTGCGCCGGATCGGCATCCTGAAGGCCATCGGATTCACCCCGCGCGAGGTCGTACGGGCCTATGTGGCCCAGGCGTTGATCCCCGCCGCGGCCGGCATCGCGCTCGGGGTCGTCCTCGGCAACGTGCTGGCCGTGCCGCTGCTGAACGACACCGAGTCCGTGTACGGCACCGTGTCGCTCTCGGTCGCCTGGTGGGTGGACGTCGTGGTGCCGGCCTGCGCGCTGCTCGTGGTGGCGATCGCCGCCCTGGTGCCCGCACTTCGGGCCGGGAGGCTAGGTACGGTCGAGGCCATCGCCGTCGGCAGGGCGCCGCGCACCACGCGCGGCCAGTGGGCGCATCGGGCCGCGGGACGCCTTCCGCTGCCTCGCCCGGTCACGTACGGCCTCGCGAGTCCCTTCGCGCACCCCGTGCGGGCGATCGCGATGGTGCTGGCGGTCACCTTCGGGACGGTCGCCGCGACTTTCGCGGTGGGGCTGACGCAGTCGCTCGACGCGGTGGCGAACGCGCAGGATCCCGAGAACCGCGCCGATGTCACCGCCGTGAGCGGCGGTCCCGGCCCCGGATCGGGGCCGGGCGTGGTGGAGAGCAAGCAGAAGCAGCCCCCGTCCGGCTCCGCACAGGCGCCCGCGGCCTCGGGTTCGAACGAGGAGCAGCCGACGGCCGATCCGGCCGCCATGCGTGCCGCCATCGCGGCGCAGCCCGGCACCGCCTCGTACTACGGCACGGCGATGGGGGACGCCACGGTGTCCGGGGTCTCCGGCACCGTCCGGGCCGTCCTCTACCAGGGTGACTCCCGCCCCGGCGGCTACGAGATGATCGCCGGGCACTGGATCTCCGGGCGGGGCCAGGTCGTGGTGCCCACCCGCTTCCTGGAGCGGACGGGCACCAGGATCGGCGAGAGCGTGCGGGTGACGTTCCAGAAGGAGACGGTGAGCCTTCGGATCGTCGGCGAGGCCTTCGACACGTCGGACGACGGTATGCGGGTCCACGCGGACCTCGACAGCTTCGCCAAGGTGACACCGGGGGCCTTCCACATCGAGGTCAAGCCCGGTGTCTCTCCCGCCTCCTACGCGCGGAAGCTCGCCGGGGTGGTCAAGCCGCTCGGCGGCGACGCCTTCGCCGAAACCTCTCCCCAGGGGGAGAACATGATCGTCCTGCTGGAGGCGATGGCCGCGCTGCTCACCCTGATGCTGGTCTCCGTGGCGGGTCTCGGCGTACTCAACTCCGTCGTCCTCGACACCCGGGAGCGCGTCCACGACCTGGGTGTGTGCAAGGCGCTCGGCATGTCCCCGCGGCAGACCGTGAGCCTCGTGCTCGCCTCGGTCGCCGGGATCGGCGTGGTCGGCGGGCTGGTCGGCGTCCCGGCGGGGTTCGCGCTGCACGGCTATGTGCTGCCGGTCATGGGACAGGCCGCGGGTACCGGCCTGCCGCCCTCGGTCCTCGATGTGTACGACACCCCACAACTGGTGCTGCTGGGGCTGGCCGGGGTGCTCGTCGCCCTGTTCGGCGCGATGGTCCCGGCGGGCTGGGCGGCCAAGGTCCGCACGGCCACGGCACTGCGCACGGAGTGAGAGACGGGCCGCCGACGCCGTGCGGTGCCCACCGGCACGCGGGGGCCGGAACCGTACGGCGTCGGGGTCCAAGGGGGACCGTAGCCTGTAGAGGGGGAGTTGGGCCGGAGGCGAGGGAGGACCGCCGGGGACCCGCGGTTCCTCAGGCCGATTCGCCGGGCCTGAGATACCGGTAGCCGTGATCGGTCTCCTCGCCGAGCCAGCCGTTGACGCTGTCGAGACCACGATCGTTGAGCTGGGCGTCATGGATCGCGAACGCCCTCTCCGGCTTGACCGCCTTGACGAGGTCGATCGCCTCCGCGATGTTCATCCACGACCCCTGTACGGGGACCAGAAGGGTCTCAACCGGCTGATCGGGTACGTGCATCGAGTCACCGGGGTGGTAGATCGCCTCATCGACCATGTAGCCGAGGTTGGCACAGTCCGGCAGGCCACCGTAGATGAACGCATGACGGCCGCCGACCGCCCGTACGCGGAAGCCTGCCGCTGTGAACTCCGTATCGGCGGAGACCCCGATGCGGTCCGGCAGCGGGATGCCGGCGTCGGCGGGGGCGTAGACCGGTACCCCGAGCCCGGCCAGGCGGCTGACATCGATGTGGTCGTCGTGCTCGTGAGTCACCAGCACGGCATCCGCACCGGCCAAGGCGGCCGGCTCACTCCACGTACCGGGATCGATGACCAGCACGCGGCCCTCGTGCTCCAGCCGTACGCAGGCGTGGGTGTATTTGGTGATCCGCATGGCGTCACAACGTACTACGGATGGGCGGCTGTTCGAGGGGTCGCGGCGTGATCCTGCGAGTGGCGACCCGTACCGGAACGGGATGGACCGGTCGCGCCGGGGTGGGCCGATGTTTCGATGGTTGCCGAAGTCCGGGGACTGACCCTCGTCGAGCCCTACTGGCGCAGAGCACCTGTTTTCCGGGTGCGCTGTTCGCCGTGCGGCGGCGATCTCAGGGGTCACGTCAATCGGTTGATTTCGTAACACCCCTTCGGGAGATGGGGCGTTGACCTTTTCAAGCGTAGTGTTTCGAGCATAGTGTTTCGAAACATGTCTTCTGATGGATCGCGCCAGCCCTCAGCTTCTCCTGGCCCTGCGGCGCGTCCGCTCCGCCCGCTTGCGGACCCCAAGACGATGAGGGCGGTGGCGCATCCGACTCGGCTCGCGCTTTTGGAGGCACTCGCCCAGCGCGAACCACTCACGGCGACGGAAGCCGCGGAGATGGTCGGGGAGACGCCGACGAACTGCGCGTTCCACCTACGGACCCTGGCCAAGTACGGCTTCGTCGAGGAAGCCGGCAACGCGCCCGGCCGACGCAGGCCCTGGCGGCTCAAACACGTCGGCTTCTCCCTCGACGATTCCTCAGGGGATGCGGAGATGTCCCACGCCTCCGAGGCCCTGGCCCACCTGCTGTGGGAGACGTGGCTCAACCGGGCCGGCACGGTCAATGCCCGCCGCGCCCAGTTCTCAGGAGCCTGGCAGCAGGTAACCAGCGGCATCGAGAACGTGGCCTACGTAACGCCGGACGAAGCCCAGCAACTGAACGCCGACCTGCTCCAGGTCATCGACCGCTACCGGGACCGCCTGGAGGACCCGTCGCGTCGCCCGGCCCAGAGCCTGCCGGTCGAGTTGCTCCTGTTCACCTACCCCCTCGACGCGACCAAGCCGGAGGCATGATACTGCCCGACCGCACGGCCGCCACTCTGGAAACGTGGCTGCGTGAACACCCGGGCGTCGAGACCGTATGCCGAGACGGCTCAGCCACCATGCCGAAGCCATCCGCCTGGTTAGCAGTTGATGGGGGGGTTACCAGAAGCGACTCGGCAGTAGTCCGACCCGAGTCCGCCGTCGACGGTGCCGGCGTTCGGGCCGACGGAGATGAAGTCGCCGTCGGCTCCGCCGAGGATCTTACCGGTCGTCGTGGTACCGGCGTTGGCTGTGATGGAGTCGCCGCCGGCGCCGCCGTCGACGGTGCCGGCAACGATGCCGTTGATGACGATGTAGTCGCTGCCGCCCAAGCCGTTGACGCTGTCGCCCAAGGCGAGGGCGCCGCAGCTGATGTGGTCGGAGCCGGCGGTACCGCTGACGGTCGTACCGGACACGGGGCGGCCGTTGACCGTACATGACGTCAGGGCTTGTGCAGGCGTTGCGGTCAGGGCGAGGGGAGCGGCCGCGAGGGTGGCGGCGCAGAGCGTACGCATCGCATGTCTGATCATGCAATGAGTGGCTCACGACGATTTCATGATCGCAATGCTGCATCATCGGTGACGCCGCCGTTCGGGGCAGTCTGCCGCCCGGACGGGCCCTCGAGGGAGTTCGCCAGTCGAGCAACACGTTGGATGGATGTACGAACCCTGACCTCATATCAAACGTCTAAATAGAGGATGTTATGCGATATTTTGGACGCATCTCCTGGCGAAAGGGCATGTCATGAAGTTCGCGGTCATCGGCGGTACCGGGCTGATCGGGTCGCAGGTCGTCAAGAATCTGAACGCCGCCGGGCACGAGGCGGTGCCGCACTCGCAGTCCACCGGAATCGACGTCATCAGCGGCCAGGGACTGGGCGAGGCGGTGGCGGGGGCCGACGTCATCGTCAACCTGACGAACTCCCCGAGCTTCGACGAAGCCTCCCTGGCCTTCTTCCAGACCTCGATGGACAACCTTCTGGCTGCGGCCCAGAAGGGCGGCGTCGGCCACTTCGTCATTCTCTCGATCGTCGGCGCGGACCAGGTGCCGGAGCTGGACTACTACCGGGCCAAGGTGCTCCAGGAGGACATCCTCGCGGCCGGGCCGGTCCCCTACTCGATCGTCCGCGCGACGCAGTTCATGGAGTTCATGGACGCCGTCCTGTCCTGGACCGCCGATGGCGACACCGTCCGGCTGCCCGCCACGCCGATCCAGCCGATCGCCTCCAAGGACGTGGCCGAGGCGGTGGCGGACGTCGCCGCGGGCGCCCCGCTGGGGGGCATTCGCAACATCGCCGGGCCCGAGGTCTTCTCCCTGGACGAGCTGGGCCGGGTCACCCTCACCCACAAGGGCGACAGCCGGACCGTTGTCACCGACCCCGCCGCCGGCATGTTTGCCGTCGTCAAGGGTGGCGTCCTCACCGACAAGGACGCCCACCTCGCCCCCACCCGCTACGTCGACTGGCTCTCCTGAACCGCTCGCGCCCTCCAGCCCCCCGTTGGGCCGGACACGGAAGCCGACAGGTGCTCCTGCTTCACCAGCACCCGCCCAATAGGCGCCTCACGCGACACGGTCCGCCCGCCTCTGGCCAAGGCGGACACCGCGCATACGGGTGCTGTCGGGCCCGTGGGCCGGCGGACGTGGAAGACATGCCGCGTGACCCGGACGCTGCCCCAGCCCATACTGACAACCCCCACACCCGGGCCGGACCTGCGACCGGGGTGGGCCGCGGAACCGAAATTATGGCGGGGGTTGGCAGTTGTCCGTTTGTCCGCGGTGCCGCGAGCTGGAGTGCAACGTCACCCCAGCGGTCTCGGGCCGCAGATCGACTCGCGTGGCTCGTCGGTCAGTCGGGTGTCTCGCCCGAGTCGGCGGGCTGAGAGTCGTTGGCCGGCGCGGACCGATCGATGTCGTCGTTGGTCGCGGCCCAGCTGGCCAGCAGGTTCAGGGCGTCCTGCGAGGGTGAGTGGGGCTCAGCGGTGTAGGTGAGGAGGAACTGGCTGGGGCCGTCGGGGAGCGGGAAGGTTTCGAAGGGCAGGTCGAGGTCGCCGACGACCGGGTGGTGGAGGAGTTTCACGCCGGTGGTGTGCATGCGGACGTTGTGGGCGGCCCAGCGGTGGCGGAATTCCTCGCTGCGGGTGGACAGCTCCCCGATCAGGTCCGTCAGCCGTCGGTCGTAGAGGTCGCGGCCGGCCTCGGCGCGCAGCATGGCGACCGTGTCGTTGGCGACTTCGTCCCAGTGGCGGAAGAACTCGGTCGCGTGCCGGCTGAGAAAGACGAAGCGGGCGTTGTTCGGCGGCCGTACCGGGTCGGCGTAGACAGGGGAGAGCAGGGCGCGCCCGAGGTGGTTGGCGGCCAGGATGTCGCCGCGGCCGCTGAGGATGAACGCGGGTGTGCCGGCCATCGAGTCGAGGACGCGCTGCACCGCGGGCCGCACGCGCTGCTGGGCCGGGCGGCGGCGTGGCGGGCGGGTCGTGCCGGCGCCGCGCAGGAGGTCGAGCAGGTGGATGCGTTCGGCCTCGTCGAGCTGCAGTGCTTGCGCGATGCCTTCGATGACGCTCTCGGAGACGCCGGTGGCGTTGCCGCGTTCCAGCCGGGTGTAGTACTCGCTGGAGATGCCCGCGAGGAGGGCGACCTCCTCGCGGCGCAGCCCGGTGACCCGTCGGCGCTCTCCGCCGTACAGGGGCAGTCCGGCCTGCTCGGGGGTGACCTTGGCCCGTCGCGTGCCGAGGAATTCCCGGATCTCCGCGCGGAAATCATCACGGATGTCGCGGTTTGTGCCGTTGGGGTCGTTTCTTCCTGCCATGTGCCTCACTCTACGAGCGCATCCGCCGGGTTGGGGGTCCCTGTCAGTGACCCCCTCATCAGGGACTCCCGCCCCCGCGTGACAGCCGGTTTTGTTGGTGGTGCACCGCCCACAGCGGTGTGAACCGTTCAGACAGACGGCGCTCGCGGCGACGGTCCCAGCCTCCTCTGCGGCTCTCTCCGTGCTGCACGGATTACCCCCGCAGACAGCGGGTGCCAGATCTCGGCGCCTGAAAGGAAACCCCCCATGAGCAAGGTCATTCTCGTCACCGGTGCCGGACGCGGTCTGGGCACGGACATCGCCCGCGAGGCCCTCAGCGCCGGCCACCAGGTCGTCGCCACCGGCCGACGCCCCGAAGAGGTCGAGAAGACCCTGGGCGGGCCGCAGGACAATCTGCTGGTCACCAGGCTCGACGTCACCAGCCTGGAGGAGGCCGGGGCCGCTGCGCAGGCCGCCGTCGACCGCTTCGGCCGCATCGACGTCCTGATAAACAACGCCGGGAACCTCTTCACCGGCTACTTCGAGGAGATCTCGCCCGCGCAGATGCGCCGGCAGTTCGAGACCAACCTCTTCGGCCCGATGAACGTCACCCGCGCTGTCCTGCCCATCCTGCGCAAGCAGCGCGCCGGCCACATCATCACCATCACCTCGACCGCCGGGCTGGTCGGCATGGAGTTCACCTCCGCCTATGCCGCCTCCAAGTTCGCGGAAGAGGGCTGGATGGAGTCCCTGCGCTACGACGTCGAGCCGTACAACATCCACACCACCGTCGTGGAGCCCGGCTACTTCCGCACCGAACTCCTCGTGGACGGCTCCACCAACTGGCCCGAGCTGTCCATCGACGACTACGCCCCGCGCACCGCCCTGCGGATCGAGGGCATGAAGAGCATGAACGGCAAGCAGCCCGGCGACCCTGCCAAGCTCGCCCGCACCCTGCTCACCATCGCCCAGCAGGAGAAGCCCCTACAGCGTTTCGTCGCCGGTGCGGACGCCATCGAGGCCGCCGAGGCCAAGGCGAAGGAGCTCCTCGCCCAGGCCGAGGCATCCCGCGAGCTGGGCGACAGCCTGGCCTACGACGACGCTCACGTCTGAGCACCACGCCCCGCAACCTGCCGGGACGGAGGACGGCTGCCGGGTGCCTTTTCGACAGCACGGAGAGAGTCAACATGCCCCTCAAAGGCGAGTACGAGCCGAGCAAGGCGCAGTTTGTGCGTGACCAGGTGGAGCTGTACGAAAGCTCCGGCGGTACGCAGGGAACGACGCTGAGTGTCCTGGTCGCACGGGAAGAGGACGAGAGGCTCCGGGACCTGCCCGTCGTCATCCTGACCACCCTGGGCGCGAAGAGCGGCAAGATCCGCAAGACGCCGGTCATGCGGGTGGAGCACGATGGCTCCTACGCCGTCATCGCCTCCATGGCGGGAGCCCCCACCCACCCCGTCTGGTACCACAACGCGGTGGCCGACCCCCGGGTCGAGCTGCAGGACGGCCCGATGCGCCAGGACATGCTGGCACGCGAGGTGACCGGGGACGAAAAGGCCCTGTGGTGGGCCCGAGCCGTCGAGGCCTTCCCCGACTATGCCGAGTACCAGAAGAACACGGACCGTGAGATCCCGGTCCTCGTTCTGGAGCCGGCGGCCCACGAGCACTGACCCGGCGCAGCCGGTTCAACCCGCGGATCCCCCGCCGGCTGGTCCTGCCGACACCAGCATCGAACCCCCACCTGACAGCGGCCGGTTCGCATCCCCCGTGAGCGGCACGGATGTCCTCGACAGCCTGACCTGCGACGACATCCAGACCACGCCAGGCCGAGGCCAGCAGCCACCCGGTCCACCTACGGCCCCGACCCGGCCGACGGCGCCCGCGCCGACAGCGCGCGGATCACCCCAGCACGGTCCGCCACCTGGTGGCGCACCCCCTACGCACGACCACCGACCGGCCTGACGGCCGTCACGACAAGGAGTACCTGATGAAGCACGTATCACTGGGCGGGCTCGATGTCTCCCGCATCGGCCTGGGAGCCATGACCATGGCCGGCACCTACACCACGGGCGGGGGCCTCGATGACGCCGAGTCGATCCGCACCATCCACCGTGCGCTGGACCTCGGGGTCACCCACATCGACACCGCCGAGATCTATGGCCCCTTCCACAGCGAGGAAGTCGTCGGCCAGGCCATCAAGGGCCGCCGCGACAACGTCGTCGTGGCGACGAAGTTCGGTCTCGTCTCGCACGCCGGCGACGGCCCCGGCGTCATCGACAGCAGCCCCGCCAACGTGAAGACCGCCGTCGAAGGCTCACTCCTGCGGCTCTGCACCGACCACATCGACCTCTACTACCAGCACCGCGTTGACCCGAACACCCCCATCGAGGAAACGGTCGGCGCGCTGGCGGAGCTGGTCGCCGAGGGCAAGGTGCGCCACATTGGACTCTCGGAGGCCGGACCTGAGACGATCCGCCGGGCACACGCCGTGCATCCGTTGGCCGCGCTGCAGACCGAATACTCCCTGTGGACGCGTGACGTTGAGGCCGAAATCCTCCCGCTGCTACGGGAGTTGGGCATCGGGTTCGTGCCCTACTCGCCGCTCGGGCACGGCCTGCTGACCGGGCAAATCCGCACCGTCGACGACTTCGCCGATGACGACTGGCGCAAGACCAACCCGCGCTTCACCGGCGAGAACTTCCAGCGCAACCTGCGCATCGTCGACGAGGTGCGGGCCATCGGCGCCACCCCCGCACAGACCGCGCTGGCATGGCTGCTGACCCGCGGTGACGACATCGCCCCCATCCCCGGAACCCGCCGGGTCTCACGCGTCGAGGAGAACACCGCTGCCGACGGTGTGGAACTCACCGCCGCCCAGCTCGACCGCCTCAACAACCTCACACCCGCCGCCGGCGAACGCCACGACGAGGCCAACATGGCCAGCATCGACCACTGACCGCTGTGCCCGGCTAAGCCCGCGCTCCTGAGCTTCGCGAAGTTCCGGCGCCCCGGCGAAGTTCCCTGACTCGTCACACCGACCAATCCGCGTCCATTCACCCTCTCCCTGATCGCTGAAAAGGTTCCCCATGTCCAAGGTTCTCCTTGTCGTAGGTCACCCCGACCTGTCCCAGTCGAAGGCCAACAAGGCCCTGGTGGACGCCGTCCGCGAGCTGGCCCATGTCACCGTGCACGACCTCTACGCCACCTACCCCGACTTCCAGATCGACGTCGACGCCGAGCAGGCATTGCTGGCCGACCACGATGTGATCGTCTTCCAGCACCCGGTGTTCTGGTACAACACCACCCCTCTGTTCAAGCAGTGGCAGGACAGGGTCTTCACCCTCGGCTGGGCCTTCACCATGGACGGCTCCGCCTCGCAGCTGGCCGGCAAGAAGGCCGTCGTCGCCGTCACCGCCGGCGTCCCCGCCGAGCACTACACCCCTGAAGGCTCGAACCAGGCCACCATCGAGACACTGCTCGGCAACTGGCACGCCACCCTGCGGCTCTGCCAGTTCGACATCCAGCCGATGGTCAAGCTGTACGGCACCGCCTTCGGCCTCTCCGACGAAGACCTGGCCACCGCCGCCAAGCAGTACAACGAACTGCTCGCCTCCTTCGCCGCCTGACCGCCCTCTCACAACAACAGCCGCCCTCGCCGTCCGCGACGCAGCGGTGACGGTCTAGTCTCCCGTCGCTCCTCGTCGGCTCGGCGCCAAGCGACCGAAGATCAGTACCGGCGGCGACCGTGTCGTGTAACAGCGACCGCTCGTCGCCGAGCACCGTCGGCTCGGCGGATCTGGAGTTGCAGCGTGAGCACGTCCGCCGACCCAGGTTCGGTCTTAGAAGCGGATCGGCACACGTCAGGACTGTGACCTGGGGGTCTGGCGGGCGCGTGAGGGCAGGGGCAGGACGGCGGCGCCCTGGCGCAGGGCGTCGTTTTCGAGCGCGAGCTGCCGGATGGCCTCTTCATACAGCTCCAGGGAGCGCCGCAGGTCGGTGTTCTCCTGCCGCAGCCGGCGCAGGTTCGCCTCCGTGCGCCGGCTGGCCTCCTCCCCGGCCGCGGGCTGTGCGGGCGCCGGGATCCGGGGTCGGAAGTGCTCGTCGATCAGGTCGCTGTAGTGGCGGTAGAAGGTGGCGTGCGGGATGCAGAGGCGTCGCTCGACGGTGGTGATGGTGGGGCGGCGTCCGGTAGCAGCGGCATGTTCGAGGACGCTGTCGATGGCGGCCTTGACGGTGTCGGCGTCGGGAAGGGCGCGTTTCACGGCGTGGGCTCCGGGTTGTGACGGGTGAGGAAGGCGGCTGTCTCGCGGCGTTGTCCTTCGAGGCGGTGGCGGACGTACGGGGCGAGGCGGTCGCCGTTGGCGAGGGTGTTATCCAGGTCGGCGAGGTGACCGGCCAGGGCCTGTCGGTTGGCGGGGGTGAGGGCGGCGTTGCGGCAGGCCAGAGGCTGGCAGTCGGCCATGACCGGCGTCTCGGCGGGGCCGGACGGTGTGCGGCACAGGGCGCGCTCGGGCTGGTAGACGCAAGTGACGAACATGCCCGGGTGCAGGTGTGGGTCGTGGCGGGCCACGATGCGGCCCAGCCGGACCTCGTCGGTGACGACCTGGCCGTCGAAGACGGCATGGCGCGCGAACTCGGCGAGCCTGGCTTCGGCCTCCGCACCGGCTGGGCCGGTCAGCGCGGGCCGGTCGCCATCCGCGCTGATCTCGGCGAGGTACTGGCCTCGGGCGAGGGCGTCTTCGGCCTCGACCTCGTCGCGGAAGCCGGAGTCGCTGGTGCCGGCGTAGCCCTCGAACATCTGGATGCGCTGGTGGCGGTATTGCAGGGCGCCGGCGATGGTACCGCCGGGGCGGCGGGCGATGAACCAGGCCAGGGTGCGGCGAAATTGCCGGGTGGTCAGGCGCGGCTGTCGTCCCCGGTCCGCGGGGATCCGGTCCGGCCGGTGATGGGCCAAGCAGTAGGCGTTGATCCAAGTGATCAGTGCCGCCATGTCCTTGATGGTGGTGCTGCTGCCCGGCACGTGGTGTTGGTCGTGGCGCTGCCGGTGGCTGGGCGAGCTGGGCGGTTTGGCGAACAGGTAGGGCTCCTCGTCTGGCTGAAGCCGCTCCAGGACGGCGACAGCGCGGGCAACCGGGGCAGTGACGATCCAGGTCGCTGGCACGCCGTGGGCCTCCTCGCCCTTGAAGGCGAGACTGTGCAGCCGATACCGGTAGACGTGGCCGTCCGGGGCACGCTGCACATTTACGCAGCCGCGCTTCAGGTGCTTGATTACTGGCGGGAGGGGGTTATTCCGACCGTGCACTATTCCCCTTCTTCTCCGGCCGTGGGCTTCGTCCCCAGAGCCCGCCCCTGACCCGCAGCAGGGCTCCACGACATGGCTCCTGGTCATGCGAGTCAGGGTCGAATGACGCTATCTCAATAGCCGTCGGGCCAGGA